>QHUY01000236.1 GCA_003223415.1 Gemmatimonadota bacterium
TTCCCGACCCGCCGGCGGAGGCGGACGGCCGAGTGGACGACCCGCTGCGGGTCGAGTACTACCGGGGCCACCTGCGCGCCGCCCTCGAGGCCGTCCGTCGCGGCGTCAACCTGCGCGGCTACTTCGCCTGGTCCCTCCTCGACAACTACGAGTGGAGCCTCGGCTACTCGAAGCGCTTCGGCATCGTGCACGTCGACTTCACGACCCAGCGGCGCACGCCCAAGGCGAGCGCGCGCTTCTATACCGACGTCGTGCGCACCCGGGGCGCGGCCCTGTCCGACGATTGATCATCCCTTGGTGCTCCCCGCCATGATGCCCTGGATGTAGTAGCGCTGCAGGAACAGAAAGGCGAGGAAGACGGGCAGCACGGTCACGACGGCCCCCCCCATCATCAGTTCCACGTCCTGCACGTGCTCGCCCGCGAGGTTGGCGAGGGCCACCGGCAGGGTGTAGCGCGCATCGTCGCTCAGCACGATGAGCGGCCACATGAAGTCGTTCCAGGCGGAGAGGAATGTGAACACGCCCAGCGTGACGAGCACGGGTGCGATCGTGGGGAAGACGATCGCGCGGAAGATCCTGAGCTCGCTTGCGCCGTCGAGCCGCGCGGCGTTGAGCAGATCATCGGGAATTGAGAGGGCGTACTGGCGCACCAGGAACACGCCGTAGATCGGCGCCAGCACCGGGATCATCGCGCCGAACAGGGTGTTGATGAGCCCCAGCTGCCGCAGCTCCAGGAACATCGGCAGCATCGCCACCTGGCCCGGGACCACCATCCCGGCGAGCAGCACCCGGAACAGCGGGTCGCGCTTCGGGAACCGGAGCTTCGCGAAGGCGTAGCCCGCCATGCCGGTGATCACCACGGCGAGCCCGGTCCCGCCCACCGAAATCGCCGCGCTGTTCAGGAAATACCGACCCAGGCTCTGCGAGGTGAAGAGCGCGCGATAGTGCTCGAGCGTCGGCGTGTGGGGAAAAAGCGGCGGGGGAGAGGCATTCGCCTCCCCGGCGTGCATGAACGAGGCCGACACCATCCAGAGGAGGGGGCTGATCGCCAGCGCCGCGCCCGCGAAGAGCAGCGCGTGCAGCGCCACGGATTCGAGCCGCCGCCCCCCCCCCCCCCCCCTCACGCCGCGCGCTCCCGCCGCAGCCGCAGCTGCAGCAGCGTGCCCAAGAGCGTGAGCAGGAAAAGGACGACGGCGATCGCGGCGGCGAACCCGAGGCGCCACCAGCGGAACCCCTGCTCGTACATGAACAGCACCAAGGTGAGCGTGCTCTTGAGCGGGCCGCCCTGGGTCATGACATAGGGCTCGCTGAAGATCTGGACGGCGGCGATCATCGTCACCACACCCACGAACAGGAACGTGGGCCCGAGCATCGGCACGGTCACGTGGCGGAAGCGGTGCCACGCCCCCGCCCCGTCGAGCTCGGCCGCCTCGTACAGGTCATCGGGGATGAGCTGCAGCCCCGCGAGGAAGACCAGCATGTTGTAGCCGAAGTTCTTCCAGACCGAGACCAGGATGATCGCGGGCATGGCCCACCGCGGACTGCCGAGCCAGTCGATAGGGCCGATGCCGAGCACGCCCAGGAAGGCATTGAGTGGGCCGTACTGCGGGTGGTAGACGTAGCGCCACACCAGCGCGACCGCGACGAGCGTCGTCACCCACGGGGCGAAGTAGGCGCTGCGGAAGAACGGTTTCCAGCGCGTGAGCCGGGCGTTGATCAGTACGGCGGCCGCGAGCGACACCGCCACCGAAAGCGGACCGCCCACGGCGACGTAGTACGTGGTGTTGCGGAGCGCAGTCCAGAAGAGCGGGTTCGCCACGAGCGCGCGGTAGTTGCCCAGGCCGATGAACCGCGTGCTGGCGACGTCGCCGATCGAATAGATGTCGAAGTCGGTGAACGAGAGGAGGAATACGCTGATCACCGGGATGACGAAGAACACCCCGATGAGGACGAGTGCCGGGGTGACGAACATCCAGCCGGCGCGAGCCTCGGCGCGTCCCAGGCGAGCGCTCACGGTCCTCCGTTTCCCCCACGGCGGGCGAGCAGAAAGCGCCGCCGCTCGAGCAGCCGGTTCACGTCACGGTCGAGCGCCGCCAGCGCCTGGGCGGCCGTGATCCCGCCGCGCACCGCGGCCTCGGTCTGGTCCATGATCTTGGTCGTCACCTCTTCCCACTCTGGGATCATCGGCGTCGGCACTGCCCGCGTGAGC
>QHUY01000077.1 GCA_003223415.1 Gemmatimonadota bacterium
CAAGTGTCTGAAGTGCGGTCACGAGGACACGCTCGCCGAGAGCGGCCCGGCGGAGCCGAGCGCGGCCTGACGGTGGGAGCGGTGGCGGTGGTCGGAGGCGGGCTCGCGGGGAGCGAGGCCGCCTGGGCGCTGGCCGAGCAGGGCGTGGCCGTGTCGCTCTTCGAGATGCGCCCGGTCCGCCAGACGGCGGCTCACCAGACCGGCTGCCTGGCCGAACTGGTCTGCAGCAACACCTTCAAGTCGGTCGAGCTCACCAACGCCCACGGTCTCCTGAAGGCCGAGATGCGCCGCCTGGGGAGCCTCGTGCTCCGGGCGGCGGATGCGGCGCGCGTCCCGGGCGGGGCGGCGCTCGCCGTGGACAGGGTCGCCTTCGCCGAGGATGTCCAGCGCCGGATCTTGAGCCACCCCAACATCACCCTGGTGCGGGGGGAGGTGACCGAGCTGCCGGCGCCCGGCATCGTGGCGACCGGACCGCTCACCTCCGAGGCGCTGAGCCAGGCGATCGCCCGGCGGCTGGGCATTCAGGCGCTGGCGTTCTTCGACGCCATCGCGCCGATCGTGTCCGCCGAGTCGCTCGACTTGGGCCGGCTGTTCCGCGCTTCGCGTTACGGCAAGGGCGGGGGCGAGGACTACCTCAACGCCCCGCTCACGGCCGGCGAGTACGACGCCTTCGTCGCGGCGCTGATCGCTGGCGACCAGTACCAGCCGTCGCATGAGTTCGATCGCCTTCCCTATTTCGAGGGCTGCTTGCCGGTCGAGGAGATGGCGCGCCGCGGCCGCGACACGCTGCGGTTCGGGCCCCTGAAGCCGGTGGGACTGCGGGATCCGCGGAGCGGGCGCGAGCCGTTCGCCGCCGTGCAGCTCCGGCAGGAGGACCGCGCGGCCCAGATGTGGAACCTTGTCGGCTTCCAAACGCGGCTGCGGACGGCCGAGCAGCAGCGGGTGTTCCGGACGATTCCGGGCCTCGCGCACGCGGAGTTCCTGCGCTACGGCAGCGTCCACCGCAACTCGTACATCAACGCGCCGGCGGCGCTGACGCCGCACCTCTCCGCGCGGGACGATCCGGCCGTGCTGTTCGCGGGCCAGTTGACCGGCGTGGAGGGCTACACGGAGTCCGCGGCAACGGGGCTGCTCGCGGGAATCAACCTCGGGCGGGTGCTAGCCGGGGAGGAGCCGCTACTGCCGCCGCCCACGACGATGCTCGGCGCTCTGTACCGCTACCTGCAGGAGGCCGACCCGGCGCACTTCCAGCCGATGAACGCCAACTTCGGGCTGCTCGAGCCGCTCGATCCCCCGGTGAAGGACAAGGGGAAGAAGAAGGAGATGGTCGCGGCGCGGGCGTTGGCGGACATTGAGGCCTTCGCGGTTCGCCTCGGGATTGCGGTCGCGGCGTGACCACCGGTGCTTCCCTCCCCCCCCCCCCCGCGCTCGCGGCGTTCGTCGCCTTCCTTGCCAAGGAGCGGAACGACTCGCCCCACACCGTGAAGGCGTATGCGCGCGACGTCGCCGACTTCGCCATGTTCTGCGAGCGCTTCTACGGCGGGCCGTGGACCTGGGCGGGCGTGGACCGGCTGGCCATCCGCGGCTTCCTGGGCGCGCTGCAGCAGCGAGGCCTCGCGCGGCGGTCGGCCGCCCGGGCGCTCTCGGCGCTACGCACGTTCTACCGCTTCCTGAACCTCACGCAGGGGATCGAAGTGAACCCTGCCAAGGCGGCGCGCACGCCGAAGCTCGAGCGTACCTTGCCCACGCATCTCGACCGGGCGGAAATCGACCTGCTGTTCGGCGAGGCGGAGCGGCGGGCCGAGGCCGGCGGCTGCAAGGAGGCCCGCGACCTCGCCATGCTGGAGCTGTTCTATGCCACGGGGATGCGGCTCGCCGAGCTGGCCGGGCTGAATGAGGCCGACCTGGACCTCGTGTCCGACCAGGTGAAAGTCCGCGGCAAGGGGAAGAAGGAGCGGATCGTGCCTGTGGGCGGGCACGCGGCGCGCGCGCTACGCAGCTATTTCCGCCACCGCGACGCGCAGCTGGCGCGGGTGGCCGGATCCGCCGAGCGCCGCGCGGTGTTCTTGAGCCTGCGGGGACGGCGCCTCTCGCCCCGGGGCGTGCAGCTCGCGATGAAGGGCCTGCTCGGCGCCCTCGCGCGGGGCAACGACCTGCACGTGCACTCGTTGCGGCATTCGTTCGCCACGCACCTCCTGGACGCGGGTGCCGACCTGCGGGCGGTGCAGGAGCTGCTCGGCCATGCCTCGCTCGGCACTACGCAGGTGTATACTCATACGTCGGTGGAGCGCCTCAAGCAGGTGTACCACAGGGCGCACCCAAGAGCATAGACGTCAACACCACAAGACGCCACGAAAGACACTCCGTGACTGAATTCGGACGTATCCACAGCACCACCATTCTCGCCGTCCGCCGGGACGGGCGCGTCGCCATGGGTGGCGACGGCCAGGTCACGGTGGGGGACACGGTGCTGAAGGCGAACGCCACCAAGGTGCGGGCCCTGAAGGGCGGCAAGATCCTGGCGGGGTTCGCCGGAGCGGCGGCCGACGCGTTCACGCTGTTCGAGAAATTCGAGGAGAAGCTGGAACGCTATCCGGGCAACCTGCCGCGCGCGGCGGTCGAGCTGGCCAAGGACTGGCGCTCGGACCGTGTGCTGCGGCGGCTCGAGGCGCTGCTTATCGTGGCCGACAAGGAGCACGGCTTCGTGATCAGCGGCTCGGGAGAGCTGATCGAGCCCGACGACGGGATCCTGGCGATCGGCTCGGGGGGCAGCTACGCCCTGGCCGCCGCGCGGGGGCTGGTCGGAAACTCCGGCCTCCCGCCCCGGGACATCGTGCAGAAGTCGCTGGAGATCGCGGCCGAGATCTGCGTTTACACCAACACCCACATCACCATTCTCGAGCTGTAGCGATGGCCGAACCGACCCGCACCTCCGACGAGGAGCAGCCGCCGGTACCGCCGGCGACGGTGGAAGAGCAGCCGCTCCCTTGGCTCGAGGAGCTACCGCCGCGCAAGATCGTGGCGGAGCTGGACCGCTACATCGTGGGGCAGGAGCCGGCGAAGAAGGCCGTGGCCATCGCGGTGCGCAACCGCTGGCGGCGCGCCCAGACGCCCGACGACATCCGGGACGAAATCCTCCCGAACAACATCATCATGATCGGCCCCACCGGGGTGGGGAAGACCGAGATCGCGCGACGGCTCGCGCGGCTCGCGGGCGCGCCGTTCCTCAAGGTCGAGGCCTCGAAGTTCACCGAGGTGGGCTACGTCGGGCGGGACGTGGAGTCCATGGTCCGCGAGCTCGTGGACGTGGCGATCAACATGGTTCGCACCGAGCGCGAGGACGAGGTCTACCCGAAGGCGGAGGAGCGGGCGGAAGACCGTCTCCTGGACCTGCTCTTGCCTCCGGTGCCTGCACCGCCTCCCTCTCCGCTCCCGCCTCCCGCCTCCCGACCGGGAGACGGGAGTCGCGAGACGGGGGAGACGCGCCCCCTCTTCGTCGTTTCCTCCAAGGGCGACGTGACGCCCAAAGTACCGGAAGCCGACGCCGAGAGCCAGGAACGGCGCCGCCGCACGCGCGAGAAGCTGCGCCAGCAGCTGCGCGACGGCAAGCTGGAAGACCGGGACGTCGAGGTGGAGGTCCAGCAGCAGAGCTTCCCGCTGCTGGAGTACATGCAGCCACCGCAGGGGATGGAGGGGACCGACGTCAACATCACCGAGATGCTGCAGGAGATGCTGCCGAAGAAAAAGAAGCGGCGCACGGTCAAGGTCGCGGAGGCGCGGCGCATCCTGATCGACGAAGAGCTGAAGAAGCTGGTGGACATGGACGACGTGGTCAACGAGGCGCTGGACCGCGTCGAGAACCACGGTGTCATCTTCATCGACGAGATCGACAAGATCGCCGGCGAGCGGAACACCACCGGGCCGGACGTCTCGCGCGAGGGCGTACAGCGCGACCTGCTGCCGATCGTCGAGGGCTCGACCGTGCAGACGCGCTACGGCTACGTGCGTACCGACCACATTCTCTTCATTGCGGCCGGGGCATTTCACGTCTCGAAGCCCTCGGACCTGATCCCGGAGCTGCAGGGCCGCTTCCCCATTCGCGTGGAGCTGACGACGCTCACCGAAGCGGACTTCGTCCGCATCATGACGGAGCCCGAGAACGCGCTGACCAAGCAGTACGCGGCGCTGTGCGCGACCGAGGGCGCGACCCTGGAGTTCACCGAGGACGGCATCCGCGAAGTCGCGCGCATCGCGGCGAAGGTCAACGAACGGATGGAGAACATCGGCGCACGCCGGCTGCACACCGTCATGAGCGCGCTGCTCGAGGATGTGCTGTTCGAGCTCCCCGACTACCCCACCAAGCAGATCGTCTTCGACGCCGCGCAGGTGCGCGAGCGGCTGTCGAAGATCGTCGACGACGAAGACCTCCGGAAATACATTCTCTAAGTTGCCAAGCCGCCATGGGGCGGATAGAATGTGCTGGCGTGGACTGTCGTTTTGACCTGCCCCTGGGAATCCATGGCGAAACGTGACTTCCTGAGCATCTCCGACCTGACGCGGGACGAAGTCGTGCGGCTCTTCGACCTGGCCGTGCGCATGAAGCGGCGGGCCTACCGGGAAACGCCGCTGTCCGGCAAGACGCTGGCCATGATCTTCGCCAAGTCGAGCACCCGGACCCGGGTGTCCTTCGAGGTCGGCGCCTACCAGCTGGGCGGGCAGGCGCTGTTCCTCTCCTCGCGCGACATCCAGATCGGGCGAGGAGAGCCGATCCCCGATACGGCGCGCGTGCTGTCGCGCTACGTGGACGGGATCATGATCCGCACCTTCGACCACCACGAAGTGGAAGAGCTGGCCCGCCACGCCACGATCCCGGTCATCAACGGCCTGACCGACCTCTCGCACCCCTGCCAGGTCCTGGCCGACCTGTTCACCGTGCGGGAGGCGCTGGGCGGCTGGGAGGGCAAGCGCATCGCCTGGGTGGGCGACGGCAACAACATGGCCAACAGCTGGCTCGAGGCAGCTGAGGTGCTGGGCTTCGAGCTGCGCCTCGCCTGCCCGGAAGGCTTCGAGCCGAGCCGGGAGAAGTTCGAGCGCGCCTGCAAGAAGGCTCGGGTGCTGGTCACGGAGGTGCCCGAGGAGGCGGTGGAGGGCGCCCACGTGGTGAACACGGACGTGTGGGCGTCGATGGGCCAGGAGGCCGAAGCCGAAGCGCGGCGCAACGCCTTCAAAGGCTACACGGTGGACGCCGATCTGATGAAGCTCGCGGACCCGGGGGCGATCTTCCTGCACTGCCTGCCGGCGCACCGCGGTGAAGAAGTGACGGATGACGTGATTGACGGGCGCCAGTCGCGCGTCTGGGACGAGGCTGAGAACCGGCTGCACGTGCAGAAGGCGCTGCTCGCCACCCTGATGGGGTAGCCCCTGTGCCTCTGAGCCCCCCCCCCTTCGCCCCCTTGGCATCGAGGAGCCGATGGTTGACCAGACGCTGAAGCGCACGCCCCTGCACGCGATCCACGTCGCCCTGGGCGCCAAGATGGTGCCGTTCGGCGGCTACGAGATGCCGGTGGCGTACCCGGCGGGCATCAACGCCGAGCATCGGGCGGTGCGCGAGGGAGCCGGCATCTTCGACGTCTCGCACATGGGCGAGTTCGAGGTGACCGGCCCGGACCGCAACGCCTTTGTGCAGAAGGTCACCTGCAACGACGTCGGCGCGTTGCGGCCCGGCCAGGCGCAGTACTCGGCGCTGCTCACCGAACAGGGTACGTTCGTGGACGACTGCCTGGTCTACCGGTTCGAGGACAAGCTGATGGTGGTCGTGAACGCCTCCAACATCGACAAGGACTGGGACCACATCGTGGCCCAGAAGGGCGGAGCCAATGTCCGCCTGCGTAACATCTCCGAGGAGGTGGCGCTGCTGGCGGTGCAGGGGCCCAAGGCCGAAGCGCTCGTCGGCTCGCTCACGGCGGTGGGGGTGGCGATGATTCCCTACTACCACTTCACCGAGGGGAAAGTGGCCGGGGTGCAGTGCTTCATCTCCCGCACGGGCTACACCGGGGAGGACGGCTTCGAGCTCTATTGCCGCGCCGGTGATGTCGAGACGCTGTGGCACGCGCTGGCCGGGCCGGGCCGCGCGGAGCCGTGCGGATTGGGCGCGCGCGACACGCTCCGCCTCGAGGCGGGACTGCCGCTCTACGGCAGCGACATCGACGACACCGTCACCCCGCTCGAGGCGGGCCTCAATTTCATCGTGAAGCTCGACAAGGGCGCCACCTTCGTGGGTCTGGCGGCCCTGAAGCGGCAGAAGCTGGAGGGGATCACGCGGCGGCTCGTGGGCTTCACGGTGACCGAGACTCCTCCCCGGATGATCGCGCGGCACGGGTACGACGTCTTCCTGGACGGCCGCAAGGCGGACATCGTGCGCAGCGGCACGGTGACGCCGACGGTGAACGCCGCCATCGGGACGACGTACCTGCCGGTGACGCAGGCGAAGCCCGGCACGAAGATCGAGATCGACATCCGGGGCAAGCGCGCTCCGGCCGAAGTCGTGAAGCTCCCGTTCGTCCCGCATAGAACGAAGCGATGAGGCGCCGGACAGTCGGACGCCCGGACAGTCGGACGGAATGATGCGCATCGGCATCCTGACCATTTCCGATATGGGTGCCCAGGGCAGGCGTGAGGATAGCTCGGGCGACGCGATTCTCGATTGGGCGGCCGGCCGCGGGTACGAGGTGGTGGTGCGCAGTATTGTCCCCGACGAGACGACCCTGATCGCGGGCAAGCTCGCGCGCTGGGCGGACTCCGAGGAGGTGGACGTGATCCTGACGACCGGTGGGACGGGACTGAGCCCCCGGGACGTGACCCCCGAGGCGACGGCGGCGGTGCTGGAGCGGACGGCGCCGGGGATCGCCGAGGCGCTGCGCGCCACGGCCGCCTCGGGCTTCCCGCGGGCCTGGCTGTCGCGCGGCATCGCCGGGGTCCGCGGCCGGACGCTGATCGTCAACCTGCCCGGGTCGGCGGGCGGGGTGCGCGACGGGCTGAACGTGCTGGAGGGGTTAGTGGAGCACGCCGTGACGGTGGTGATCGCCGCTCCCACGGACCATCACTGAGGGCTGACGGCTGATGGCTGAGCGCTTCCATGGCTGATCGCGTCGTCATCACCACCGAGGACCTCGAGCAGGCCGTCCGCCTCAACGCCCACCTCGAGGGCGCGGGGTTCGCGACGGAGCTCGCGACCTCGCTGGACGAGGTGCGGGCCGCCGTCCGCACCCGCGAGCCCGACTGCCTGATCGTCACCGGCGGACTGCACGAACCGACTGGGGCACGGGTGGTGGCCGTCGCCCGCGACCGCGCCATCTCCACGCTCGGGCTGGTCGAGGCGACGGAGCCCGACGCCAAGGGGCTCGCCCGCGAGCTGGGCCTCACGGCGTTCCTCTCCAAGCCGGCCGACCCCGCCGAGGTCGCCGCCACGGTGCGGCGGCTGATCGAGCGCCGCAAGCTGCAGCAACGCACCGGCATCATCGGCGAGTCGCCGGCTATCCAGGAGCTGCTGGTCAAGATCGAGCAGATGGCGCCGGTCAGCTCGACCGTGCTGGTCGAAGGCGAGTCGGGCACCGGCAAGGAGCTGGTCGCGCGGGCGATCCACGACCTCTCGCCTCGGCGCGGCAAGGCGTTCATCACGGTCAACTGCGCGGCGCTTCCCGAGACGCTGCTCGAAAGCGAGCTGTTCGGGCACGAGAAGGGGGCCTTCACCGGAGCGGCGGAGCGACGCCTGGGCCGTTTCGAGCTGGCCGACGGCGGCACCATCTTCCTCGACGAGGTGGGGGAGATGGCGGCCGCCACCCAGGTGAAGCTGCTGCGGGTGCTCGAGGACCGCAGCTTCTTCCGCGTCGGCGGCACCCAGCCGATCCGGGTGGACGTGCGCGTGGTCGCCGCCACCAACCAGTCGCTCAAGGAAGCGGTGTCGCTGGGCCGCTTCCGCGACGATTTGTTCTACCGGCTCAACGTCCTGTACATCTATCTGCCGCCGCTGCGCGAGCGGAAGAGTGACATCCCGCTGCTGGTGCGACGCTTCATCGCGGAGTTCGCGGCCGCCCACGAGCGCGCGTTTCACGGCGTTACGCCCGAGGCCCTGCAGCTTCTGGTGGACGCCGACTGGCCGGGGAACGTGCGCCAGCTGCGGAACCTGGTGGAGTCGATGGTGGTGCTCGCGCCGGAGGGGGAGATCCGCGCGAGCGACATCCCCCGCGACATCCGCGAGCACGGTGGTGGCCGCGGGCTGCCGATGCGACTCGTCGGCGCGACGCGCCAGGTGGCCGGCCAGGAGCTGGAGTTCATCTTCCGCAGCCTGGTCGAGCTGAAGCTGCAGGTGGAGGAGCTGCGGCGGCGGCTGGAGGAGCGGGCGCCGCGCGTCGAGGTGATCGAGGTGGGCGGCGGCCCGACCCCGGCGCTCGGGGGGGGGGTCGTGGAGTCGTCCGTGCCCGCCACCTCCGCAGGACACGTGGTGTACCGCCCGGGCATGTCGATGGCCGAGGTGGAGCGCGCCGCGATCGAGGCGGCGCTGCAGGAGACCCGCGGCAACCGCCGCAAGGCGGCCGAAATTCTCGGCATCGGCGAGCGGACGCTGTATCGCAAGCTCAAGGAATACGCGCTCGCCTAACTTCAGTATCCACAATATGTTGAAAAGTGCCCGGGCCTTGACACCCCCTGGGGTGGCGTCCATGTTACGCAGACTTTTCCCGCGGCCGCTTCGCCTCGGCCGACACCTGCGTGGAATTTAAAGTCGATCCGGAGCTGTGCGTCGCCTCCCTGGCCTGCGTCCGGGTGTGCCCAGCAGACGCCGTGGCCGTCGAGGCGGACAAGATCTGGATCGTGGACGAGTCGTGCACGCGCTGCGGGATCTGTCTCCCCGCCTGTCCGCACGACGCGATCCTGGCACTCGGCGATCTTGCGCGGGCCACGGAGCTGGCGCTCGGCGGCAAGGCGGCCTTGATCCTCAGCGTCGAAGCGGCGGCCTACTTCTTCCCCGCCACCCCCGAGCAGGTGGTGAATGCCTGCTACGCCGCGGGCTTCCGCACGGTGCACCGCGGCGTGATGGGTGACGAGCTGGTTGCCCAGGAGTACCTGAAGCTCTGGGGGGACGAGGAGTGGGGGACGATGATCCGCAGCACCTGTCCGGTCATCGTCGAGACGGTGCGCAAGGAGTACCCGGAGCTGATCCCGTACCTGGCCCCGGTGACGACGCCGGTGGCGGCCGAGGCGCGCTACCTCAAAGCGATGTACGGCCGGAGTCTGCCGGTGGCCTACGCCGGGGTGTGCCTGACCGAGGGCGGGCCCGACGTGGACGCCGCGATCACCTTCGAGGAGCTGGAGACGCTGCTGGACAAGCGGCGGGTGCGGCTCGCCGACCAGCCCGGCTACTTCACCCGGATCCCTGAGGAGCGGCGGCGCCATTGGAGCACCGCGGGCGGGCTGCCGCTCGAGCTGCTCATGGAGGAGCGGCAGGCAAGCCGCCGCTTCCGCAAGGTGCGGGGTCTCGGGGCGCTGAAGGCGATCGCGCGGGCGGTGGTGGAGCGGATCGACCTGGGATTCGTGGACATTCTGCCGTGCGAGGGCTGCCTCGACCACCCGCTCCTCGGCCCCAAGGACGAGCTGTTCCGGCGCCGCGAGATCGTGAACGCCACCGAGCCGGTGCGCGCCGCGCTGCCGGTCGTCGAGCCGGAGGTGGCGCGGCGGGTGGCGGTGGGGGCGGTGTTCGAGGTGCGCCGCAACGGGCACGTCCCGGCGCCAGAAGCGGTGGACGAGGTGCTGGCCGCCATCGGGCTGGCGCCCAACGGCCGGCCGTGGGACTGCGGTGCCTGCGGCTACGATACCTGCCGCTCGTTCGCGGAGGCGGCGGTACAGGGGCGGACGACGCTGCGCTCGTGCCCGCCCTACTTGAACCGGCAGACGGAGCAGGCGCAGCAGCAGGCCGCCGTCGATGCGCTGACCGGCTTGGCGAGCTTCCGGGTGCTGCGGGACCGGCTGGGGAACGAGGTGGCGCGCAGCAAGCGCAGCGGGGAGACGTTCGGAGTGCTGTTCGTGGACCTGGACAACTTCAAGCAGGTCAACGACCGGTTCGGCCACGAGGCGGGCAACGAAGTGCTGAAATCCGCGGCGCAGGAGCTGGGGGTGGTGGTACGGTCGACGGACTTCGCGGCGCGCTATGGGGGTGATGAGTTCGTGGTGCTGCTGGTGCGCACGGGGGCGGAGGGAGCGGTGGGCGTGGCCGAGAAGGTGCGCGCGCGGGTGGAGGCGATGGGGCGGCGGTTGACCTACCCGGCAGGGCTCGTGACGGCGAGCATCGGGGTGGCGGCGTTCGACCCGGCCGTCCTGGATCAGGAGGACGTGCTGGTGGCGGCCGACCGCGCGTTGTATCGGGCCAAGGCCGGGGGCCGCAACCAAGTGGCGACGGGAGACAAGTAAGTGAACCCAACGAAGCCGATCCGCGATGCGGGCGGGCACCAGTCGCCGCCGCCGCCGCCATCCGAGTTAGGACCGACGGGCGCCGCCGGCCTGCCGGACCCGTGGGGCGTGAAGCGGGCCGAGAACCTGCTCACGAGTCTCACGGGAGTGTTGTCGGCGAGCGTGGTGGTGACGCCGCAGGGCGAGGTGAGCGAGATCCACGTCCTGACGCGGAACGACATCCCGGCCAAGCAGGTGGTGCGCAACATCGAGTCGGCGCTGATGGCGCAGCTCGGCATGAAGATCGACCACCGCAAGATTAGTGTGGCGCAGACCGCGGACGTGCGGCCGATCGAAGAGCTGCAGCAGGACGCCATCATGGCGCGGGTGAACAAGCGCATCGTGACGTTCCGGGGCCTCGAGGTGCGGCCGAGCAGCCGGCCGCAGCGGGTAACGGTGCGGGTGCGGTTGGCGTTCGGGGATCGCGAGGCGGAGATGGAGGAGCAGGGGACGGACACGGTGCGCAACCGCGTGGAGGCGGCGGCGCGGGCGACGGCGAGCTGCCTCGACGAGCTGCTGCCGGACAACTCGGTGGCGCTTGAGGGCGCGCAGTTGATCGACGCGTTCGACCGCAAGTTCGTGTTGGTGGCGGTGCATGGGTTGGGGGGGCGGGAAGCGCAGTTGTTGACGGGGACGTGCGAGATTCGTGAAAGTGCCGAGCGCGCGTCGGTGTTGGCAGTGCTGGATGCGACGAACCGTTGGGCGGATGCCCGGCGTTGAAGTATAAGTTATTGTCGTAGCACATCTTAAGCAGCACCCCCCGTATTGTTGCGCCCACCCCGACGGGGGGACTAGCGGACTTCCTATTCTGGTGGTATTACGGGTTCTGTGTCTTCAATCAGAAGTAA
>QHUY01000240.1 GCA_003223415.1 Gemmatimonadota bacterium
CTGAACCCCCGCAACTCCTCCAGCGGTCGCGACGCCGCCGCGACCAGCAGGGCGCCGAGGACCGAGCACACGATCGGCAGGGCGAAGGCACGCATACCCACCTCGTCGAAAGGGAAACGATCCGAACGGACGACCGGACGCTCTAAGCTACGGAAACTGCGGTCAACGGGACGGCGCCTGTACGACGATCTTCCCCCCCGCCCGCAGGCAGGTCAGACGCAGCCCCGCGCGTTCCCGCAGCTGTTGGGGCACCCCGTGCGTGCTCAAGGCGGCGATGATCTCACCGGGTGCGTGATGCTGTAACACTTCCTGCGTGATCAACAGCGTCGGCGCACCTCCCGACCCGACCCGGAAGGTGTAGATCGGGGCCGTGCCTTCCCGGCGTACCGCCACGGGCGCTGGTTGCGCCTGCTCGCGGACCCACGCGAGGACGGACCGAAGGGCTCCGTCCGGGTCTTGGACACCCGCGGCGCCCCGCCCGCCTTCGCGGGCCGCCTCGAGCGATGCCCAGCGGCCGGCGAACCGCGCCATCGCGTACTCGATGGTGGCCTCGAGCGACAAACCGAACGGGACGACGTCGTACGGCTCAAAGAACTCGCTCACGATTCCCAGCGTGTCCGGGAGCAGGTCGTCCATGCGGCGGTCGATCACGCTCCACACGCCGGGTTCCTCGGCCGCGAGTCCGGAAAGGAGGAAGAGGCCATACGCCATGTGGCGGTCCTCGTCCGCTTGCGCCAGCCGGAGACCCTCTCGGAGGCCAGGCATGCGGCCGCCGCCCTCGAGCGCGCTGTTGAACACGTGGTATCCCGCCTCGCCGAGCACGCCCTCGCCAACCAGCGTGTAGGTGACGAGGGCCTCGGCCTGGGCGGCAGCCGACGCGTCCGCGAGCAGGGCCCGCATCGCGTTCGGCAACTTCTCGGAGAACAGCTTCCGGAAGCTGGCGCTCTGGTAGCGCTGCAGGTCGCCGGAGTGCCGGCACACCTCTTCGAGAATGCGTCGGAAGAATTCGGTATGCTTCGCTTCCTCCGCCAGAAACGTGGTGAGGAACAGCTGCTCCTCGAGCCGGTCCCCGCGCAACACGATCGTCAGCAGCGGGAGCAGGTCGCGGGTCATGCTCTCCTCCGCAGCCTGGAAGAGGGCGGTGAGGCGGAGCAGCACGTCCCGCTCCACCACGGTGAGGCGCGACCAGTCCTGGATGTCCTGCCGCAGCTCGAGACGGCGCGGGTCCCAGGCACCGAACTGCTTGGCCTCGTGATAGAGGCGCATCGGCACGGTGTCGTGCCGCAGCGCACTCGAGCGCGCCGCGTTCGGGTGCTGGCGATCGGCGCGCGTCATGCGCACAACCGTCGCGCGACGCGGTTTCGGCGCGCGAAGCGAGCTCGATGCCGCACGTAGCTGATCTCCTGACCTAGCCGCTGCGGAACCCCGCGAGCGGGCCGATCGTCTTGCGGAGCAGGATCTCGGAGTGGCCGCGCACGAGGTAGTCCGTCAGCTCGCCCACGACGTCGTAGCCGAGCCGATGGTACAGTCGCTTCGCGTCCGTGTTGAACGACGAGACGCACAGAAACACGTTGGGCGACTCGCGGAAGATGCGCTCCTCGGCGAACCGCACCAGCACCGTGCCGACGCCCCGGCGCTGGTGGTCGGGGTGCACGCACACGGTCTGGACGTAGCCCACGAACGGTCCCGTCAT
>QHUY01000241.1 GCA_003223415.1 Gemmatimonadota bacterium
GTCATGATCGCCACCAGCCCGGCGATGAGGACCAGGATGGCGCCGCTGATGAAGGTGTAGGGGCGCCGCAGCGCCACCCGGACGATCCACATCATGGCTCGAGCCTCATAGGTCCCGTCCGAGCAGCGCCTCGAGCGACGCGCGGGCGACCTGATAGGTGAACCGCGCGCTCACGAGATCGAGCTCGGCTTGAATGAGCGCCGTCTGGGAAGTGAGCACGTCGAGAATCGTCGCGATGCCGGCGCGATAGCGCGCCTGGATGACGCGCAGGTCCTCGCCGGCGAGCCGCACCGCGTCGCGCGTCAGCGTGATGTCCTGCTCGGCGACGTGGAGGCTGCCGAGCAGCCGCTGTGCCTCCGCACGCACGAAGCGCTTCGTGTCCGCCGACGTCGCCGTGGCGACCTCGGCCGCGACCTTCGCCTGCGTGACGGATGCCTCGCGCACGAACCCGTTGAACAACGGGAACGACGTGGTGAGCGCGACGATCCACCCCGACCGCAGCGCTCCGGTGACCCGCCCGTCGTTCGACCAGTTGTAGCCGGCGCCGAGCGAGATCGTCGGGAGGTACTGAGTCTCGGAGGCGCGCACGGCCGCGGCGCCGGCGCTCGCCAGCGCTTGCGCGTTCACGACCGCCGGTGCGGCCGCCGGCGCCAACGTGAGGACGCCCGAATCGCTGAGCGCGAGCGGCGCGGGCTCGAGCGTGCTCAACGAGTCCGCATCGACGGGTCCGTTCGCACCTACCAGCCGGCCCAGGGCGGCGCTCGTCGTGCTGAGCGTATCGCGGGCCGCGAGCTGTTGGCGGCGGGCCGTCGACAGCGCCAGCTCGGCGAGCAGCACGTCCGCCCGCGTCGCGGTGCCCGCGGCGAGACGGTCCCGGGCATAGCCGAGTCCCAGCTCGGCCTGCGCCACGAATTCCGTGGCGACGCGCACCAGCTCGTGCGCGCGCAACACGTCGTAGTAGCCCTGCTTGGCGAAGAGCATAGTCGCGTAGCGCTGCTGCACCAGCCCCGCATCCGCGGCTTGGCTGATCGCCTCGGCTTGGCTCCGTTGCGCGCCGCGGCGGCCGCCCGTGAAGACGTCGACCGCGGCCGCGAGTCCGGCGCCGTACGCGTTCAGTGTGCTCCCTGGTGCAGTGCTCGACACCACCCCGGACGTTGCAAGGGATTGATCGGTCCAGCCTGCGCTCGAATTGAGGGCCACAGTCGGGAGGTACGCCCCGAGTGTCACGCGCCGGAGGGCGGCTGCATCGCGCACCGCGCCCTGCGCGCCGGCCACGCCAGGACTGTAGGCGAGCGTGCGCGCGACCACCATCTCGAGCGACAGCCGGGGCCCGAGCGCGGACGTGTCCGGCTCCTGGCTCCGACTGGTCGCGGAAAGGGTCGACCCCAAGACGAGGGCGAGCGCGAGCGCCTTCACGGCCGTACCGGCCCCGTTCCGGCACCGGTGCGCTCGATGGCGCCGGCGATCTCATCCAAGTCCGCGTCGGTCAGCGCGAGGCTGGCGGCGCTGATCCAGCCGTCCACCTGCGCGGGAGACCGCGCGCCCACGATCGCCCCGCTCACGCCAGGCCAGGCGAGCGTCCAGGCGACCGCCACGGCGGCGACGGTCGCGCCGTGCCGCTCCGCGATCGGTCGCAGCGCCTCGGCCAGGGCGAGATTGCGGCGCAACCCCTCACCGGTGAAATCGGGAGCGCGGGAACGCCAGTCACCCGCATCTAACTCGGCCGCGCGTTTGGCGCTGAAGCTGCCCGTGAGCAGGCCCGACTGCATCGGGCTGTACACGATGACCCCGGTGCGGTGCGCGGCGCACCACGGGAGCTCCGCGGCCGCGACCTCGCGGCGGATCGCGGAAAACGGCGGTTGCAGGGTGTCGACGTGTCCGAGCTGCTCCGCCGCTTCGAGCTGCGCGACGTCGTGATTGGAGAGCCCGACGGCGCGGACCTTCCCTTCCTCCTTCAGCTGCAGGAGTGTGCCCCAGTAGTCTTCGAGCGGAGTGCCGTCCTCGGCGGGCCAGTGCATCTGATACAAGTCGATGCGCTCGACGTCGAGCCGGCGGAGCGACGCCTCGACCTCGCGGCGAATGCTCAGCGGATCGCCCACGCGGCGCGGCGGGGCGGCGCGGTCGTGCTCGTCCCACACGAGACCCGCCTTGGTGAAGACGTAGGGCCGGTCGTCGGCCGGGATATCGCGCAGCGCGCGGGCGACGATCTCCTCGGAGTGGCCGAGGCCGTACACCGCCGCCGTATCAATCCAGTTGATGCCGCGCTCCACGGCGTGGCGGATCGCGGCGATCGAGTCGGCGTCGTCCTGGTTGCCCCAGGCGAAGGTCCAGCCGCCGCCGCCGATCGCCCACGCGCCGAAGCCGACGCGCGTGATCCGCATGCCGGTGGTGCCGAGCGGCGCCGTGGGAAGCGTGTCCGTGTCGTGAACCGTGTGTGTCATATATGTCCTCCTCAGCGACGCCTTCTGCAGGCGTCTGTCGATCATCTCAGCGAGACCGCTCAGGTCTGACGGCTTG
>QHUY01000238.1 GCA_003223415.1 Gemmatimonadota bacterium
CGGACGCCAGGAGCGATCGATTGGGCTTCATAGCCCCTCCTGCGTTGGCTGACACCGGCCCAGGGGCAAAGGGCATGCCCCGCCTGGACGCTGTCGCGCAGCGAGGCCGATGTCAAACCGTTGCGAGGTTGACACTCACTCGCTTAAGGGGCAGTTTCGCTGATGCCATGCCACCGCGCGCATGCGCTTGTGTGGTAACACGATAGCAGGTAGGGCTGGAGGCTGCACCATGATGCGGCTCGTGCTCCAGTGTTGCCAGTGTTGGTGGGAGCGGGATCGATGATGGCCCGGCTCGGCATCGAGCTGGGCGCGCGCACGCTGCGCGGTGTGCGGCTCGAGGGCTGGTACCGGACCCGGGCGCGCACCGTCGAGATCGAATGGGATGGCGCGCACCCGGCGGAGGCGGTCGCGGCGCTGCGCCAGCACCTCGGGCCAGCGCGGCGCATCGCGCTCGCACTCGACCTTCCCCTGCTCTTCACCAAGCAAGTCAAGCTGCCTGCGCTGGGGCCGGCGGGAAAGCGAAGCATCCTGCGACTCGAGCCGGAGCGTTTCTTCGCCGTGCGCGCCGAGGACATCGTGCCGGCCGTGCGGGGCGACGATAACCTCGTCTTCGCCGCTAAGGAGGGGCCGTTGGCAGAGTGGGTGGCGGCGCTCGAGCAGCTGGGGCCCGTGGACGTGATCGAGCCGGGGCCTGTGGCACTGGCCCGCGCGCTCGGTAGGGCCGGCCTCACGACGGCCGTCACGGTGCTGGATGCCGAGGGCGACGGGGTGGGCGTGGTCGAGATGTGCGACGGTCGCGTCGTGCGGGCCCGTCGGGTCTTCGGCGGACTCGACGCTGTCGCGGCGGCCCTGCGCCACAACGGCGGCACCCCGGCGACCCTTTATCTCCGCCCCTGGAGCGAGGAGCGGGTGCGCGCACTCGGGGCTCTCGTCCCGGACGCGACGCTACTCCCCCTGCCCGCGGTGGGAGACGTGGTCGGGGCCTTCCTCCCCGCCTATGGCGCCGCACTGGCAAGCGGCACGGCGCTGGACTTCGCGGGGACGCTCGTTCCCCCCGAGCTCGCCACCCGCATCACCGCGCGGCGGCGGCGCGCGCTTGCCCTCGCGAGCGCGGCGTGCGCGGCCGCCCTCGTGTTCGCACTCACCTCGCTCGATGCCTCGCGCGCCCGCGCGACCCGCGAGCTTGGGGCCGGGCTGGAGGCCCTGCGCCAGCGCGCGGGGCCCGCGCTCGCCCTCCAGAACGAGCTCGAGGCGCTCGAGCGCGAGGCGCGAGCCATCCACGAGATCGAGAGCGAGCGATCCGACCCGCTGCGCGTGCTGCTGGCGCTCTCCCAGCAGCTGCCCGCCGGAGCCTACCTGCGAGGGTTGCGGCTGTCCGGCGCTGACGGGCAGATCGACGGTTACGCCCCGAACGCGTCGCGCCTCGTGGCGCAGCTCGGCGGCCTGCCGGAGTTCCGGGACGTCCACTTCTTATCCGCGACGAATCGCGTCGCGGTGGGCGACAGGACCTATGAGACTTTTACGCTCGCTTTCCGATACGCTGCGGCGCCTTAAGCCGCGCGAGCGACGCGTGATCGCGGGCGGTGCGATCGTTAGCGCGGCCGCGCTCGTG
>QHUY01000044.1:0-30083 GCA_003223415.1 Gemmatimonadota bacterium
GGCATCTTTAGCCCGGCACGGAGGTTGCCTTCCGTGAGGGTGCCATGATTCGACCCGATCGTCTGACCGTCAAAGCCGCCGAGGCCTTGCAGCAAGCCGCGGCGCTCGCCCGCTCGCACGGTAACCCCGTGGTGAACGACGCACACCTCTTTTCCGCCCTCCTGGACCAGGAGGAGGGCATCGTCATTCCGCTCCTCCAAAAGGTGGGGCTGAACGCGGCGCAATTGCGCGCGGATACGGAGCGGGAGATCGCCCGGTTTCCCAAGCAGTCGGGAACGGCGGTCGAGCCGGCGCTGTCGCGCGAGCTGTCGAACGTGCTCGACCGCGCCGACGGGGAGGCGAAGGCGTTGGACGATGCCTTCGTCTCGACCGAGCACCTGCTGCTTGCCCTGGCCGAAGAGAAGGGCACCACGGTCCGCCAGCTGCTCAGCGCGGCGGGTGTGGACCGCAAAGAGCTGCTCGCCGCGCTGCAAGGCGTGCGCGGCAGCCACAGGGTGACCGACCAGGAGCCGGAGCAGAAATACCAGGCCCTGCAGCGATTCACCCGCGACCTCACCGATGTGGCCCGGGCGGGCAAGCTCGACCCCGTCATCGGCCGGGACGAGGAGATCCGGCGGGTGATGCAGGTGCTGTCCCGGCGCACCAAGAACAACCCGGTGCTGATCGGCGAGCCGGGCGTGGGCAAGACGGCCATCGTCGAAGGCCTCGCCCAGCGGATTGTCAACGGGGACGTGCCCGAATCGCTGAAGCACAAGCACCTCATCGCGCTCGACCTCGGCCAGCTGATCGCCGGCACCAAGTATCGCGGTGAGTTCGAGGAACGGCTCAAGGCGGTCCTGAAGGAGATCACCGCCGCCGAGGGGCACTTCATCGTGTTCATCGACGAGCTGCACACCCTCGTCGGGGCGGGCGGCGCCGAGGGTGCGGTGGATGCGTCGAACATGCTGAAGCCCGCGCTGGCGCGCGGCGAGCTGCACGTCGTGGGCGCGACTACGCTCGACGAGTACCGCAAGTATGTGGAAAAGGACGCGGCGCTCGAGCGGCGCTTCCAGCCCGTTTACGTAGGCGAGCCGTCGGTCGAGGACACCATCGCGATCCTTCGGGGCCTGAAGGAGCGCTACGAAGTCCACCACGGAGTACGGATAACGGATAACGCGCTCGTGGCCGCCGCGACGCTTTCCCACCGCTACATCGGCGACCGGTTCCTGCCCGACAAAGCCATCGATCTCGTGGACGAGGCGGCCAGCCGGCTGCGCATCGAGATCGACTCGCTGCCGCAGGAGATCGATGAGGTGGAGCGCAAGATCATTCAGCACGAGATCGAGCTGGCGGCGCTGGCCAAGGAGAAAGACAAGGCCTCCAAGGAGCGGCGGGCGAAGGTCGAACAGGAGCTGGCCGGGTTGCGCGAGCAGTCCACCGCGATGAAAGCGCAGTGGCAAGCGGAAAAGGAGACCATCGGCGGACTCCAAACTAAGAAAGCCCAGCTCGAGCAGCTGCGGGCCGAGGCGGACCAGGCGACCCGGCGCGGCGACCTGCAGAAGGCGGCGGAGATCAGTTACGGCACGATCCCGGCCCTGGAGAGGGAGATCACCGCGGTCGAGAAGCGGCTCGCCGAGATTCAGACGTCGAGCAAGTACCTGAAAGAGGAAGTCGACGCCGAGGACATCGCGGAAATCGTGGCGAAGTGGACCGGCATCCCCGTCTCCAAGATGCTCGAGTCCGAGCGCGCGCGGCTCACGAAGCTCGAGGCTGAGCTGGGCCGCCGTGTGGTCGGTCAACAGGAGGCGTTGGCCGCCGTGGCGAACGCGGTGCGGCGAGCGCGCGCGGGGCTCCAGGATCCCAACCGCCCGACCGGCTCGTTCATCTTTCTCGGCCCCACCGGCGTGGGGAAGACGGAGACGGCGCGCGCCCTGGCCGACTTCCTGTTCGACGACGAGAAGGCCATGGTCCGGCTCGACATGTCGGAGTACATGGAGAAGCACGCCGTCGCGCGCATGATCGGCGCCCCGCCGGGGTACGTCGGCTACGAGGAAGGCGGACAGCTGACGGAGGCGGTGCGCCGCCGGCCGTACGCCGTGGTGTTGTTCGACGAGATCGAGAAGGCCCACCCGGACGTCTTCAACGTGCTGCTCCAGATCCTGGACGAGGGCCGGCTCACCGATGCCCAGGGCCGCACCGTGGACTTCCGGAACTCGGTCCTCATCATGACGTCGAACATCGGATCCTCCTACATCCTCGAGGTGGGGACGCAGAATTGGGAGCAGGTCGAGACCAAGGTGCTGGAGCTGCTGCGGCAGACCTTCAAGCCGGAGTTCCTGAACCGGGTGGACGACGTGATCATCTTCCGGCCGCTCGGCACCGCGGAGATCATGCGGATCGTGGATCTGCAGATCGCCGCCGTGGCGCGCCTGCTCGCCGAACGCAAGCTGGGCCTGGAGGTGACGCCCGCCGCCAAGCAGCTGGTCGTGGATGAGGGCTACGACCCGGTGTACGGCGCGCGGCCGCTCAAGCGGGCGGTGCAGCGGCTGCTGCAGAACCCGCTGGCGTTGGCGGTGCTTGAGGGGAAGTACATCGAGGGCGACACCGTTCGGGCGGACCGGGCGAGGGAGGGCACGGCGCTCGCCTTCGCGCGCGTGAAGGGCGCGGCGCCGGAACCGGCGCGTGCCTAAGCCCCGTCCCGACGATCTCGCTGGCATGCAGGCGGCGCTGCGCGAGGCCGAGCACGCGGCGTCCGTAGATGAAGTCCCGGTCGGCGCGGCCATACTGAGAGCCGGCGCCGTCGTAGCGGTCGCCCACAATGAGATCATGCGACGCCGCGACCCCACCGCCCACGCCGAGCTGCTCGCTCTCCAGCGGGCGTTCCAGGCGCTCGGGGCCGACCGCCTGGATGACTGCACCCTCTACGTCACGCTCGAGCCGTGCGCGCAGTGCGCCGGCGCCATCGTGCTGGCCAAGGTAGGCCGTCTCGTCTTCGGCACCTTCGACGACAAGGCCGGGATGTGCGGCAGCGCGGGCGACATGGTGCGCCATCCCAAGCTCAACCACCGCGTGGAGGTCCAGGGCGGTGTGCTGGAGGAGGCGTGCGCCGCCCTGCTGACTGAGTTCTTCAAGGCGAAGCGATAATGAGCTCAGGACGCACCGTCAGGATCAGTGTGCCGCGAGGGTCCTGCCCGACGTTGCCGAGCACGGCGGTCTTGCCGACCGGAAGGCCGACCGTCGTCGCGAACTCCACGTAGCGCCGGGGGGGGGCCAATTGGACGTTGCGCCCGTAGAGGTGGATCCCCAGTTCGACAGTGGCGCTGTCGCCAGTGCCGGAGACCCGGTGGATTCCCGCGGTGACCCCAAACCCACCCATCGCCTGGGACACTTCGCCACCCTCGGTTGCGCTGAAGACGCCTTCCTCCACCATGCGGTAGCCGCGGAAGCGGAACAGTTTCTTGAGCGTGGCCTCCACGTCCGCGAGCGCCGGGTCACTCGTCGACGCCCCGTCCGCCTGGATCAAGTGGAAGGTGAGCCGCACCAGGGGCCGCGGTCGGTCGTACTGCGCGAGCACGCGCGCGATCTTGTCCAGGTTGTCCGGCGTTTCTCGCACCGTGATCGTCGTCCCGGCAAAACTCATCATCCCTTTCGCCTCGCGCCGGTCGCCGTACACGTACGGACTGATTATCTGCGATGCCTCCGGGCCGCGCAGATACTTGAGCTCGAACGTGCGGGTGTCGACTGCGGGGCCGGTGCCGCAGGCCGCGGCGAGGGTCAGGAGGGCAGTCAGGAACAGCGAGACACGCAAGCGCATCGCAGCGCTCCTCTCAGAAGAACCAGATGACCACGACGTCGGGGTTGTCGGTTTGCAGCACTGCCACGCTACGGCCGGGCGGTGCGGTGACGGCGATCCGCGGAGACGGAGTAGGCGAGGCTGGGGGCACCAGCTCGATCGGGTGACGGCGCGTGAGGATGAGCCCGGCGAGCCCCGCGGCGGCGGCCAGCGGCACCAGCGGCCAAAGCCGCCGAGTGCGTTTCTGCCGTTGCCCAGCGAGTTGCACGGCCTCGGCCGCGGTCCGCCGCGGCGCCGCGGCGGCTAGGGCCTCGCGCAGGCTCCCCTCGGCTTCGAGGATGCGTTGGGCGCCCGCGCGACACGGCGCGCAGCCTTGGATATGTCGGCTGAGCTCCGAGTCGGTTTTCCCGGCCAGATCGGCGGGCTCCGTTTCGAGCATCAGATCCAACGCCGCCCGGCAGTTCATCGTCCCCGCTCCTCCGCCAGCTCGGGATGGTGCGCGAGGATTCGGGCACGCAGCGTCCGGCGCGCCCGGAACAGATGCGCCCGCACCGTGCCCGGATCGAGCCCCATTCGTTCCGCGATCTCCACCAGGGCCACCCCTTCGATGTCGGCGAGATTGAAGACCTCTCGCTGCCGCGCCGGCAGCCGGTGAAACAGCGCCGTTACTACTTCCGCGATCTGCGACCCGTGCAGTCGTTCCATCGGGTCGGATGTACCTCCCGTCTCCCCGACCCGCTCCCCCGTTAGCTCACGAGTCACGCGCAGTCGGCTGGTGAGCCGGCGGCGCCATCCCAAGGCGGCATTGCGGGTCACCTGGTAGAGCCAGGTCGTAAACCGCGAGCGGCCCGAGTAGCGGCCCAGGTACCGATGCAAGCGGAGCAACACTTCCTGGGCGACGTCATCGGCGTCGTCCGAGTCTCCCGTGTGCACCAGCGCCCAGCGATACACCCTCCCATGGCAGCGCCGTAGCAGCTCGTCACGCGCGGCGGCGTCCCCCGCTTGGGCGCGCGGGACGAGATCGGCCACCGCTGTTTCGAGCTGACGGGTATCGCTCAACCGCTCTCCGGAGTGGCGCCGCGCGAACAGTGAGACTCGCTGTCGGCGTGATGCGTTTACCGTCCGGCGGGCAGGGTGCGCACCGCCTCCCCCACAGCGTCCATTGCGGCAGTGAGTTGGGCGTCCGAGAGATAGGGCGCCGGCCCCAAGCGGAGGACATCGCCGCGGTAATCGGTGAGCACCCCCCGTCCGCGGAGGGCGCGGCACAGGGCAGCGGCGTGCGGGGTGCGCAGCGCCAGGAACCCGCCCAGCGCGGCGAGCGGCGTGGTCCGGTCGCGGGTGATGACGCGAGGGTCGGCGTCCAGCGCGTCGAAGCGCGTCGCCAGCAGTCCCAGCTGGTGCTGGCTCGCTTCGCGTAGCAGCGCCGACGTGAGACCCTGGGCCTCGAAGAACGCGAACACGGCCGCGCCGCGGTAGTGGCTCGTGGGATCGTAGGTCGCGCCCGCGAACCGGGCCGGGCCGGCGCCGTAGCGCACCTTCCCGTCCAGCGGCGCGTCAGCCAATGCCGCGAACTCGCTGTACCAGCCCGTGATCACCGGCCGCAAGGCGCAACCGTCCGGCACCCGCAAGAAACAGTTGCCTTCGCCGAGCTGGCAGTACTTGTAGCCCCCTCCCACGACGTACGCGCCCGTCAGCCCGGCGGCGCGCAGGGAATAGGGAACGACATTGAGCGCGTGGTAGGCGTCCACCAACAGCTCCGCGCCGCCGCGGCCGCAGGCGGCGAGCACGTCCGCGAGCCCGGGAACGATCTCCCCAGTCTCGAATAACACCGCTGAAACGAGCACGGCAGCGGTCCGCTGCGTGACGGCTGCTGCCAGACGGGCTGCGACGTCCCCGACGGGATGTGACCGGACCCGAACGACCTCGACGCCCGTTTCTCCGAGGCGATCCAGCTGGCGCCGGATGGTGTGGAACTCGCCGTCCGTCGTGACGAGACGGGGCCGCTCGCGCAGGGAAAGGGCGGAGAGGAAACGAACGACGAGCTCATGAGTGTTGGTGCCGAGGGCGATGCGCTCCGGCGCGTCGACCAACAGCCGCGCGAAGCCGGACCGCACCGCCTCCGCCTGGGCGAAGGCGCGCTCCCATTTGTCGTCCACGAGCTCGGCGGCGTCGAGCCAGGCGCGGGCCTGCGCATCAAACCCGCAGTCGGGCCAGGCCTGGTGGGAGTGGCCGGTGAGCAGCAGCCGCTCACTCACGCGAAAACGGGAGTAGTGTCGCGCCAGCGCGTTGGGGGACCACCCCCTCATAACTCGGTGCGGATCGCCCAGAGGTCGGGGAAGGCCGGCTGGTGGAGGGTGGTCCGCAGGTACTCGGCCCCGGCCGAGCCGCCGGTGCCGCGCTTCGTGCCGATGGTGCGCTCGACCATCTTCACATGGCGGTAGCGCCACTCCTGGAACCCCTCGTCCAGGTCGACCAGCCGCTCGCACACCTGGGCAAGGCCAGAGTCGCTGTGGTAAACGTTTACCAGGATGCGCTGCAGGTCGGGCGACGGTTCGATCGGCCGCGTAGGGTCGCGCTCGAGCAGGCCCGTTGGCACAGCGAAGCCGTTCTGTGCCAGGCAGGCGAGGAAAGCGTCCCACAAGCCAGGCTGCACATAGCGGGCCTCGAGAAGCCGCCGGTGGGCGCTCGCCTCGGGATAGCGCGTGATCGCCTCGCGGCTCTTCTTGCCCAACGCGAACTCGAGCTCGCGGAACTGGAATGACTGGAACCCGCTGCCCGACTCCAGGCGGTCCCGGAACGAGCGGAACTCGAGGGGCGTCATCGTCTCCAGGATGTCGATCTGCGCGACCAGCACCTTGAGGATCGTGAGGATGCGCTTGAAGGTATGGAGGGCCAGGGCTCGGTCGTTGGCGCGCAGCAGCCCCTGCAGGTAGTCGAGCTCGTGGAGCAGCTCTTTGAACCAGAGCTCGTACACCTGGTGGATGACGATGAACAGCGTCTCGTCGTGCTCGGGGCCGGGCTGCTGCAGCGACAGCAGCTCGTCGAGCCGGAGGTAGCTCGCGTAGGTGACGGGTGAGCCGGGGTGGGGAGTGAAGGGCATGGCGAAGAAGCTCGCGCCGCCAGGCGTGGTCCGGCAAGACGCGGCGCATTAGCTTCCAGTGCCGAGCGTGTCCTAGGCGTCTAGGCGTCTGTGCGTCTAGGCGTCTAGTATTTTGGATGGGTGTCCGAGTGGCTGAAGGAGCCGGTCTCGAAAACCGGTATGCCCGCAAGGGCATCGTGGGTTCGAATCCCACCCCATCCGTCCTAGGCGTCTAGGCGTGTGTGCGTCTAGGCGTCTAGTATTTTGGATAGGTGGCCGAGCGGCTGAAGGCACACGCCTGGAGAGCGTGTAAACGGGTAACCGTTTCGTGGGTTCGAATCCCACCCTATCCGTCTCCGTGACGCTTCCATTCGACCTACAGCTCGCCGAGCGGCACCTCGCCGCGTCGGACGCGAAGCTCGCCGCGCTCATCGCTCGCGTCGGCCCGTGCCGCCTGCAGGTCGAGGCGCTCGCGAGTCCGTTCGCGGCGCTCGTCGAATCCATCGTCTACCAGCAACTCACCGGCAAAGCCGCCAAGACCATCCACGACCGGCTCGTGGCGCTGTTTCCGCGGCGCCACGTGAACCCGCGACGTCTCCTCGCGACGCATCATCGCCGTCTACGTAGTTCCGGTCTTTCCCGGGCCAAAGTCCTCGCCTTGAAGGACCTCGCGACCAAGACCCTCGAGGGAGTCGTCCCGCCGCTGCCCGCCCTGCACACCATGGACGACGAGCAGATCATCGCGCGGCTCACGGCCGTCCGCGGTGTGGGTCGCTGGACCGCCGAGATGCTGCTGATCTTCCGGCTCGGCCGTCCGGACGTGTGGCCCGTGACGGACTACGGCGTGCAGAAGGGGTACGCGCGCGTCTTCAGCCGGGGCCGCCTTCCCTCACCAAAGCTGCTCCTCCTCTGGCGCGCGGCCGAGGCCCCGGCCGGGCGGGCCTGAGACCGCGTGATCGGCTGGGCGGGCGCGATCACGTACTCGGTGGTGCGCACCGCGGGGGCGGTCGGCATGGCCATCAGCGCCCCCCGCCTCGGCGGCCAGCGCTGGGCGGTTCTGGGGCAGGCCTTGGCTGACGCGTGCTACGCCGCTTTCCCGATCGCGTACGTCAGCCACGGGTTCCGCAGCGCGCTGGGTCTCTTGTGGGTTCCGCTGTGGGTGTACGCGGCCGCCTGGGAGATCGCGTGGTATCTGCGGGACATGATCGGAGTCGTGGAAGAGGATGAGGCCACCGCGCTCGAGTCGATCGAGGCTCCCTGGAAGGTGGTCTGGGGGTTCTGTTTCGTGGTGCCGAGTTTGATCGCGGGGGGAATCGTCGCGTTCGACGCGTTGTATCCCAAACAGTGGCCCTTGGCCGGCGAGCCGCCGCCGTTCGTGTGTACCCCAGCCTTGCTCAAGCCCGGTGACACGCTGACCCTGCGGATGGACACACCTCATGGCGGCGAGCTGGGCGTGTTCACGCCGCGCGGCCGCTATCTCTATGTCGTGCCGTTCTCGGCCCGGTCGCCCCGGGGAACGCCGGGGTTCGATTGGGTCCCGCAGCTCCGCCTGCGTACTGCGGATGCGACGGCCGGCGTCACGCCGACCGGCCCGAAGCAGCCCATCTTCGCCGACTCGGGGACCTACCAGTTCCAGGTGAGCCAGGTGGCGGAGGTCTCGGCATCGCTGGTGTGCCGGGTCGTGTTCGTCGGCGGCCGGAATTGACCGGGGGCAGGGTCATCCCCGGCCACCCCGCCCTCATCGCCGCCGAGCTCCAGAACCTGCTCGAGCCCGCGCAGGTCGAGGGGCTCGCCGTCACCTGGCTCGCCGCCGACGAGCCGACCCCGCAGGGCGACTTCGTCGCGCTCGTACCGCTGCTGTCGCGCTGGGTGGGCGGGACCGAGTTCAAACACCTTCCGAGGCTGCGCATCGTCGCCAACTGCGCCGTCGGCTACAGCAACGTGGACATCGTCGCCGCCGAAATGCGGAGGGTCATTGTCACCAACACTCCCGACGTCCTCACCGACGCCACGGCCGACCTTACGTGGGCGTTGATCCTCGCCTGCGCGCGCCGGCTGGTCGAAGGCGTGGACCTGATCCGGAACGGGACCTGGACCGGCTGGCACCCGGAGCAGCTCCTCGGGCTCGAGCTGCGTGGCAAGACCCTCGGCCTCCTTGGCGCGGGCCGGATCGGCCAGGCCGTCGGGCGGCGCGCGCCGCCCTTTGGGATGCGGGTGCTGTACGCGGCGCGAAGTCCCAAGCCGGAGTTCGCCGAGGAGACGGGCGCGGTCCGGGTGGAGCTGGCGCCCTTGCTGCGCGAGAGCGACGTCCTGAGCCTGCACGCGCCCTCGACACCGGAGACCGTAGGGATCGTTGATGCCGAGGCGCTCGCCCGCATGAAACCGGGCGCGATCCTGGTCAATACTGCTCGCGGCGATCTGGTCCGCGAGGAGGCGTTGGCGATCGCGCTGGAAGAAGGCCGCCTGGGCGCGGCGGGACTGGACGTCTACCGCGACGAGCCGCGGATTCATCCCCGGCTGCTCGCTGCGCCTCGGACGGTACTGCTGCCGCACATCGGGAGCGCGACGCGCGAGACGAGGCGCAGGATGGCGGGCGTCGCCCTCGCGAATGTGCAGGCGGTGCTGAAGGGCGAGCCCCCTTTGACCCCCGTGTATCGCTAGGTAGCTTTCAGCCCCGAGATGTCTCGAGCCGCGCGCACCACCATCCTCGACGCCCGCGCGATGTCGCGGGCGCTTCAGCGTATGGCGGTCGAGATCCTCGAGTTGGCGCACGGCACCGACGGCCTGGTGCTCATCGGCATCCAGCGGCGCGGCGTCGAGCTGGCGGCGCGGCTCGCCAAGCTGATCGAGAAGGACGAGGGCGTGACCGTTCCCCGCGGCGCCCTCGATATCACCCTCTATCGCGATGATCTGGAGACGGTGGGCCCCAAACCCGTGATCGGCCCGACCCATCTCCCGGGCGACCTCACGGGCCGACACGCGGTCATCGTGGACGACGTGCTGTACACCGGTCGCACGGTGCGGGCCGCGCTCGACGAGCTGGCCGACTTCGGCCGGCCCCGGCACATCTCCCTCTGCGTCCTGGTGGACCGCGGCGGGCGTGAGCTGCCCATCCAGCCCGACATCGTCGGCAAGCAGGTCAAAGTCGGCCCCGGGGAACGCGTGGAAGTGCTGGTCGAGGAGCTGGACGGCCAGGATGCCGTCACCCTGGTCCAGGGCGGAGGAGCGGTCGGAGTGGGGGGATCGCCATGACCGCGACGCTGGGCAAGGATCTCGTCGGGCTCGAGCACCTTTCGCCCGAGCAGATCCGCTTGATCCTCGACACGGCCGAGCCCTTCAAAGAGGTCTCGGAGCGGCCGATCAAGAAAGTGCCCGCGCTGCGCGGGAAAACCATCGTCAACCTCTTCTTCGAAGCCTCGACCCGGACCCGGATCTCGTTCGAGTTCGCGGAGAAGCGGCTGTCGGCGGACACCGTCAACGTGGCCGCCACCGGCAGCTCGGTGTCGAAAGGGGAGAACCTGGTGGACACTGCCAGGAACCTGGAGGCGATGCGGATCGACATGGTGGTGATCCGCCACCCCTCGTCGGGGGCCGCACAGTTCTTGGGCAAGCGCATCCGGTCCAACGTGATCAACGCGGGCGACGGCAAACACGAGCACCCCACCCAGGCATTGCTCGATCTCCTCACCATCCGCGACAAGCGCGGCAAGATCGCCGGGCTGAAGGTGTGTCTGGTGGGCGACATCCTGCACTCCCGCGTGGCCCGCAGCAACCTCTGGGGTCTTACCAAGCTCGGCGCGTGCGTGGGGGTGTGCGGGCCGAGCACCCTCATGCCGCGCGGCATCGAGGAGTTGGGCGTTACGGTGTTCCGGCGCATCGAAGAAGCGATCGAATGGGCGGATGTGCTCAACGTGCTCCGCCTGCAGCTCGAGCGCATGGAGATGGGCTTCATACCGAGCCTGCGCGAGTACTATCGGGTGTTCGGGGTGACGCCCGAGCGCCTCGAGCGCGCGCCGCGGGAGATCATCATCATGCATCCTGGACCGATGAACCGCGGCGTGGAAATCGATTCCCGCGTGGCCGACGGCCCTCACAGCGTCATCCTGGATCAGGTCACGAACGGCGTGGCGGTCCGCATGGCGGTGCTCTATCTGCTGGCGGGCGGCCGCCCGGAGCTGGCGGACGCGGCCCAGCGCGACGCCGGAGGGATGCACTGATGCGACCGTTGGTGCTGCGCGGCGGCCGGGTGATCGATCCGAGCCGTGGCCTCGACCAGACTACCGACCTCCTCCTCCAGGACGGCAAGATCGCAGGCATCGGGACGGGGCTGTCGGCTCCCGAGGCCGACGTGCGGGACGTGACGGGGAAGGTCGTCGCCCCGGGATTGGTGGACGTGCACGTGCACCTGCGCGAGCCCGGCAACGAGGACGAGGAGACGGTGGCGTCGGGCGCCCGCGCGGCCGTGGCGGGCGGGTTCACGGCCGTGTGCGCGATGCCGAACACTGACCCGGTGACCGACAACCAGGCGGCGGTCGGGTTCATCATCAGGCAATCTGTGCGCGCGGGCCTGGCCCGCGTCTATCCGATCGGCGCGGTGTCGGTGGGCCAGAAGGGCGAACAGCTCGCCGAATTCGGCGAGATGGTGGGGGCGGGGGCGGTGGCCGTGTCCGACGACGGCAAGCCGATCGTCTCCGGACACCTGATGCGCACGGCGCTCGAGTACGCGCGCACGTTCGACATCCCGATCGCCGACCACTGCGAGGAGCCGACGCTCGCTGCGGGCGGGGTGATGCACGAGGGGCTGGTCGCGGCGCGGCTCGGTCTGAAAGGGATCCCGGCCGCGGCCGAGGAGATCATGGTGGCCCGCGACATCGTCCTCGCCGAGCTGACGGGTGGCCGGGTGCACCTCTGCCACATGTCGACCCGCGGCTCCGTCGACCTGCTCCGCCGGGCGAAAGAGCGGGGGAGCCGCGTGACCGCGGAGGTGACGCCGCACCACCTTGCGCTCACCGATCACGCGTGCGAGGACTACGACACGCACGCGAAGATGAACCCGCCGCTGCGCGAAGCAGCCGATGTCGCCGCGCTGCGCGGCGCCCTCAAGGACGGCGTCATCGACTGCATCGCCTCCGACCATGCCCCGCATGCCTACGACGAAAAGGACGCGGCGTTCGACGACGCTCCCTTCGGTGTCGTCGGGCTGGAGACGGCCTTCGCGGTCGCCTACACCGAGCTGGTGCAGGGGGGCGTGCTCGCACTCCCCGAGCTGGTCGCCCGCATGAGCACCGTCCCCGCCCAGGTGTTCCACTTGCCGGGGGGCACGCTCACGCCCGGCGCGCCGGCCGACGTGTGCGTGCTCGACGTCGCCGCGCGGTGGACTGTCGATGCCGCGCACTTCCACTCCAAGAGCCGCAACACGCCGTTCCAAGGCCGCGCGCTCGCGGGCCGCCCCGTGCTCACGATCGTGGCCGGCCGCATCGTCCACGACACGGAGGCCGCGCCGGCGCGATGACCGCGCGCGCGACGGCCCGGCGCATGGTGGAGTGTTGCCGCCAGCTCGCCGCGCGGGGCCTGATCGCCGGACAGGACGGCAATCTCTCCGTCCGCCTCAGTCCGAACCGCGTGCTGGTGACGCCGGCCGGGCTGATCAAGTCTCTGCTCCGGCCGTCCGACATGGTCGAAGTAGACAGCGCCGGGCGGAAACGGCGCGGGCGCCGCAACCCTACGAGCGAATTGGACTTACATTTGCGGATTCTGCGACGGCGCCGCGACGTGGCGGCGGTCGTGCACGCCCACCCGCCCACGGCGACCGGCTTTGCGACGGCCGGGGAGGAGTTGGATGCTTTTGCGCTGCCTGAGCTTATCTTCCTAATTGGGCGCGTGCCGCTGGTCCCCTACGGGACGCCAGGCACGCCGGCGCTGGCAGACCGGGTCGAGCCGTTCCTCGCGGAGCACGACGCGCTCCTGCTGGCCAACCACGGCGCGGTGACGCTGGGCCGGACGCTCAACGAGGCGTGGGTCCGGATGGAGAGTCTCGAGCACGCAGCCCTTATCCTCTGGACGGCGCGCACGCTGGGGCGCGTGACGCCGCTCGCGCACGAGGCGGTCGAGCAGCTCCAGAGGCTGCGCGCGCGCGCGCACCGGGAGAGGGATGCCTAAAGGGTCGTCGAAAAGCACGGCCGCGATCCAGCGGCTGCTGGAGGAACGCCGCCAGTACGAGGCGTGGCTCGCGCGGCTCGACGCCGCGGGCGACGCCACGCCGACGTCGGTGCGCACCCGGGTGAAGGCCGACTACCAGGCGCGGCTGATCCAGGTCACCGACGAGCTGAAGGTGCACGCTGAGGCGGCGCGGCAGATGGTCCTGCAGCGCAGGGAGTTCCGCGCGGAGCTGCAGAGGAAGGAAACGCAGGCCGCCGAGCGGCTGTCCGAGACCGAGCTGCGGCACGCGGTGGGCGAGTACGACGAGGCGCAGTGGAGCCAGGTCCACAAGGATGCGCTGGCGGAGCTGGTGTCGGTGCGCGAGGAGTTGCAGTCGATCGACGCCGACATCGCGCAGCTCGAAGAGCTGGACCGGCTGGTGCAGCACAAAGCGGCGGCGCGGCCGGCGGGGGAGAAGCCGCGCGTGGGGCCCCCGCCGAAGCCGAGGCCTGAGGCGGCGGGCGAGCCGCGGTTCGAGAAGAAGGCGCCCGTGGACGAGCTGGCCTTCCTCAAATCCGTCACGGAGGACGAGAAGGGTGCGGCGCCCTCGCCGCGCCGCGCCAGCGGATCCCAGTACCAGCCGGTGATCCCGGGCGACCCGCCGCGCGGCGCGCCGATGTCGGCGCACGCGACGCCGACCGCTCAGACCAATGACGAGCCGGACCCCGAGCAGGAGCGCACGCTCAAGTGCAAGGAGTGCGGCAGGATGAATCTGCCGACCGAGTGGTATTGCGAGGGTTGCGGGGCCGAACTCGCCGCCCTATAAGCCAAAGACGTCAAGGAACAGCGTCGAGGAAAAGCGTCGAGGGGAACCGTGCTTTACGATTCCCCTCGACGCCGCTATTTCGTGAGTTTCCTGACCAGACTGGCCAATCTCGACTTGTGGCGCGCCGCGTTGTTCCTGTGGATGAGACCCTTGCGGGCTGCCCGGTCGAGCAGCCGCGCGGCGGCGAGGTAGGCCTGCGCGGCGTCCTGAGCCCCGGTGGCGCTGCGGACCCGCTTCAGCGCGGTGCGCAAAGCGGAACGCTGGGCCTTGTTGACCACGGCGCGGGCCCGCGCCTGGCGCATCGCTTTCTTTGCGGACTTGATCTTGGGCACTGACCGGGACTCCTGAGAGAGGGGCGGAAAATAGAGGGTAAGTCGTGGGGGGTCAAGGCACTACGGCGTTGACCCGGCACCCGCCGAGTCATTATCTTAGGGCGCCACCGACCCCGAGTTGCGCTATCTCGTTCGAATTCCTCGTTTGGGCCCCGGTGCTCCTCTTTTCCGTCGTGGCCCACGAGTACGCTCACGCCGAAGCCGCTTATCGGCAGGGTGACGACACCGCCTACATGCTCGGGCGGCTGACCTTGAATCCCCTGAAACACATCGATCCCGTCATGACCGTGCTGGTGCCCGCCGTGCTGTGGTTCTCGCACGCGGGGTTTCTGTTCGGCGCGGCCAAGCCGGTGCCCGTGAACCCGCGGAAATACCGGCACTATCGGCGCGGAGACATCATCGTCTCGCTCGCCGGAATCGCCACGAACCTCGGGCTGTTCGTGGCCTGCACGGGACTCTACGCGGTCACGGGGCTGGTCGCCCGGGTCGCGCCGGCGGCCACCGACACGTTGGCGCTGCTGCAGCTGATGCTGTACTACGGCATGTTGCTCAACCTGGTGCTGGCGTTCTTCAACTTGATCCCGATTCCGCCCCTCGACGGCAGTCACGTGTTCAAGCATCTGCTGCCGCCCGACATGGGATTGAGATACCGTCGGCTGTATGCGCTCGGATTCCTGCCGATCCTCGCCATCACGTGGCTCGCGCCGGTGGTGTTGACGCCGTTTCTGTGGCCGGCCCGCCAGCTGATGGGGCTGGGATGGTCGCTCGTCGGCCAGTTCGCTCTGCCGGGAGGCGTGCCCTCGTGACCGCTCCCTCCCCCACGAACCCCGTGCTCCCCGAGCAGTCCGGTTTCGTCGTCGAGCTGGAGCAATTCTCCGGCCCGCTCGACCTGCTGCTGCACCTGATCCGCGAGGACGAGCTCGACATCACCGACCTGCCGATCGCCAAGATCGCCGATCAGTTCCTGGCGGTGATCAACGAGCTGGGCCTGAACCAAGCGGCCGACTACCTCGAGATGGCCGCCCGGCTCTTGCGCATCAAGGCGCAGCTGCTGCTGCCGCGCCGCCTCGGCGACGACGAGTGGGAAGACCCGCGCTCGGAACTGGTGCGGCGGTTGCTCGAGTACCAGCAGATCCGGGAGCTGGTGGGCTGGCTGCAGCAGGCGGCGACGCGGCGCGCCGAGCAGCTCGGTCGCGGCTACGCGCCGCCGTCGCCGGAGTTGCCGCCCGCGCCGCTGGAGATCGAGCTGAACGACCTCCTGGCGGCCGCCGAGCGGGTGATCGCGCTCATTCCGGAGCCGATGCTGCACCGCGTGGTGCCGCGGCCGCTCGACGTGGAAGGCGCGACGGCCCGGATCCAGGCCCTCCTGGTGGCGCAGGAGGAGTTCGGCTGGAGCGACGTCGTCGGCGCGCGGCCGTCGGTGGTCGACGTGCTGTCCGCGTTCATCTCCCTGCTCGAGCTGGCCAAGCGGGGCGCGCTGCGCCTGGCGCAGCCGGCGCCCTTCGCCCCCGTGGTGATCCGGCGTGAGTCCCCTCGCGAAGCTGCTTGAGGCGGCGCTCTTCGCCGCGAGCCGCCCGCTCACGCTCGAGGAGCTGGCCACCCTCGGCCCGGAGGCCGCGGGGGAGGGGGAGGGGGAGGAGGGGGGGGAGGCGGAGGCCGAAACGCGGGCCGCCCTCGCGGAGCTGCGGGGCGCGTGGGCAGGCGAGGACCACGGCGTGGAGCTGGTAGAAATCGCCGGGGGCTGGCAGTTCCTGACGCGACGCGAGTACGCCGAGCCGATCGAGCGGGCGCAGTTCGCGCTGCGGCCGCGCCGCCTCAGTCCGGCGGCGCTGGAGACGCTGGCGATCGTTGCCTACCGGCAGCCGGTGGGCCGCCTCGAGGTGGACGAGATCCGCGGCGTCGATTCCGAGGCAGTGCTCGACAAGCTGGTCGAGCGCGGTCTCATCGAGATCGTGAGCCGCGGGGAGGGCCTGGGCCGTCCGCTGCTTTACGGGACCACACCGCAGTTCCTGGAGATCCTGGGGCTGAAGGGGCTGGATCAGCTACCGCGGCTCGATGAGCTGTCGGTGGCGCTCCGGCCGCCCGCGCCGGCCGAGCCTGAATGACGCTGATGCGCCTGCAGCGCGCACTCGCGCGCGCGGGCGTGACGTCGCGGCGCAAAGCCGAAGACCTGATCCGCGCCGGTCGCGTGCGTGTGGACGGCGTCGTGGCCTCGCTGGGCGTGAGCGTTGACACCGACCGCCAGCGACTCGCCGTTGACGGTCGGGTCGTGCGGCCCGCCGCCGGCGCCGCGACTTGGCTCGCTCTCAACAAGCCCATCGGCGTCGTGGTGAGCCGGGGTGACCCCGCGGGGCGGCGCACCGTCTTCGACCTCCTCCCCAAGGTGCCCGGCCTCACGTACGTTGGACGCCTGGACATCATGACCTCCGGGCTGCTGTTGCTCACCACCGACGGCAGCGCGGCGCACCGCCTCATGCACCCGCGCTACGCCGTGCCGCGCACCTACTGGCTCGGCGTGCACGGACGGACGGCTGGCGAGGCGCGCGCCGCACTCGAGCGCCGCGTAATGATCGACGGGCGGCCGGTCCGCATCGTGGAGTCGCGCGTGCGCGAAGTGGGCAGGGGCAGGGGGGCGGGGAGGGGTCGCGGCATCGAAGTGGAGCTGACCCTCGCGGAGGGCCGGCAGCGTATCGTGCGTCGCCTGGCCGAGCAGCTGGACTTGAAGGTGGAATGGCTGCACCGCGTCGCCTACGGGCCGGTGCGACTCGGCAGTCTCAGGGAAGGCGCGTACCGCGCGCTCACCGCGCGCGAAATCCGGGGGATCGAGCGACTGCATGGACCTGCGTGACTGCACGGTCGTGATCCTGGGGGGCAGCGGGCTGGTGGGCCACGCCGTCGCGCGGCGCCTGCTCGAGGCCAGTTCGCCCCCGCCCCCCAAGCGCCTCGTGCTCGTGGCGCTGTTCGAAAGCGAGGTGCGGGAGACGGCAGCAGCACTCGCGCGCGTCCGCGGCCGCACCGCGATCGAGGTCGAGTGGGGCAACGTCTTCTTCCCGTCACCGGTCGCCCGTCTCGATCGCAGCGAGCTCCTCGCCGACCCGGCGCACCGCGCGCTCCTCATTGGTGACCTCCTGGGTGACCTCACCGACGAGGTGCTGGAGCGCAGTCTGCTCCACCAGGTGCTCCGGAAGTACGCGCCGGACGTCGTCGTCGACAGCATCAACACCGCCACCGCCTTCGCCTATCAGGATGTCTTCCAGAGCGCGCGCGACCTGCTCACCGCCGCCGCGACCGGCACGCTAACGCCCGCCGCGGTCGAGCAGCATGTCCTCACGCTCACCATGCCGCAGCTCATCCGCCACGTGCAGATCATGCATGAGGCGTTGCGGCGCGCGGGTACGCGGGTGTACGTGAAGATCGGCACCAGCGGCACGGGGGGGATGGGGTTCAACATCCCCTATACGCACTCCGAGGAGCGACCCAGCCGTCCCCTCATGACCAAGGCGGCGGTCGCGGGCGCGCACTCGCTGCTCCTCTTCCTGATGGGCCGCACCCCTGGCGCCCCCGCGACCGTGGAGATCAAGCCGACCGCGACCATCGGCTGGCGGCAGATCAGCTACGGCCCCGTGCGTCGCCGGGGCAAGCCGATCCCGGTCGTCGACTGCCCCACGCCGGTGGCGGTGCCCGACGCGTTCCGACCGGGGGCCGCGCCCTGGCAAGACCGGGAGCAGGGCCTCACGGGCGTGTTCATCGATGTGGGCGAGAATGGGCTGTTCGCGCGCGATGAGTTTGCGACGGTGACGGCGCTGGGGCAAATGGAATTCATCACGCCCGAAGAGGTGGCCGACTACGTAATGATGGAGCTCGAAGGCCGGCCGACCGGGAAGGACGTGGTCGCCGCCCTCGACGGCGCCACGGCGGGGCCGACCTACCGCGCCGGGGTCCTGCGCGCCCACGCGCTGGCCCGCCTCGACGCGCTCGAGCGCGAGCACGGGCAGCGCGCGGTCGCCTACGAAATGCTGGGGCCGCCGCGGCTGACCAAAATGCTCTTCGAGGCCTACTTGTGCGGCCGGCTGCGCGGCACGGTGCGCGCGCTGGCCGCGAGCGAGCCGGCCGGCCTCGCCGGCGAGGCCCACGCCTTGGTCGCCCAGGACGCCGCGCTGCGACAGCGGATCTTGTCGGTCGGGCTACCGATCGTCGCGCCGGACGGGGAGCGCGTCTACCGCGGCAGTCTGGTGGTGGTCCCGCCGGCCCCTCCCCCCGGAGACCCGCTCGGGGCCGCGCCGCGCGGCTGGGTGGACCTGCGACCGGCCCACTTCGGGCTGTGGATCAAGCGGGCAGGGCAGATGATCGCGCAGGCGGAACGCCGCCTGGCCCCCTCCCGGCTGCCCCCCTGGGACGACGAGTCCGGGAGCGACGTGGATTGGACCGCGATCGAGCCGGAGGACGAGATCTGTCCGGCGCGCTTCGCCACCTGGGTGTTCGGGCACGAGGACTACGGGGAGCGCATCAAGCGCTGATGCCATGGCCGTCGACACGACCGCGTTGGACTGCGCGCTTGGCGCCATCGGAACCACCTTCCGATTGACGCGCCTGTACCCAGCGACGCATCCCGCGATGCAGGAGGCCCTGCGCCAAGTCACCGCCGCGTTGCCCGGCGTGGCTGCACTGGGCATGGTGGAGTGGAACGTCGGCGCCACCGGTCTGCACTGGCAGCACCAGCAGCTGCTGCCCCGCAACACCCAACTAGCGGAGCTGGCAGGGCTACTCTACTCACGGGGCGTGCGCGTCGTCACAGTGAACCCGGGCGTCACTGCGGAGCACATCCTGGCGCTGTTCGGTGTGGCCACCGGTGGCGTGCCGCCGGACGATCCGGCGCTCGGCCGGGTAACGGTCAGCGTGGGCCGGACCGGGAGCGTGCGCCTGAGCGCCGCCGTGCGCCCGCCGGACCTAGTCGCCGCCACGCCCCCTGCGCCCCCTGCGCCCCCTGCGCCCCTTGCGCCCCCTGTGCCCGCCGGGTCCTCCGCGTCCGCGTCTCCTCCGTCCCCAGCGTCCCCCGCTCCCCTGGCGCCGCCGTCGCCGACTCTCGCCGAGGGCAAGCGGGGCGTGGTATTCCGCCCGGATGTCCTACCGGCGGATGTGGAGGTCCGACGCACGTTGGCGGCGCTGCAGGCGGCGGAGACTACCGAGTCGCAGCGCGCGGCGGCGGAGAAGCTCCTCACGTTGGCCCCGTATCTGATGACGCAACGGGACGTCGCGGCGATCGCCGAGGTGATCGTGGCGCTTGACGCGGTGCTGCCGAAAGTGCAGGACGGCAGCGTTGCCGAGCAGATCGGTGCAGTGGGCACGGCGTTGGCGGACGGCCCGACGGTCGAGCGCATGGTCAAGCGGCTTGGGGAGCTGCGCGTGCCGCCCGGCGAGCGGGCAGCGATCGTGAAGGCGGTGGGTGCCCTGGCGGCGGTCACCGCGGCGCAGGTCGTGGACGCCTATCTTGGGGCGCCGCCCGAGCTGCGGGAGCCCTACCGCGCGGCGATCCGCGTGGCCGCCGACCGCGCGTTCGAGCCGCTGCAGGGGCGTCTCGAGGGGAAACGCGAGGATGTGGTGGCCGCGACGGCGCACCTGCTGGGGCTCACCGGCAGCCCTCAGGCCGTACCGCTGCTCATCCCGCTGATCCGTCACCGGGCGGACGCGGTCCGGGAGGCAGCGCTGCACGCGCTAGCGGAGATCGGCGGTCGTGAGGTGACGCGGCCGGCGATGCCGGCGCTCAAGGACGAGAGCGCGGCGGTCCGCGCGGCGGCGGCGCAGGTAATCGGGGGGGGGGGCGACCCTGGGGCGACCACGGTCCTGGTACGGCGGCTGGAGCAGGAGGCAGATGAAGGGGTATTGGCGGAGTTGCTGAAGGCGGTCGGCCGGCTGGCCGCCCCGCAGGCGCTGGAGGTCCTGGCGCGCTACGCGGAACCGGGCGGCCGGCTGCGGCGGCGCACGCCCCACCTGCGGGCGGCCGCCATCGAAGGGCTGGGCTACCTCAACAAGGGGGAGGCGCGGGGCTTGCTCGAACTCTACAGCCATGACAAGGAGCCGTCGGTGCGCCGCGCGGCGGAGGCGGCGCTGCGATGACGACCCGGGCGGCGAAAGCGACGGACGCGGCGCTGACCCAGGCGATTACGCGCGAAGTCGCCAAGCGCATCGTAGGCCAGGAGCAGATGGTCGAGCGGTTGCTGCTGGGGCTGCTCACCGGCGGCCACATCTTGCTTGAGGGCGTGCCAGGACTCGCGAAGACGCTGGCGGTGCGCACCGTGGCCGAGTGCCTGCGGATCAGCTACTCGCGCATCCAGTTCACCCCCGACCTGCTGCCGGCGGACGTCATCGGCACCATGGTGTACGATCAGCGCTCGCAGGAGTTCTATCCGAAGAAGGGCCCGCTGTTCGCGAACCTGGTGCTCGCCGACGAGATCAACCGCGCGCCGGCGAAGGTGCAGTCGGCACTCCTCGAGGCGATGCAGGAGAAGCAGGTGACGCTCGGCGGGGAGACTTTCTACCTCGGCGAGCCGTTCCTCGTGCTGGCGACGCAGAACCCGATCGAGCACGAGGGGACCTATCCACTGCCCGAGGCGCAACTCGACCGGTTCATGCTGAAGGTGGGGGTCGGCTACCCGTCGCGCGACGCCGAGAAGGAGATCGTGAATCGAATGGCCTCGGGCCGGCCGATCGAGGTGCAGCGCGTCGCGGACGCCGATGGGATCCTGGCGGCGCGCAGCACCATCGCCGAGCTATTCATGGACCAGAAGGTGGTGGACTACATCGTGGACGTGGTGCGCGGCACGCGCGAGCCCCAGACCGTTGGGCTGCCCGAGCTCAAGCCTCTCATCGCCTTCGGGGCGAGTCCGCGGGCCTCGATCTGCCTCGCCCAGGCCGCCCGCGCGCACGCCTATCTGCGGGGGCGGGCGTACGTCGTGCCCGAGGACGTGAAGGCGATGGCCAGTGACATCCTGCGCCACCGCGTGTTGCTGACCTTCGAGGCCGAGGCCGAGGACATGGACGCCGACCGTGTGATCGCCAAGATTCTGGAGGCCGTGGGCGTGCCGTGACGTACGAGGGCGAAGATCGTCGGCGCACCGTGACGTCCCCGGTCCGCGTCCGCCGGCGGGCCGTGACCCCCGCAGTGCTCCGGCAGGTCAAGGGGATCGAGCTCCGGACACGCTCGTTGGTCAACACGCTTTTCACCGGTGAGTACCGCTCCGTGTTCCGGGGCCAGGGCATCGAGTTCGCCGAGGTCCGGGCTTACCAGCAGGGGGACGACTTCCGCTCCATCGACTGGAACGTCTCGGCCCGCATGGGGCATCCGTTCGTGAAGAGCTACGCCGAGGAGCGCGAGCTTACCTTGCTGCTCGTGGTGGACCAGTCGGGCTCGCAGCACTTCGGGTCGCCGTTCTCCAAAGCGGGGCTCGCGGTGGAGGTCGGTGCGGTGCTGGCGCTCGCCGCGGCGCGGCACAACGACCGCGTGGGAACGCTGCTCTTCGCCGACCGGGTGGAGTACGTGGTCCGCCCCGCGAAAGGCCGCGGCCATGCGCTCCGCGTCATCCGCGACCTCGTGGCGTTTGCGCCGCGAGGGCGCGGGACCAACCTGGCCGAGGCGTTGCGCTACGCGTCGAAGCTGCTGCGCCACCGCGCGATCATCGTCGTGCTGTCCGATTTCCGCGCCGAGGGGTGGGAGGAGCCGCTTGCCCGGCTCTCCGCCCAGCACGACGTGGTCGCGATCACGATCGACGATCCGCGGGAGCAGCGCCTGCCCGACGCCGGCTGGCTCGACCTTGAGGACGCTGAAACCGGCCGCCGCCTCCTGCTCGACACCAGCCACACCGCGACGCGCCACCGCGTGCTGGCCGCGAGCGAACGGCAGCTGCAGGAGCGGACGCGCCAACTGGTGCGCGCCGGGGTGGATCGCGTGGCCCTCCAGACGAACATTCCCTATGCGGTCCCGCTGCGGCGCGCCTTCGCCGAGCGCGCGCGGCGGCTTAAGCGCTGATCATGCCCGCCTGGGTTCTCGGTCTCTTGGCGTCTTGGTATCTGGCAACGGTGGTGCAGGGCGGCTGGTCGAGCATGGCGCCGCGCCCGACGGTGGGGGACACGGTCTGGCTAGAGCGCACCCTGGCCGCCCCCGCCGGCTGGCGCCTGCGACCGGGCCGTCTGGAGCCTGGCCAGGATGTCGAGCCCTTGGGTGATCCCGGCGTGCGCCGCTCCCCGGACGGGTGGACGGTGCGCTATCCGGTCGTGGCGTGGACGCCGGGGCCGCACTCTCTCACGCTCCCGCTGATCTGGCGGCTGGGCCCCGCTGGCGAGGCCGACTCGCTAGCCGGTGGCACCGCCGCGTTCGTGGTGCGGAGCGTCCTCCCGGATACGGGCCCACGGCCGGCGCCCAAGGACGCCCTGGCGCCGCTGCGACCCGAGCTTCGCTCGATCTGGGCGCCGTTGTTGGCTGGGTTGCTGGCCGCCGGCTTCCTCGGGGGAGGGCTCTGGTGGCGACGCCGTCCACCGCGCACGCTGCGCCCGGCACCTCAAGTTCCAGTGGAACCTGAGGTCCCTGACGAGCGGTGGCTGGCCGCGGGGGAGCCCAAGGCGGTGGCGGCCCGCGCCACGCGCCGGCTGCGGGCGGCGGTGGCGGCCGCGGTCCCTGCGGCGCACCACGCCCTGGTGACGGCCGAATGCCTGGCGGCCGTGGAGCGAGAGGCGCCCAAGGCGCCGTTGCGGGAGCTGCGGGACGTGCTGGGCGCCATGGACCAGGTGGCCTACGCCACGGCCCACGGAGTGGACGTGGCCGCGCTCGCCAAGCGGGCGCGGCGGCTGGCTGGGGAGCTGGCGAGGTGAGCTTCGCCCGCCCCCTCTTGCTGCTCGCCCTTCTGGCACTGCCGTTGTGGTGGTGGGCGCGCGCGCGGCGCCTTGCGCGGCTCTCCGGCACCGCCCTCTCGGACCTGCGGCCGCTGGGCGGTGCGGCCGAGCGGCAATGGGTCGCCCGGCTTCCGGTCAGCCTGCGCAGCGCGTGCCTGGGGGCCTGGATCCTGGCGGCCGCGGGTCCGCGCATCGGCTCGGCGCGCTCGGAGATTCGCAGCGAGGGGATCTCCATCATGTTGGCCGTCGACATCTCCAGCAGCATGCTCGCCCAGGATTTCACGCCGGCCAACCGCATCGACGTCGCCAAGCAGACCGCGATCGATTTCGTGCGGGCGCGCAGCACCGACCGGATCGGCCTAGTGATCTTTGCGGCGCAGGCGCTGACCAAGGTGCCGATCACCACCGACTACGCGGTGCTGGAGCAGGCCCTCCAGGACGTCCACATCGGCGAGATCGAGGACGGCACTGCCATCGGCACCGCGGTCGCGACGGCGGCCAACCGGTTGCGCCGCGCGCCGGGCCAGAGCCGGGTCGTCGTGCTCCTCACCGACGGCGTCAACAACCGCGGGACCGTGGACCCGCGTACCGCGGCGCATGCGGCGGCGGCCTTCGGCGTGCGGATCTACGCCATCGGCGTGGGCACGCGCGGCGAGGCACCCGTGCCCACCGGGCAGGGCGTGGACGGCCAGTTGCGCTTCCAGAGCATGCCGGTGGAGATCGACGAGCAGCTGCTCAACGACGTGGCGGCGACGACCGGCGGCCGCTACTTCCGCGCCACGGACTCGGAATCGCTGCGCCACATCTTCGACGAGATCAACCGGCTCGAGAAAACTACCGTGCAGCGGGTGGTGTATCGGCGATTCGACGAGGCGTACCGCTGGCCGCTCTCGCTGGGACTCCTTGCCCTGGCCCTCGAGATCGTCATCTCCGCCACGCTTGCGGTGCGCGTGCCCTGATGACCTTCGACGCTCCGGTCGTCCTGCTGCTGGCGCCGCTGCTCGGCGGCGCCGTGTGGTTCGCCGCGGCGTGGGCGCGGCGCGTGCGCGTGCGCCGCGCGGCCGCCTGGGCGGCGGAGACGGCCCGCGCCGCGAGCGCCGCCGGGCGCTGGAGCCCCACCGCGCTGAGCGTCGCGGCCTTCCTGGGCGCGGTGGCGCTGGCCGGACCGCGCTGGGGCGAGGAGAAGATCGTCGCCGAGACGCGCGGCCTCAACCTGGTGTTCGCCGTGGACATCTCCCGCTCCATGCTTGCCGAAGACGCGCGCCCCAACCGGCTGGGCCGCGCGGTGCGGGAGGCCCGGCGGCTCGCCCAGGACCTGGACGGCGACCGGCTCGGGCTCATCGCGTTCGCCGGCTCGAGCTACATCCTCTCACCCCTCTCCGTCGACGCTTCGGCGATCTCCCTCTACCTCGACGCCCTGGATCCCGACGTCGCGTCCGCCGGAGGCACGGCGCTGGCCCCCGCGCTGCAGCAGGGGCGGGAACTGCTCGGCGCGGGCACCGCGTTCGCCGATCGCGTGCTCGTCGTGATCACCGACGGCGAGGCGCACGACTCGCTGCCGGACGTGCTGGCGCAGGCCCAACGCCTGGGACACGAGGGGATCCACCTGATCCTCGTGGCCGAGGGGGGGCGCTCGCCCGTCCGCATCCCCCGCCGCGACGATCGTGGCGCCCTCCAGGGTTGGCAGCAAGACGACGCGGGGCAGGTCATCGCGACCTCGCGCCGCGACGAGGTGCTGGGGGCGGTGGCCGACGCGGCGCAGGGCACGATCGTCTCGGCCGAGCTCCCGGATCAGGCGGGTGCAGTGCGGGACCTCGTCGCCGCGTTCAAACGCAGCCGGTCGAGCGAGTCCCACGGCGAGCAGGGCCGGCCCCGCGCCTGGATCGCGCTACTCGCGGGGGCGGCGCTGCTGTTCGGCGCCTCGCTGGCGCGCCGCACCGCATCGCTGATAGGCATCGCGCTACTCGTGGCTGGCGACGGGGCCACCGCGCGCGCGCAGACGCCCTCCTCCCCCCCCCACCCGCGCAGCGAAGCCGAAAAAGCGTGGGACCGCGGCCAGATCGCGTTGGCGCGGGCTGCCTACCTGGTGGAGCTCACGAAGCGGCGCCAGGACGACACCGCGTGGTTCAACGTGGGCACGGCGGCGCTCGCCGCGGCGGACTTCGAGAGCGCACGCGCGGGTCTGGGGCATGCCGCCGGGTCGCTCGATCCCGACGTGCGCTTCCGCGCCCTGTACAACCTCGGCCTGCTCGAGCTCCGCGCAGCGGTGGCCGACTCGGCAAGCCGCGACGCGCACCTCGCCGACGCCGAGCGCGCCTACCGCGAGGCGCTGCTCCTGAAACCGCACCACCTGCCGTCGAAGTGGAATCTCGAGCTGGCCATCCGCCGCCGGGGTGGCGGGGGACGGGGCGGGGGAGGCGGAGCCTCGTCCACCACGCCGCCGGGCGGCGGGCAGCCACCACCCAGCGGCGGCGCAGGCCGGGACACTCAGAACCCGAACGGCGGTGGCGGCCAACTGTCCCAGGCTCAGGCCGACGAGGTCCTGCGGTCCATCGGCGAAGAGGAGCTGCGCACGCGGCGCGACAAGAGCGGCCGCACCCGCCGCGCCGTCGAGCCCAAGGTGAAGGATTGGTGAGCGCCATCGCGCTGCTCGCCCTGCTCCTGCAGGGGTCGGCGCCAAGCGTGACGGCGGCGGTGGATCGCGTGCGCCTGCGTGTGGGGGAGGAGTTGATGCTCACGGTGCAGGCCCGCACGCGCTCGGCCGAGCCGCTCGCGCTCACGCTGCCGCCGCTCACCGCCTTTGCTATCGTCGGCTCGAGCGAGCGGACGGAAGTGTCGATCGCCGGTGCGGCCGGTCCGCTGCGCACGACGAGTCGGCAACTGGTGCTCCACGCCGAGCGGGCCGGCACGGTGACGATCGGCCCCGTGCGGGTTCGCCAGGGCCGGGAAGTCATCGCGACCAATCCGATCACGGTCGTGATAGACAGCGCGACGGCGGGTGCCGAGGCGGGGCTCTCCCCGTTGGCGCACGCCCTGCTCGCGGCCGCCCCGCCACCGCGCCGCGTAGACCAGGTGGCTCTCACGGTGGTCGTCCCGGCCGAGACGGTGCTCGTGGGCCAGCAGCTCGACATTCTCGTGGCCGCGTGGTTCCCGCGCGAACTCCGCACGCGCCTGCGCCGCCCCCCGATCGTGACCCTGCCCACGCCCGGCGGCGTCTGGGCCTACCCGCAGGCAGGGCCCGGTGAGGTCGTCGCCACGCGGCTCGTGCGCGGCCAGTGGCTGGATCTGTTCGCCGTTCACCAAGTGGTGTTCCCGCTCGGTCCCGGCCGTGTCATGATTCCGCCGGCGTCGGTCGAGTACGCGCTGCCCGTCACCTTCTCGTTCTTCAGCCGCGAGGATCGCTACACGCTGCAAGGCGACTCGACCGCCATCACCGTGCTGCCCCTGCCCGCGGCGGGTCGGCCGGCGGACGACGCGTCCGTCGTGGGTCGCGCATTCATGCTGGACCTCGCTCTCGAGCCGGCCGACACGCGCGTGAGTGAGCCGATCGAGGTCGCCGCCTCGTTGCGTGGCACCGGGAACGTGGCGCTCTGGCCCGAGCCGGCGCTGCGCTGGCCGGCGGGATTCCGTGCCTATCCCGCCCAGACGACCACGCAGCTCGAGCCGCGCGACGGGCTCGTCGCGGGCGTCAAGACGTTTCGCTATCTGGTGGTGCCGGATTCCGCCGGCAGCTTCCTGCTGCCCGAGGTGCGTTATCCGTATTTCGACCTCGCCACGGGTGACTACACGGTCATCCGCACGACGCCGCGCTCACTGGTGGTGGCGCCGGGCGCGGAGCCGCGCGCGGCCCGGGCGTTGCCGCCGCTGCTGCGGGACACCGTCGGGAAGCGGGCGGATGCGGTCGCGGGGACGGTGCCGCCGCTGGGTTGGCTGGCGCTCGCGTTCGCCCCACCGGTGGTCGTCGCCTGGCGGCGGCGCCGCCGGCGCGCGCCGGCCGCTCCGCCGTCCGACGCCGTGCGGCCGCTGTCGCGGCTCGGCCGGCTCGAGCGGGAGTTTCACACGGTGCTCGCGAACCACGTACCGGACATGTTTGCGCGCGAGGGCGACGCCCTCGCGCGGGCGTTGCGGGCCTCCGGAGTGGAGAGCGCCGTGGCCGACCACGTGATGCGGCTTCGGGACCGCCTGCGGGCCGCGCGCTATGGGCCGCGCGGCGTCGGCGATCCCGCCGAGCTCGCGGCGGAGCTGGAGCAGGTGCTGCGCGTGTTAGGCGCCGAGCCGGTCGGGCGCCGCCGCCGCCGGTTGACGGTGGCCGGCGTGTTGCTTGCTTGCGCGCTCACGCCCGCGGCGTGGGCGGCGGTCGGGGCAGGGTATGAAGCGGGGGCGCTGCGCGCCGCTGCGGACTCGTTCGCGGCCCGCGCCGCCGCTGCCCCCCGGGTCGCGGCGCACTGGTACAACCTGGGGGCAACCCTCTATCGTGCGGGGGCCGACGGAAAGGCGACCGCCGCTTGGACGATCGCGGCCCGGCTCGCGCCGCGCGACCACGTGATCCGTCGGGCCCGCGAGCTGCTGCCCATCCCGGACGCGGCGAGCGAGCCCCTCCTCGCCGTCGGGCCGGCGACGCCGGGGGAATGCTGGCTGCTGGCGGCGGCGCTGTGGGTCGCTGCGTGGCTCATTGCGCTGCTCGGACGGCGGCGGCTCGGGGTGGGCGGGATGGGGGCGATGGCCCTGGCGGTCGTGTTGCTTGGCGCGGCCGAATGGCGGCGCCGCGCGGAGCCGATGGCGGTCGTCGTGGCCGCGGGCACCCCGGTGCGGGTCGCCCCTTACGGCGCGGCGAGCGCCGCGTCCACGCTGGATGCGGGGGCCGCGCTGCTCGTCGAAGACCGCTACGGGCGCTGGCTCGAGGTACAGCGGGCCGACGGGGTGCACGGCTGGCTGCTGGCGGCGGAGGTGGTGCGGCTGTGAGCGGGAAGATCGCGGTGCTCGCCGGACACGTCGCGGACCAGATCGCTGCGGGCGAGGTGGTCGAACGGCCCGCTTCGGTCGTGAAGGAGCTGGTGGAGAACGCGCTCGACGCCGGCGCGCGGGCTGTCCGGGTGGAGCTCGAGGACGGCGGCAAGACGCTGATCCGCGTGAGCGACGACGGGGAGGGGATGACCCGGGAGGACGCCGTGCTCGCCTTGCAGCGTCATGCGACGAGCAAGATCCGCGAGGCGGCCGACCTGATCGGCGTGGGGAGCTTCGGGTTTCGGGGCGAGGCGCTCCCGGCCATTGCCTCCGTCTCCCGCTTCGAGCTCGAGACCTCGGCCGACGGCGCCCACGGCACGCGGCTGCGCGTGACGGGGGGCCGCCGGGAAGCGGTCGAGAATGCCGTGCGCCAACGGGGGACCACGATCACTGTCCGCGGGCTGTTCTTCAATACGCCGGCGCGCCGCAAGTTTCTGCGCGCCGCGGCGACCGAGACGCGCGCCGCGGCCGAGGCGCTCACCGTCCTTGCGCTGACGCGCCCCGAGGTGGCCTTCACGCTCACGAGCGACGAGCGCTCCTTGCTCGACGTCGGCGTGGCAGGGCGAGCCATCGACCGGATCCACGCCCTGTGGGGGCGCGAGCTTGCCGACAGCCTGCTGCCTGTCGCATATCGCGAGGGACCGCTCGAAATCACCGGGTTCGCGCAGCGCCCCTCTCAGGCCAAGCCGGCCGGCCGCAAGGGCTATGTGTTCGCGCGCGGCCGGCCCATCCGCGACCCGTTCATCCTCCGCGCCGCCGAGGCGGGCTACCGGTCCGCGATCCACCCCGGCGACCGCCCGTCGCTGGTGTTGTTCCTCGACCTGCCGGGCGACGCGGTGGACGTCAACGTGCACCCCGCCAAACTGGAAGTGCGCTTCCGCGACAAATTCTTCGTCGAGAAGGTGGTGGAGGAGGCGGTGCGGGCGGCCTTGGCGCCGCTCACCGCCGCCGCCCCGCTCGGTGCCGGGTCCCAGGCGTCGGGTGCCGGCGGTGCGTGGGTGGGACTCGGTGAGGAGATCCCGGGTGGCGTGCCGCTGGAGCTCTTTTCAGGTGAATCTCTGACACCCGACACCCGACACCCGACACCATCTCTTCTCCAGGTGTTCGACACCTACATCCTGTTTCAGACCGACGGCGGCGTCGCGATCGTGGACCAGCACTCGGCGCACGAGCGCGTATTGTACGAGCAGGTGATGCGTCAGCTCACCGGTGACGGGGCGCCAGCCCAACGGCTGTTGCTGCCGCTCACCCTCGAGTTCTCGCCCCCGGAGCTTGACGCGATCGAGGCGCACCGCGAGCTGCTGCGTCGCGTCGGCTTCGAGATCGAGCCGTTCTCAGGACGCAGCGTGGTGGTCCACACCGCTCCTAACCCGCACCCGCGCTTCGAGGCGGCACCTTGCCTGCAAGAGCTGGTCGCAGATCTCGCAGGCGGCCGCTTCGGGGGGTGGCAGAACCGCCTGGAGCGCTTCGCCGCCACGTTCGCCTGCCGGGCGGCGATCAAGGCGGGGCACAAGCTCGACCCCGAGGAGATGCGGCAGCTGCTGGCCAGCCTCCTGACGGCCACCCTGCCGGCGCACGACGTCCACGGCCGGCCGACCATCGTCCAGCTCCCGAAAGACGAGCTCGAGCGCCGGTTTGGGCGAGCCTGACCGCCCATTCGTCCCCGTTCTCGTGGGTCCCACCGGCGTCGGCAAGACGGCCGTCGCGGCGGCCCTGGCGGCGCGCGAACCGCTCACGGTCATTTCCGCCGACGCACGTCAAGTCTATCGCGGGCTGGACATCGGCACCGCCAAGCCCGATGCCGTGACCCTGGCCCGGGTGCCGCACCTCGGGCTCGATCTCGTAGAGCCCGACGAGCGCTACAGCGCAGGGCGCTACGCGCGCGAGGCGGCTGGTTGGCTGGCTGCCGTGCGCGCCGCCGGCCGGCTGCCGCTCGTGGTCGGCGGGACGGGTTTCTACGTGCGGGCCCTGGCCGACGGGCTGTTCCGAGAGCCCCCGCTCGAGCCCGGGCGACGGGATCGGCTCCGTGCCTGGGCGCACGGCCTCGAG
>QHUY01000044.1:30109-94749 GCA_003223415.1 Gemmatimonadota bacterium
TCGCTACCCCGGGGGCGGGCGCCAGCGGGCCGCCCGGGCGGTCGAGGTGGCGCTGCTGACTGGGCGCGCGCTTTCGTGGTGGCAGCGGGAGGCGCGCGAGCTGGGCGTAATGCGCCCCTGGTACATTCACCTGACCATGCCGCGTGCGGCCCTCCGCCAGCGTATCGCCGAGCGGGTTGATCGCATGCTGGCGGGAGGCCTGGTGGCGGAAGTGCGGGGCGTGCTGGCGCGCGGCGTGCCGGCGGACGCGCTGGGGCTCGACGGAGTGGGATACCGCGAGGTGATCGCGATGCTGCAGGGACGGCTGCCGGAGCTCGCGCTGCGCGAGGCAATCGTGGCCGCGACGCGCCGCTACGCGAAGCGCCAGGACACATGGTTCAGAAACCAACTGCGCCGTCAGCCGTCAGCCGTCGGCCATCAGCTCGACGCAGTCTGGACGCTGGATGCGACGCCGGCCCCGGAGGTTTTGGCGGAGATGATCCTTCAGCGGTGGCACACCAGGAGCTCTGACGACTGATGGCTGATGGCTGACGGCTCACCCATGCGCATCGGCATCACGTGCTATCCCACCTATGGCGGCTCCGGGGCCGTCGCCACTGAGCTCGGCCTCGAGCTGGCGCGGCGGGGACACGAGGTGCACATCATTTCCTACGCGAGCCCGTTCCGGCTGCGGGGCTTCGCCGAGCGAGTGACCTTCCACGAAGTCGCGCAGACCGAGTATCCCCTGTTCGAGCAGTCGTCCCCGTACGCGATGGCCCTGGCGGTGAAACAGCACGAGGTCGCGATGCGCGAGCACCTCGACCTGATGCACGCGCACTACGCGATCCCGCACGCGGCCGCCGCGTGGCTTGCCAAGCAGATGTTGAAGCCCGAGCGCGACCTCAAGGTCGTCACCACCCTCCACGGGACCGACATCACACTGGTTGGCCAAGACCCCTCCTACTTCACGATCACCAAGTTCTCGATCGAGCAGTCGGACCGGGTGACCGCCGTGTCCGCCTACCTGCGGGACGAGACCTACCGCGCGTTCGGCTGTACCGGTTGCGACGTGGTCGTGATCCCGAATTTCGTTTCCACCGCTGAGTATCACCCGCCCCGCCCCCCCCCCTCCCCCGCCGACCGCACCTGGCGCCACGCGCTCGCCCCCGCCGATCACAAGGTGCTCGTCCACGTCTCGAACTTCCGCCCGGTCAAGCGCGTGACGGATGTGGTGCGCGTGTTCGCGGGGGTGCGCCGGCAGCTCCCCGCAACGCTCGTGCTCGTCGGGGACGGTCCCGACCGCGACGCCGCCGAGCAGGAGGCCGACCGCCTCGACTTGCGACGCGAAGTCCGCTTCCTCGGCAAGGTGGACAACGTGGCCGATGTCCTGCGGGGTGGCGACCTGTTTCTGCTGCCGTCCCAGACCGAATCGTTCGGGCTCGCCGCGCTGGAGGCGATGGCGTGCGCCGTGCCGGTCCTGGCAAGTGCCGTGGGGGGCCTGCCCGAGGTGGTGGTCGAGGGGGAGACGGGCTTCCTGACGCCCGTGGGCGATGTGGACGGGATGATCGACCGTGCGCTCCGCGTGCTGCGCGACGACGCGTTGCACGCCCGCCTGAAGGCCGGCGCGGCGCACCGCGCGCTCGAGTTCGCCGCCGACCGGATCGTGCCTCGCTACGAGCAGCTGTACGAGGACGTTCTGCGTGATTGACCTGGTTCGGCTCGTCCGCGTCCACAACCTGCTCGTGGCGGCCGCCGGCGTCCTGGCCGGTGGATGGATCGCTCTCGGTGAGTTCACCATCCCGCGCGTCCTTGTCTTCGCCGCCCTCGCCGCGGTGGGGTTCGGGGCGGCGGGGAACGCGCTCAACGATCTCTGGGACGTCGCGGCCGACCGGGTAAACCGGCCGGGGGGCGAGCGGCCGTTCGCGGCTGGCCGGCTCCGCCGCGGCACTGTGGAGTTGTGCGCGTTCCTGGGCGTGCTGCTCGGCGTCGCCGCCGCGGCGCTCGCGGGCGCCGGCCCCGTGCTGGTCGGGCTGCTCGCCTTCGCCGTGATGGCGGCCTACTCCCCGGCGCTCAAGCCGCGCGGCGTGCCCGGGAATTTGGCCGTGGCGGCCATTGCGGGACTGCCGCTGTTCTACGGTGCGCTCGCGGTGGGGCGCCCGGCTTGGGGCGTGGTGCCTTGGCTGCTGGCCGCGTGGATTCATCTCGGCCGGGAGCTTGTGAAGGACCTCGAGGACGAAGCCGGCGACCGCCTCGCCGGCCGGCGCACCCTGCCGATCCGGCTGGGACGGGCACGGGCGGCGCTGGTCGCGGTCGTGGCGCTCGATACTTTCGTGCTGGCGAGCCTCGTGGTTCCCTGGGCCGCGGGCTACCGGGCCGTCTATTTTGCGGTCGCCGCGGTGGCGCAGCTGGTGGCGCTCCTGGCGGCCGTGCGGCTGCGCCGAGGGCGGATCGCGCGGGTCAGTCTGGCGCTGAAGCTCGCGATGGTGGTGGGCATCGTGGCACTCGTCCTCGGGCGACCGGCATGACGCTGTGGCAGGGGATCGTGCTCGGGCTGGTGCAGGGGCTCACGGAGTTTCTCCCCGTGTCGAGCTCCGGTCACCTCGCACTGGTCGAAGCGCTCACGGGCGTGAAGACGCCCGGGGTGTTCGTTGAGGTGATGCTGCACGTCGCGACGCTCGGCTCGGTCCTGCTCGTCTACGGAAGACGGCTTGGCCGGATCGCCCTGGGCGCGCTGCGCGGGCAGCCGGAGGAACTGCGCTACGTGGGATACCTCGTCATCGGCACGATTCCGGCCGGCATCGTTGGGGTGCTGCTGCATCGTGTGCTCGAAGAGCGCTTCCACGCCCTCGTCTACGTCGGCTTCGGGTTTTTTCTGACCGGGATCTTGCTCTGGTCCACCCGTCGCCGCCATGGCGAGCGCCCGCGTCCGACCGCGGGAACCGCCTCGATCGTCGGCCTGGGCCAGGCCTCCGCCGTCCTGCTCCACATGTCCCGGTCCGGGTCCACGATCAGTGCGGCGCTATGGGCGGGACTCGAGCTCGGAACCGCAGCGGAGTTCAGCTTTCTGCTCTCGGTTCCCGCGATCCTCGGCGCCGCGCTCATCGAGGGGCGGCACATGAGCGTGAACGTAGGCGCGGTCGGCGCGCTGCCGCTGGCCGCTGGGTGCCTCGTGGCGCTCGCGAGCGGCGTGTTCGCCATTCGATTCCTGGTCGCCCTGATCACCAAAGGCCGCTTCTACGCCTTCGCGCCCTATTGTTGGACCGTCGGCGTGTTCACCATCCTCTACGCGCTGTGGCGCGGCTAGAGCTGGACGGTGTTCCGGCCGCGCGCCTCGCCCAGCGGTGGGGCGTGCCGCAGTGCGGCGTGTTCCAGCGACTCCCTTCCAGTCTTGACGCGATCCACGATCTCGGTGCCCAGGGCGCACCGGCCGGCACCGTCGTGCTCGCCGAGGAGCAGACGGCGGGGCGGGGCCGGGACGGCCGCACGTGGCACTCGGGGGCCGGCGGGGTCTGGCTCGGCATGTTGTTCCGCCCGGCACAGACCGACCTGAGCGCATTTTCCCTCCGTGCGGGGCTCGTGGTCGCCGACGTGGTGGACGAGCAAGCCGGCCGGACGCTGGCACGCCTCAAGTGGCCCAACGACGTCGTGGTCGGCGATCGCGGCCGCAAGCTCGCGGGCATTTTGTGCGAGGGGCGCTGGCAGGGTGAGGCGCTGCAGTGGCTCGCGCTGGGGATCGGGGTGAACGTTGCGAACCCGATCCCACCGGCCCTCGCCGACCGCGCCGCGACGCTGACCGAGTTCGTACCGGCGGTGCGACGTCTCGACGTGCTCGACGGCCTGGTGCCGGCGCTGACCCGCCTGGCGGCGCATGGCCTGCGGCTGACCGATGCCGAGTGTGCGGCCTTCGCCGAACGCGACTGGCTCCGCGGCCGTCAATTGCGCACGCCGTTGTTCGGCCGCGCGGCGGGCGTGCGTGCCGATGGAGCGCTGCTCGTCGACACCGGTGTGGCCACTGCGGGGGTCCGCGAAGGACATGTCGAGCTCGCCTGATGTGCGCTGGCGGTGGCGCCTCGCGCTGGCGACGGCGCTGCTGGCGCTCGCGTGGGGCGCTCCACGCCTGGGCGGCGTCCTCGCGGCGGCGGGCGCGACCGCCGTGTCGCTCAGCGCCGGCATAGCGGCCCTCGCCGTGCTGCTCCTCGCGCGCCAGCAGCTCGGGCTCTGGTCCGACGGCCCGCGTGCCGGCGCACCCGAGCCGCTGCGCGGACTGGCGGTCGGGTGCGTGCTGGCCACGACGTTGCTGGCGGACGGGAACGTCGCGCGCGCCCGTGGGCTGTGGGCCGGCGACTGGTCCGCCGTTGCGGCGCTGCTCGCGGGAACGGCGGCCTGGGGCGCCGTCATCGCGCGTGGCGGCCAGGCCACGCTGTGGCGCTGGTATGCGCTGGCCGCCGCCGTCGCCCTTGTGCCCGTCACCGCGACGATCGTCGTACTGCGCCCCGCCATAGCGGTCGGCCCCTTCCTCGGCGCGATGCTGTTCTTCGCGGCCGTGGATGCCGCGGTGCTGCTGGTGACGGAGGAGCTCGCCTTCCGACGAGCGCTCGTGGGGCGGCCTTCCGCGGCCGGCCTCGGGTCCATCGCGTTTGCAGCCGTCGTCTTTGGGCTGTGGCACGTCGTCCAGCCTGGGTACGGTGGCTCGCCGCTATGGAGCTTCGTCGGTATCTCCCTTGGCGGGTTCATCACCGGGTGCCTGTACGTCCTCTCCGACTCGCTCACCGTCGCGGCGGCCTACCACGCGTTGCACAACGCCCCCCTCAAAGCGCTCGATGGTGCGGTGGTCGCCGCCGGGCAAGGCCGAATTGCCAGCACGCTCGGTCTCACGCTCTCCGCCACGCTCGCCCTCGGCCTCGGTTGGCTCGTGGGGCGGCGTGGCGGCGCTGCGCGCGCGTCTCTATCTTAGCGCGCCCATGCTGCTCACCCTGAATATCAACAACACTGAGACCAAGGTCGGGTTGTTCCGCGGTCCCCAGCTCGAGACCCACTGGCGTCTCACCACGCTCCCGGTGCGCACTCCCGACGAGTGGGCCGCCGCCATCACCGCCTACCTCACCCAGGCCGGCCGCTCGCCCGCCGAAGTGCGGGCGGCGATCGTCGCCTCCGTGGTGCCGCCGGTGACGCAGGCGGTCCTCGAGGCCGTCGAGCGCGCCACCGGCCGCAAGCCCGCCGTGGTGGACGGGCGCGCGAAGCTCCCGATCACGCTCGACGTGGACGAGCCGCTCACGGTAGGGGCCGACCGGATCCTGAATACCCTTGCCGCTTCCACCCTCTTCCATCGGGACACCATCGTGGTGGACTTCGGTACCGCCACCACCTTCGACTGCATCACGGCCGACGGCCGCTTCATCGGCGGCGTCATCATGCCGGGGGTGCGCACGGGGGCGGACGCGCTGATCGCTCGCACCGCCAAGCTCCCTGCCACGGAGCTCACCCCGCCGGAACGGGTGATCGGCCGCCGCACCGAGGACTGCATCCGGGCCGGCGTGCTGCTCGGCGCGGCGGACGCGGTGGACGGTCTGGTGCGACGCATCAGGGCCGAGTGGCCGGGCCAGAAGACGCCGCTCGTCGTCGCCACCGGGGGGCTCGCCGACCTGGTCGCGCCCCTTGCCAAGGAGATCGAGGCGGTCCACCCCGACCTCACCCTGACGGGGCTGCAACTCGCGGCGCAGGCGCTCGGCCTGTCGTGGTGAGCGATGCCCGGGCGCTGAACGCCTGGCGGCGCTGGGGCTACCGGCTGCTCCCCGGCGAAGTCTTCTCCTACATCCTCCACATGCGCCCCGCCGAGTGGCCGATCATGGCGGGGCACACGGCCCTGGGCTATGTCCTGGCCGTCGGCATCAGCGGTGTGGTCCGTGGTGCGGGGTTGGGGCCGGCGCTGTGGGCCCTGGCGCTCTGGGTAGTTTTCCTGAACGGCGGGACGCTGGCCATCAACAGCGTCTTCGACAAAGACGAGGGCGACATCGGCTACCTCGTGGTGCCGCCTCCCCTACCGCGCTACCTCGTCGCCTTCAGCGTCGCCCTGCTGGCCGGCGGCCAGCTGCTCGCCCTCACGCTGCCGCCCGCCTTCCAGATCGACTACGCGATCTGCTTCGTACTTTCCGTGCTGTACTCCGTGCCGCCGTTCCGATTCAAGGCGGTCGCCGGCGTCGATTGGGTGATCAACATGTGGGGGTTCGGCACCCTCACGCCCTACGCCGCCTGGGCGGCAACCGGGCGGGTGCTCGACCTGGGGCACGCGCTGATCCTGCTCGCCTTCTGCCCGTTGTTCGCGGGGCTCTATCCGCTCACTCAGCTGTATCAATTCGACGAGGACCACCGCCGCGGCGATCGCACGCTCGCGCTGATCCTCGGCATGCGGCCGAGCCTCAATATCGCCATCGGCTGCATCGTGCTCGCCTTCGCGCTGTTTGGCGCGGCGGCACACCGGTTGGGGACCGGCGGCTGGGCGCCGGCGCTGCTGGTGCCGCTGGCGGCCTGGCTGACGGTGCTCCTCCCATGGCGCGCGGGACACGCCAGCTGGACGGCGGCGCGCCATCAACGCGGCATGTACCGGGCGCTCGCGGCGTGGGCGATGACGGATGTCACGGTCTTGCTGGTATTTGCCCGATAGGCCGGCGCTGCTAGTGCCGTTCCAACTATTCTGGCCGGGAGAAGCCCTCGTATGGATGCTTCGGGCAAACAGGTTGGAACGGCGCTAGATTTAGCTCTCGCGCTTCCTTAGAGTCCCAGGAGACTTCCCAGAATGATGACCAGCACGACCTCCGCGGCCCCTCCTCCTGCGGCAGCGGATCGCTCGGACTTCCGCAATATCATGCTCAGCGGCACCAAGGTGGGGCTGGTGGCCGGCGTGGCCGTCCTGGTCTACACGGCCCTGTTCCGCGCGATCCCAGCCGGGCTGGCGCGCGAGGTGGTCGAGGCTGTCGTGGTCCTCGCCACGGCGACGCTGGTGAGCTTCCTCCCCGCGCAATGGGTAGTCGCGCGCGGCAGCGAGGGGATCGCGGGCGCGGCGGCGGTGGGGCTGTGGGGAACGATCGTGTTCACGGCGATCGACATCGTCGTGCTGCGACCCGCTAACCACCTGGTCACGATCTATCCGTGGACGTGGGACGCCGTAGGCGGCCTCAGCACCTGGTGGTATCTGCCAATCTGGTGGATGCTGGGGACGTTCGTCGCGTGGATGGGCGGCATGCTCACCGCCGGCCGCGCCGCTCGAGCGGGGGACAGCCCCACGCTCCAACGCGTCGCCGTGCCGGTGGTGGCGGGCGCGGCACTCATCGCGGTGATCGGGCGCATCGCGGGCTGCCCGGTCATGCTGCCCGTCACCGCCGGGGGAGGATTCACGCTGACCCTCACGGTGCTCGCGGTCGCCGCCGTCGCCCGGAAGGCGTGAGCCGGGAGGGAGCGGGGATGCCCCGCTGGCTGGCTCACCTGCTGGTCGTCGTCGGATGGCTCCTCACGCCCGCCGTGGCGTGGGGGGCTTCGTATTTCGGGCTGTGGCTCGGCGCGCTCGTCGCCGTGCGGCTCAGCCACCCGCTCGTGATGCTCGCCACCGCCGTCGGCGTCGCCGCCTTGTCGGGGTTCGGCGCCCTCTGGGCGTGGGTCCGTGTCATGCGCCGGGTCCCGCATCTACTCTCCCACCACATGGCTCCCCGCGCCTCCGAGGAGCGGGCTGCGATTGCGGCGGCGGACTGACTTCCTGCGTGGAGCGGCCCTGGTGGTCGCCTTCCTGCCCGCCACACTCGCAGCCCAGCGCCGCTCCCTGGAGGCCCATTACGGCCGCTGGCTGAACGGCAACGACGCCGCGAGCTACGAGGTTCGCTCCAGCGCGCCGCTGTCCGGAGGAGAGACGCTCACGCACGGCTTCGGCGTCACGGTCCTGGTGCACGACAGTCTGGGTCGCCACCGGGCCTTCTACGGATTCGGTTACGAGCTTCAGGCGTTCCGCCACCGCGCCACGCTCGGTCCCTACGCGCTGCTCGGCGTCGAACTCGGGCTCTCCACCGACACCACCCACCAGGAGCTCGGCGCGTTGTGGAGCGCAGGAGCGGGCGTTGAGTGGCGGCCCATCCCCCGCTTCGCGCTCGGTGCCGAGGCGCGCTGGCGCCTCGAAGATCGTGGTCCCCGCGGCTTCTGGCGGCCCGGGGGTGCCCATCGGGGGCTCGGCATTGCCATGGGCGTCTCGCTCGGTCTCGGGCGAGCGGACCGCGGCGCGCTCATCGCTCCGTCGCGACGGCCGCCTGAGCCACCCGCGGAGATCACGGGAGGCGCGGCGGATGTGGTCCACACCGCGCTCAACGCGATCGGCGCGCCGTATCAGTGGGGGGGAACAGCCGAGAACGGGTTTGACTGCTCGGGACTGATCCAGTACGCCTACGCCCAGCAGGGCATCCGGTTGCCGCGTATGAGCCGCGACCAGGCGATGGTGGGCAGCGAGGTGACGCCGGTTGTGGAAGCGCTCCAGCCCGGCGACATCCTGCTGTTCTCAGCGTTGCCGGGCGGCGGGGTCACGCACGTCGGGATGTATGTGGGGGAGAGAAAGTTCATCCACAGCTCCAATACGGGAGTGAGGCTCTCGCAGCTCGACCCACACGACCCCGAAGCGGCCTACTGGATGGCGCGGTGGGTGGGTGCCCGCCGCATCATCGGAGGGGGTGGAGGACAGTAGATGGGGCTCCGGGCGCTTCCCTTCACAGCCGCTCTGGTCCTGGGCGCTTGCTCCACCGGCCGGCAGCCGGCTCCCTCGACCACGGGCCCTCGCACGCTGCGCGGCTACATCCTCGTCGTCCCGATGCGGGATCTCCTCGACAGCACGCTTGCCAACCTGCTCCGGCGCCGGGGCTTCCGGGTCTGGCCCGACGTTCGGGGCGGGAGTGGCCCGGCGGCCGCCCTCGTCTCCTTTACCTTCCGGGACGCGAGCTCGGAGAGCGGTCGTTGGCTGCACGCCCGTTTCTTCGATACCCGCACCGGGGCGACCGTGGCGGCGGCCTCCGTGCCCCTGGATACCCTCCCCAACGACGCCCGCCTTCACGCGCAGGCTCTGGTCCAGGCCTTGCTCGCCGAGCCCGCGCCGTCACCCCCGCCGTAGGCCCCCTCTTGACATGCTGGCGAGGGTGGGAGAGATTCCACGCAGGCCGGTTAGCACTTCTCTCATGAGAGTGCTAATAGGCATGCGTCATATGGACTTATGCACCATTTCCGATGTGGAGGCACGGACTCATGGCGACCGCAACGAAAGCGAAGCTGAAGCTATTCCCCCTGGCCGACCGCGTAGCGATTCGGCCGATGGAGGAGACCGAGACGATGAAGGGTGGTCTGTATATCCCGGACACGGCCAAGGAGAAGCCGATTCAGGGAGAGATCCTCGCGGTCGGTCCCGGCCGGCGGGAGAAGGGGGAAGTGGTCCCGATGGAGCTCAAGGTCGGGGATCGCGTGGTCTACGGGAAGTACAGCGGCACGCAGGTGGAGCTCGAAGGGGAAGAGATCATTCTGATCAAGGAATCCGACGTCATTGCGAAGCTCGGCTAAAGCGCGAGGAGGAATAGCAGATGGCAGCCAAGTACCTGGAGTTCAATGTTGAGGCCCGGGCGCGCCTGAAGCGGGGCGTGGACCAGCTGGCCGAGGCGGTGAAGGTCACCCTCGGCCCCAAGGGCCGGAACGTCGTCATCGACAAGAAGTTCGGTAACCCGACCGTCACCAAGGACGGCGTCACGGTCGCCAAGGAGATCGAGCTCGAGGACGAGATCGAGAACATGGGCGCCCAGATGGTGAAGGAGGTGGCGACCAAGACGTCCGATCTCGCGGGCGACGGGACGACCACGGCAACCGTGCTGGCTCAGGCAATCTTCCGTGAAGGCCTGAAGTCGGTCACCGCCGGCGTGAATCCGATGTCGCTGAAGCGCGGCATTGACCGGGCGGTGGAGACGGTCGTCGAGGAGTTGAAGAAGATCTCGGTGCCGACCGCGGGCCGGAAGGAGATCGCCCAGGTGGGCACGATCTCGGCGAACAACGACAGCGAGATCGGCAAGCTCATCGCCGAGGCGATGGAGAAGGTGGGCAAGGACGGGGTCATCACCGTCGAGGAAGCGAAGGGTCTCGAGACGACGCTGGAAACCGTGGATGGGATGCAGTTCGACCGCGGCTACCTGTCGCCCTACTTCATCACCGATCCGGAAAAAATGGAGGCGGTGCTCGAGGACGCCTACATCCTGCTGCACGACAAGAAGATCTCCTCGATGAAGGATCTGCTCCCGGTCCTGGAGAAGGTGGCGCAGACGGGGAGGCCCTTGCTGATCGTCGCCGAAGACGTGGAGGGCGAGGCGCTGGCAACGCTCGTGGTCAACAAGCTCCGGGGAACGCTCAAGGTCGTGGCCGTCAAGGCCCCCGGCTTCGGCGATCGCCGCAAGGAGATGCTGATCGACATCGAGCGGGTGACGGGCGGCAAGCTGATCGCCGAGGAGAAGGGGCTGAAGCTCGAGAACACGGTGCTGGGGGACCTGGGTCAGTCCAAGCGGATCGTCGTGGACAAGGACAACACCACGATCGTCGGCGGCAAGGGCAAGACCGGGGACATCCAGGGCCGGATCAACGAGATCAAGGCCGCGATCGAGAAGTCCACGTCGGACTACGACAAGGAGAAGCTGCAGGAGCGGCTGGCGAAGCTCGCCGGCGGCGTCGCGGTGATCAACGTCGGCGCGGCCACCGAGACCGAGATGAAGGAGAAGAAGGCGCGCGTGGAGGATGCGCTGCATGCGACGCGCGCCGCGGTCGAGGAGGGCATCGTGCCGGGCGGCGGTGTCTCGCTCTTGTGGGCCCAGCGCGCGCTCGAGCGGATGAAGGGCAGCGATGACGACGAGAAGATCGGCGTCGATATCGTGCGCCGCGCGCTCGAAGAGCCGATCCGTATGATCGCCCAGAACGCGGGTGCGGAGGGCTCGATCGTGGTGGGGAAGGTGAAGGAGTCGAAGGATAAGAACTTCGGCTACAACGCGCAGACGGACACTTACGAGGATCTGGTGGCCGCCGGCGTCATCGACCCAACCAAGGTCACCCGCACGGCGCTCCAGAACGCCGCGTCCATCGCGGGGTTGCTCCTCACCACCGAGTGCGTGGTCGTGGAGAAGAAGGAAAAGGAGAAGACTCCGCCGATGCCGGGTGGCGGGATGGGCGGGATGTACTAACAACTAGACGCACAGACGCATAGGTAGAGCGCCCCGGGGCAGCTTCCCGGGGCGCTTGCTTGTAGGGCGGTGTGACACCGGACACTGACCGGCTGCGCTGCGCACCAAACGCCCCTATCGGGGCCCGTGGACGCAGGCGGATTCTCAAGTACCTGGACGATGGGGCGGGGAAGGAGTTCGACCCCGGGACGCGGGCTCCTGAGCGCCGTCTCGGGGTATTACGTTTCCGCCTTCCGTTCGCGAGACTTCGACGTGCGTCTGATCCGGCTTCCGCTCCTCCTCGCCCTGCTGCCCCCGGCCGCCGCGGCGCAAACCGCGCGCCGCCTCCATCTCGAAGGCGACTGGCAGGCGAAGGCGGGCGAAGAAATCCGTCACATCATGGTGCGCACGGACAGCTCGGCACAGTTCGGCGACCAGGTCGCGCGCTGGCGCCAGGTGACGGACAGCCTGTGGCTCACGCTCGGGGACGGGGTGTGGCAGGTGTACGGGATGCGGCTCGAGGGGGACCGGCTCACGCTCTCGGGCGGCGATCTCGACAAGCCGGTAACGTTACGGCGGGTGGGGCCGGCGACGCCGCGGCCCGACTCGGTCGTGATCCCGCCCCCGCCGCCGCCGACCGAGCGCGCCTGGGACTGACGCGCTAGCGCGCCTCCCGCACGCTCGCGATCCGCCAGCCGGTCGCCGTTTTCTTGAACCGCATGGCGAAGCGCGGGCGATCCTCGCGCTGCGTGCCGCCGCCGCGCGGCACGAAGGCGTAGATGCCGCTCACCGAGGCGCTCGCCGAGTCGCCACGCACGGTGAGCTGCTCGGCCGTGAACTTCGCCGAGAGACGCTCGGCGCCCCGGAAAAACGTTCTCCAGCTGGCCACATCGCGCGCCGTCATCGTGGGATAGAGCGCCTTGAGGTTCGCGATGCGCTCGCTCGCCACCGCGCGGCCGAGATCCTGCAGCAGAACATCGAGGGCCGCCCGGGGCTCGGCCGGTTGCGGGCTCGGTGGGGCGACTCCCAGGCCGATGGCGGTCTGCTCGGCGTCCGAGGCCGCCAGCTTCGCCAGGGTGAAGTCTCCTGCCTTGAGCAGGGAATCGGCGCGGGCCAGGGCGTTCACGGCGCGCGCCGCCTCCGGGCGCGCGCCCAGGGCCCGGACGGCTGTGTTGGCGCGCGAGATCAGTTGCTCAGCCTCGCTCCGCAGGACCACCGCCTCCCGCCCGGCCTTCCGGTACTGGTCGACGGCACCGCCGTACATACTCGTGGCGCGCGTCTGCTCGCCCGCCCGCACGGCCTGATCCGCCGACGCCAGCATCGTCTCCGCGATGGCCCAGGAGGGGACCGTGTTCTTCTGCGCGCCGGCCCGCTCGGCCCGACCGCGGACGGCGAGCACCGAGTCGCGCAGCGCCGCCACCGCGGGCAGTGCCCCAGCCGGCGGCGCCGCCGGCGCGACGCCCTCCGACGGCCCGACGAGCGGGGCGGCCGTCGCCTGACCGGGGGGAGGGGGGGCCGCCGGGCTGCGGAGGGAGGTGTAGGCGAGGACCACAGCCATCGTGCCCAGCGCGCCGAGTACGAGCATACGCGCGCGCAGTGAGATGGGGCGGACCAGCGAGAGCACCGCGTCAGACAGCGTGCCCAGGGAGATGCGCTGCGTGGTCGTCTCGCCCGCGCCGGACAATGCCGCGCGGATGCCGACCAGGGTCGCACGCATCTGCTTGGCGGTCTCATAGCGGTCCTGAGGGGCCTTCGCCATCGCCCGGATGACGACGCGCTCCAGCGACGCGGGAATCGACGGCGCCACCGTGCGCAACGGCCTCGGGTCGGTCGTGAGCACCTGGTACAGCACCCCGTGGACCGACTCGCCCTCGAACGGCTTTTCGTAGGTCAGTAGCTCGTACAGCAGGCACCCCACCGCGAATACATCGGTGGCAGGGGTGATGGCACCGTTGGTGATCTGCTCCGGTGCCATGTAGGTGGGGGTGCCGATGATCGAGCCAGACCCCGTGGCGTCGGCCGACTGCAGCCGGGCGATGCCGAAGTCCATGATCTTCACCCGGCCGTCCGAGGCGACGCGTACGTTGGAGGGCTTTATGTCGCGGTGAATGACCCCGCGGTCGTGCGCATAGGACAAGCCCTGGAGCACCTCGATCACGATGTCGAGCTTGCGCTCGAGCGCCAGGGGGTCGCGCGCGGCAATGAGGTCGCTCAAATCGGTGCCTTCGACCAACTCCATCGCGATAAACAGCTGGCCCTCGGCTTCGCCGAGGTCGTAGACGGTGACGATGTTGGGATGTTGCAGCGCGCCGGCGGCACGTGCCTCGCGGAGGAACCGCTCGCGCATCTCCGGCGTCTTGACGAACGTCGAGCCGAGCAACTTGAGCGCCACGTAGCGCCGGAGGATGGTGTCGTAGGCCTTCCACACGACACCCATCGCTCCCTCACCAATGAGCTGATGGAGCTCGAACTTGTTGAGCCGGCGATACGGCTTGGCCTGGGGCACCTACGACTCCCATGGGGCAACCGGCGCAATGTGCATGGGATGCCCAGGGAGGGCAACAGTCAGCATGGTCAGCGGACACACCAATCGTACACGCGGCCGAGCAGGGCGCGCGTCGCGTCGTCCACTGCGACGTCGCGCCGCGGCAACACCCGCGCGACAATCTTCAGAAACCCTTCTTTCGTCATGCGTCCCGGCCCGACTCCCCCCCAGGCGAAGGCCGGCACGTACTTGGGCGGCCGCACCACGTCGAACACGTTGGCCCCTGCGCCCACAATGGTGCCGGTGCCGAGCAGGGTGCCGATCGCCGTCTTCGCGTGGTCCCCGATCAAGCTGCCGACGAACTGGAGGCCCGTGTCCACTCCGGTCCCGGCGGCGTCGAGCCGCACCTGGCCATAGGTATTCTTCAGGTTCGACGTGATCGTGCCGGCGCCGAGGTTCACCCACCGGCCGACTACCGTGTGCCCCACGAAGCCGTCGTGCGCTTTGTTGGCGTAGCCGAGGAACACACAGTTCGACAGCTCGCCCCGCACGTTGCAGCGGGGGCCGATGGCCGACAGGCGGATGGCGCCGCCGAGCACATGCGCGTTGGCGCCCACCCACAGTGGGCCCTCCAGTCGCGCGCCCGCCCGGACCTCGACGCCGCTCTCCAGCACCACGGGCCCGTGCGTCGTGTCGAACACCACACCGGGCTCCACCGCCGCTCCGTGCACGGCGAGCCAGGCGGGGTCGCCCATCACGATCGCGCCGCGGGGGATCGCGTCGCTCGTGCCGAGAAGCCCGAGCAGGTCCTCCGGCAGCAGGCGTTCGAGGGCGGGAAACAGGTCCCAGACGCCGTGCAGCACCACGCCCTGGACCTCGACCGTCTGCGCGTGCGGCTGCGGGCCGTCCCACGCGATGCCCGCCGGCACGCCCCAGCCCACCGTGATCCCTTGACAGGTGAGCCGAAAGGGAACCGCCGGCAAGTCGGGCGCGAGACCCCGCGGCGCGAAGGTAGACGACCCGATGACCGCGGGCCCCGTGACCGGATGCCTTTCCGTCACGACGGGTGTACCCGGCTCGGCGAAGCCCGCCAGGTGGGGCAGCGCGAAGATCTCGGTCGTCTCGGCGCCGACGAATGCCTCCCACCGCTCGCGGATCAGGTGGGCGCCGGCGCGCAGCTCGCTCAGCGGGCGCACTCCGGCGAAGGGGAGCCAGGGGGGCCCCGGGTCGGGGTCGAGCAGGTAGAGGACGTGGCTCACAGGCGATGCGCCAAGGCCTTGATCTGCTCGGCACGGCCGGTCGGCGTCACGAGGGTGTGACCGTTGGCGCGCACCACCACGGTGTCCTGCACGCCTATCACCGCGACGTGCTCGCTCTCCGACCAGATCACCGAGCGCCGCACGTCGTCGCCAAGCGTGACGTTTCCGACGACGACGTTGCCGCGGGCGTCCCGCGGGCGGATCCGCAGCAGGGCGTCCCAAGAGCCGATGTCGTCCCACGTGAACGTACCCGCAACGACGGCGAGCCGCCGCGTGCGCTCCAACACGGCGACGTCTACCGCCACCGGCCGCACGCGCGCGAAGAAGCCCGGCCCGTCGCCGGCGGTCAGGGCCGGCCAAGCGGCTCGTAGCTCACGCGCGTGGGCCGCCGTCTCGGCCAAGAAGCGCTGCGCGCCCCAGGCGAAGAGGCCGGTGTTCCACAGCGCGCCCCGCCGCCGCAGCTGCCGGGCTCGGGCGGGGCTCGGCTTCTCGACGAACCGCAACACCGCACGGCCGCGACCGAGCGGTTTGCCGGGCACGATATAGCCGTAGCCGATTTCGTCCCGCGATGGCTTGACGCCGACCGTGACGAGCACGTCGCGCGCGCGCGCGACGCCGAGCGCCCGCGACGCCGCGGCACGGAACGCCGCGTCGTTGCCGACCGCCCAATCGGCATGCAGCGAGAGCATCTCGGCGTCGGGGTCACGCGCAGCGATGCCGTGCGCCGCCCAGGCCAGGGCGGGCGCCGTGGACGCGGCGCGCGGCTCGGCCAGGATCTGCGCCGCCGGCACCTCCGGGGCCGCTGCCGCGATCTTGTCGACCAGGTAAGACCCGGTGAGAATCAGCACGCGCTCCGGGGGCACGAGTCCGTGCAACCGGTGCACCGCCTGGGCGAGCAGCGGCCGGTCGCCTGCCAGCGGCAGCAGCTGCTTGGGCCGCTCCGGAGTGGACAGGGGCCAGAATCGGGTCCCAGACCCGCCGGCGAGAATGACCGCCCACACGCTCACGAGTCGGCCCCTCCCCCCCCCTCCCCCCCCCCTTCTTCGGCGTCCGGGGGCGGGTCGCCGAGCATGGCCGCGACCTGGGCGGTGAGCTTCTTCGGGCTGAACGGCTTGGTGAGCAGGGCGGCGCCCAGCCGCTGGGCCTCCGCGAGGACTTTCTCTTCGCCCTCGGCGGTGAGCACGACCACGGGCAGGTGACGAGTGCGTCGCTGGGCCCGCAAGTCGCGCAGCAGCTCGAGCCCGGACCCGTCGGGGAGGTGGAGATCGAGCAGCAGGCCGGTCGGCGCGGCGCGACGATCGGCGAGCGCGGCGCGGGCCTCGCCGAGCGTGCGGGCCAGGCTCATGTCGTAGCCCATCGCTTCGAAGTAGGGGCGCAGCAGCAGTCCGATATGCGGCTCATCGTCGACGATCAACAGTCGCCGCCGCCCAGCAGGGGGAGTGGGTGGGGGGGGGGGGGACGAGGAGGCCGGAGTCACCCGCCGCGCTCGCTTAGAGCAGGCCGGCGATGGCCGAGCGATGGCGGCGGAGGTCGAAGAGGAGCCCGCCCACGTTCGTGGCGGGCTGGACGAGCACGACCAGCAGAGCATCCGCGGAGACCACGGTCACCACGACGAGGCCCCGCCCGAACTCCAGGACCGCGGTGCCGAAGTCGCCGCGCGCGCCGGCTTCGCCGAGCTGAGTCATCGCGTTGATGACGGCTGGCAGCAGCGCCGCGACGCTCTCGGAATCGACGCCGTTGGTGGTGCGGGCGGCGATCGGCAGGCCGTCGCGCCCGACAACTACGACGGCGTCGACGCCGCTGCGACGGCTGAGCGCGTCCACGACGTCTCGAATGCTCGCCATACGGCGGCCAAGCTAGGACTCGACGGGGCCGAAGTCAAGCAGCGACCGAGGGTTGACCCACTTCGCCGAGCGCCAGTATCTTCCCGGCACTCATGCGATTCCCGCGCCCGCCATTCGCCGCGCTCGGCACCCTCGCGGCGCTCGCCGCGCTCGCCGCCTGCGGCAACTCCACCGGTCTTCCTCCCGCGCACGTCGTCAACGTGGTCGACACGGTGTCGCTGTATGCGCTCGACGGGACACCGCTCACGGCGCCGTCGGCGTATGACGTCGAGACCCTGCGGACCGTGCGCACGGATGTCACGACCGCGTACGACTTCATCTTCAACATCGACGGCGCGGGACGCGCGCTGCTGCTGCCCACGGGCGCCGTCGGGCTCGGGAAACAGTCGGCCATTCTCGTGCAGTCCACGTCGTTCGACGCGGTCACCGACGCGCCGACGTCGGGCTACGCTGACTCCACCGCCGTCGAGATCGACAGCGGCACAGTGGCGGTCATCCGCTCCCGGCCGACGCAGTGCAGCTTCGGGGCGATCGTGTTCCTGTACGCCAAGATCGAGGTGCTGAAGATAGACCGCGTGGCCCGCCGCTTGGACTTCCAGATCTTGGCGGACCTGAACTGCGGCTACCGCGAGCTGCGGCCGGGCATCCCCTCGCGGTAGCTCCGTGATCGACCTGAAGCTCCTGCGGACCGCTCCCGACCACGTGCGGGCGGCGCTGGCGCGTCGCGGGGATCCAGCGCTCCTCACGTTGCTGGAGGAGCTGGAGCGTTTGGACGCCCAGCGGCGCACGCTCACCGGCCAGCTCGACCAACTCAAGGCCGAGCGCAACGAGTTCGCCAAGGCAGACGCCCAGCACGTGAAACAGCATGGCGCGCTGGCGCCCACTGTCGTGGAGCAGCGCCGCGAACACGGGCGGCGAATCAGCGACCTCGAGGGCGAGCTGCGGAACATCGAGACGGTTCTCTCGGCCAAGACGCTGTTCGTCCCGAATCTCCCACTGCCGGATGTGCCGGACGGCGGAGAGTCCGCGGACCGCGTCGTGCGCAGCTGGGGCACGCCTCGCGTGCACGAGCCCGGCCTGAAGCCCCACTGGGAGATCGCCGAACGCCTCGGCATCCTGGATCTCGTCCGGGGTGCGAGGCTCTCCGGCTCCGGGTTCCCGCTGTTCATCGGCGCCGGGGCGCGGCTGGGGCGCGCGCTGATCGGCTTCATGCTGGACATTCACACCCGTGAGCACGGCTACGTCGAGGTCGCGCCGCCATTCGTGGTGCGGCGGGACAGCATGGAGGGCACGGGGCAGCTGCCGAAGTTCGAAGACGAAGCGTACAAGACCGCGCCCGACGAGCTGTTCCTCATCCCGACGGCGGAGGTGCCGGTGACAAACCTGCACCGCGGCGAGCTGCTCGAGGGCGCCCGGTTGCCCGTCGCCTATACGGCATACACACCCTGCTTCCGGCGCGAGGCTGGGGCGGCTGGGAAGGACACTCGCGGGCTGTTGCGCGTGCACCAGTTCGACAAGGTCGAGCTGGTGCGGTTCTGTCGCCCGGCCGATTCGGTGGCCGAGCATGAGACGCTGACCGGCCACGCCGAGACCATCCTGCAGCGGCTCGAGCTGGCCTACCGCGTGAGACTGCTCGCGGCCGGCGACACCGGGTTCGCGAGCGCCAAGACCTACGACCTGGAAGCTTGGGCACCGGGCGTGGGCGCGTGGCTCGAGGTGTCGAGCGCCAGCACGTTCACCGACTTCCAGGCGCGCCGCGCCAACATCCGCTTCCGCCCGGGGCCCGGTGCCAAGCCGGAGTTCGTGCACACTCTCAACGCCTCCGGTGTGGCGCTGCCGCGCACCATCGCCGCGCTGCTCGAGACCCGCCAGCAACCCGACGGCTCGGTCACGCTGCCGCCCGCGCTCGTCCCCTACATGGGGTGCGATCGCCTGTCGCCCGCTGGTGTCGCGTAAAGACTCCTTACGCCGCGCGGGTCCGCCGGCCGTGGTGGGACTCGCCGTCCTCGTCGCAGCCTTCTCGCTCGGAGATGCCTGGGTGGTGGCGCGCCACCTGCGCGAGGACGCGCAGCGGACCAGCCAGCTATTCGGTCGGGTCTTCGCCGGCCTGAGCGACCCGCGCAGCGACGCGGCGGTCGACGCCCTGTTCGACCTCGCCGAGCAGGTCCGGGCCTTCAAGATCCCGATCGCCCTCACCGACGCCGCCGGCCACGTCACCGCTGTTGACAACATGCCGTCCGGGGCCGAGACCGACACGGCGCGGTGGATCGCCCGGCTGGACGCCGTCACCCGGCCGATCGTGCAGCCCGGCGTGGGCACGCTGCACTACGGCGCCCTGCCCATCGCGCGGCGCCTCGCGGTGCTTGCCCTGCTGCAGGGCGTCGTGCTGGTGGGTCTCGCGGGCCTTGTCCTGTGGGCATTTCGGTGGCGGCTCGCGGCTGCGCGCGACCGGTTGTGGGTGGCGATGGCCCGCGAGTCCGCGCACCAGCTCGGCACGCCGCTCATGAGTCTCACCGGCTGGATCGCGTACCTGCGGGACAATCCCGCGGTCTCCCCCGCCGAGCTCGCGGACCACCTGCAGGCCGACGCCGAGCGCCTCGAGCGCGTGGCGAAGCGCTTCGAGCGCATCGGGCGCCCATCCCGGCAGGAGCCGGTGGGCCTCGGCACCGTGGCCGAGCGTGTGGTCACCTACTTCCAGCCGCGGCTGCCGACCTTGGCAAGCCCCGTCACCCTCACCCTGCGCGCGGCCGGGCCGGGCCCGTCCGTGCTGGGCGACCCGGTGTTGCTCGAGTGGGCGCTTGAGGCGCTGGTCAAAAACGCCGTGGACGCCCTGAGCGGTCGCGGCGGCCGGGTGGAGGTGCGAGTCGACGCGGCCGGCCGCACCGGTCGGCTCACGGTGCAGGACGACGGGCCGGGGATCCCAGCGCGAATCCGGGCGCAGCTGTTCGAGCCGGGGGTCACCAGCAAGCCGGGCGGCTGGGGGATGGGGCTCGCCCTCGCCCGCCGCATCGTGGAGCAGCAGCACGGGGGCCGGCTGGCCTACCATCCGGCCGCCGCGGGCGCCACTTTCAGCATCGAGCTGCCGCTCGCGCCCTCCCCATGAACCTCGCGTTGAACGACGCCCAGCGGGCCGCCGTGGAGCACGGCGCCGGGCCGCTGCTCGTGCTGGCGGGGGCCGGCTCGGGGAAAACACGCGTGCTCACGGCGCGGATCGCGGATCTCATCCGCCGTCGTGGCGTGCGGCCGGAGCGGATCTTCGCCGTCACCTTCACCAACAAGGCCGCAGGCGAAATGCGTAGCCGCGTGGCGGCGCTGCTCGGCGCCGACCCCAAGGGGCTGTGGATCGGGACGTTCCACTCCCTCGCGGCGCGCCTGCTGCGGCGCGAGGGCGCACTCCTCGGCTTCGGCCCGAACTACACGATCTACGACGAGGATGACTCCGAGGCGCTGCTCAAGCGCATGCTCGAGCAGCGCCAACTGTCGCCCAAGGCGTACCCCCCACGCGCGCTCCACGCGCTCATCTCGGGCGCCAAGAACCGGATGGTCGATCCCGCGACGTTCGCCCAGGAGGCCGAGAGCCCGCTCGCCCGCGTCGCCGCCGACTGCTACCGCGAGCTTGGCCCGGCGCTGCTCAAGGCGAACGCGATGGACTTCGACGACCTGCTGCTGCACCCGCTCACGCTGTTCCGGCAGCACCCCGAGCGACTGGCGTACTGGCAGCGGCGGTTCGACCACGTGCTGGTGGACGAGTTCCAGGACACGAACGCGGCGCAGTACACGCTGGTGCGGCTGGTCGCCGAGGGGCACCGCAACCTCTGCGTGGTGGGCGACGACGACCAGGCGATCTACGGCTGGCGGGGCGCGGACGTGCGGCACATGCTGGCGTTCCAGGAGGACTTCCCCGACGCGACCCTGATCAAGCTGCAGCAGAACTACCGCTCGACTCAGGTGATCCTGGATGCGGCCAACGGGGTCATCGCCGAAAACCGCGCGCGCCTGGGAAAGACGCTGTACACCACGCGCCAGGGGGGGGCCCCCGTGGTGTTGCTCACCTCGGCCGACGAGCGGGACGAATCCGAGTGGCTCGCCGGCGAGTTCGCGACGCTCGCCGCGCAGACCGACATCCCGTACGAAGGGATGGCCGTGCTGTACCGCACCAACGCTCAGTCCCGCCCGCTGGAAGAGGCGTTCCGCTTCCGCGGCATCCCATATCGGCTGATCGGGGCGGTGAGCTTCTACGAGCGGCGGGAGGTGAAGGACCTGCTGGCCTACCTGCGCCTGATCGCCAATCCCGCGGACGACGGGGCCTTGGCGCGCGTCGTCAACGTGCCGCGGCGCGGCCTGGGTGACGCGTCGGTCGCGATTGTGGGGGCGGCGGCGACGCGCTGGGGGAAGCCGCTGCTCGAAGTGGCCCGCGCCGCCGACCGGGTGGATGGCCTGCGGCCTAACCTGCGCGAGGTGTTGCGCCAATTCGCGTCGCTGATCGATCGGCTGCGGGAGGCGTTCGGCGAGCGGGACCCGGCCACGGCGCTGGAGGGCGTGATTGCCGCGACCGGCTACGAGCAGTATCTGGCCGAGGAGGGGGTGGAAGGGGCCGAGCGGCTGGACAACGTGCGCGAGCTGGTGGCGGGCGCGGCTGAGTGGGCAGAGGTGGCTGAGGCGGCGGAGGAAGGAGAAGGGACGTTGCTGGAGCGGTATCTCACTCAGGCGGCCCTGATCACGCCGACCGATGAAAACGCCACGCGACGAGGAAGACGAGAGGGCGGCGCCAGCGGTGTCACGCTGCTGACGGCGCACATGGCCAAGGGACTCGAGTGGCTGGCGGTGGCGGTGGCGGGTCTGGAGGAAGGACTCTTCCCGCTCGGTCGCACGGCGGGCGAGCCGGGCGGTCTGGAGGAAGAGCGCCGGTTGTGCTACGTGGGTCTCACGCGGGCGCGCGAAAAACTGTATCTCTCATGGGCGCGCACGCGGTATCGGCACGGCCGGCTCGAACTCTCGGAGCCGTCGCGCTTCCTGGAGGCGCTGCCGCCGCACGTGGTCGAAGAGCGTAGCACGACACCGCTGTGGGACCGCGGCAGGGAGGGTGGCCGGCTGCCGCGCCGCGCCGCGGCGGCGGCGCGCCGGGGCCCGCGCGCCGTGGTGCCGGAGGAGTTCGCCGAGGAGGCATCGCAGGACGCGCCGCGGTACCTGACGGGTGAGCGTGTGCGGCACCGCAAGTTCGGGGGCGGGGTCGTCCGGGCGGTCTCGGGGATGGGGCGTGACCTGAAGGTCACGGTCGAATTCGACGACGCCGCAATAGGAACCAAGCAGTTGCTCGTGGCCTACGCGGGCCTCGAGCGAGACTGGGAGAGTGCATGAGCGTATCGCGTGAGGAGGTGCTGCGAATCGCGCAGCTCGCGGAGCTGGACGTCGAGGAGGACGCCCTCCCCGCGCTGACGGAGCAGATGTCGCGCATCCTCGAGTACGTCGCGCAGTTGGCGCAGGTCCCGGCTGGCGAGTCGGCCCGGCCGTTCCTGGCCGGCCCCGACGCCATCCGGCCGCGGCCCGACGAGGTCAAGCCCTGGCCCCTCGCTTTCGGCCCCGCGGAGTTGGCGCCTGCATTCAAGGACGGCTTCTTCGTCGTGCCGCGCCTCGGCGCGTTCGACGGCGGGGAGGCGGGGAAGTGAGTGATGCAGCGGAGGCGCTGACCAGCGCGAAGGCCGCCGCCGACCGGCTGACCAAGGCGAAGCGGTTCAACGCACTGCTCACCCCCCTCAAGGAAGTCCGCAAGTCGCTGCTGCAGCAGGCCGCCGCCGCCCACCCCGGCGGCGTGCTGTACGGCATGCCGGTCGCGGTGAAAGACAATATCTGCACGCTCGAATTCACCACCAGCTGCGGCTCGAAGATCCTCCAGGGCTACCGCTCCCCGTTCGACGCCACCGCCGTGACCAAGCTCAAGGCCGCAGGCGCGCTCATCGCCGGCAAGACTAACTGCGACGAGTTCGCCATGGGCTCCTCGACGGAGCACTCGGCGTATGGCCGCACGCTGCACCCGCTCGACAAGACGCGCGTGCCGGGCGGCTCCTCGGGGGGCTCAGCGGCGCTGGTGGCGGCCGGCGTCGTCCCGGCCGCGCTGGGCTCCGAGACGGGCGGCTCGGTGCGTCAGCCGGCGTCCTTCTGCGGCATCGTGGGGATCAAGCCGACCTACGCCCGCGTGAGCCGCTACGGGCTCGTGGCGTTCGGCTCCTCGCTCGACCAGATCGGAGTGTTCGGGCGCAGCGTGCACGATGCCGGGCGCGTGCTGTCGGCGATCAGCGGCCGCGACCCCAAGGATGCCACCTGCGAAGACCGGGACCCGCTGCGGCTGCCGACGGTCCCCGAGAGCCTCCAAGGGTTCGTCATCGGCGTCCCGCGGGAGTACTTCCCGGCGGACCTGGACCCCGGGGTGCGCCGCGCCTGCGACCGCGTGATCAAGATCCTCCGGGAGCTGGGCGCGGTGGTGCGGGAAGTGTCGCTGCCACACACCGCCTCCGCCGTCCCATGCTACTACGTGATCGCACCGGCTGAGGCGTCGTCCAACCTGGCGCGCTACGACGGGGTGCGCTACGGCCCGCGGCTCGACGGCGGGGGGGGGGAGGCGGACGTGCGGGCGCTGTACCGCGCGACGCGCGGCGCGGGGTTCGGTGCGGAGGTGCGGCGCCGCATCCTGGTCGGCACGTACGTGCTCTCCGCCGGTTACTACGACGCCTACTACCGGAAGGCGCAGCAGGTGAGGGCGTTGCTTGCCCAGGACTTCCGCAACGTGTTCGACCGCGGCGTGGACCTGCTGTTTACGCCCACGACGCCGACGCCCGCGTTCAAGGCGGGCGAGAAGTTGGGCGACCCGGTGCAGATGTACCTGTCGGATGTGTTCGTGTGCACGGCGAACCTCACCGGTCTGCCTGCGATGTCGCTGCCGATCGGACGGGTGAAGGGGCTGCCGGTCGGCGGCCAGTTGATCGGCAGGGCGTTCCTGGAGGACGAGATGCTGGAAGCGGCCTACGCCCTGGAGCGGGCGGTGCCGTCGGTGGAGGAGGTGTGACGGCGCCCGCGGGGGGGGGCTGGGAGACCGTGATCGGGCTCGAGACGCACGTGCAGCTGCGTACCGCCTCGAAGATGTTCTGCGGCTGCTCGACCGCCTTCGGTGCGCCGCCCAACACGAACGTCTGCCCGGTGTGCCTCGGGCTCCCGGGCGCGCTCCCAGCGCCCAACGAGCGGGCGCTCAAGCTCGCGGTGCGTACGGCGCTCGCCCTGGGGTGCACGGTGCACCCGCGGAGCGTGTTCGCGCGCAAGAACTACTTCTATCCCGATCTGCCGAAGGGCTACCAGATCACCCAGTACGAGCAGCCGCTCGCCACGGACGGCAAGCTGTCCTACCTCTCGCCCGACCGCGGGGTCGCCACCGCGACGATCGTCCGGCTGCACGTCGAGGAGGACGCGGGCAAGTCGCTGCATGACCGCTTCCCCCGGGCGACCGCCGTTGACCTAAACCGCGCTGGCGTACCGCTCATCGAGATCGTGACGGGGGCGGACTTCCGCTCACCGGCGGAGGCGCGGTGGTACCTGCAGACGCTGAAGCAGGTGCTCGAGTACAGCGGCGTCTCGGACTGCGACATGGAGAAGGGCAGCCTGCGCGTCGACGCCAACGTCTCAATCCGGCGCGCCGGGGAGAGCGCCCTGGGCACGAAGGCCGAGGTGAAGAACATCAACTCGTTCACCTACGTCGAGAAGGCGCTCGCCGCGGAGCGCGATCGCCAGATCGCCGCGCTCGAGGCGGGCGGGACCATCGCGCAGCAGACGATGTTGTACGACGCCAAGGAGAACACCGTCCGGCCGCAGCGCGCCAAAGAAGAGAGCCATGACTACCGCTACTTCCCCGAGCCCGACCTCCCGCCGCTGGTGTTGCCGCCGGAGTGGGTCCCGGAGCAACAGGCCCAGCTCCCCGAGCTGCCGGCGACGAAGCGCGAGCGGTTCGTCGCCCAGTACGCGCTGAGCGTGCAGGACGCGGCGGTGCTCACGGCGAGCCGCGGGGTGGCCGAGTACTACGAGGGCGTGGTGCACGCGGGGGCCGAGCCCAAGCCGGCCGCGAACTGGGTCATGGGCGAGGTGCTGGCCGACGCCAACGACCATCAGGAGCAGCTGCGCGTGCCGCCGGGCACGCTCGCCCAGCTGATCGCGCTGGTGCAGGGCGGCACCCTGTCGCACCAAGCCGCGAAGCGGGTGTTCGCGGAGCTGGCGGTCCGGGGCGGCGGCGAGCCGCGCACCGTCGCCGAGGCGCTCGGCGTCATCCAGGTGGGCGACACGAACGTGATCGGGCAGTGGGTGGACGACGTGCTGCAGGCGCACCCCGCGGAAGTGACGCGCTACAAGAGCGGGGAGACCAAGCTCATGGCGTTCTTCGTCGGGCAGGTGATGAAGGCGTCCAAGGGCAAGGCCGACCCCAAGCTCGCGCCCAGGCTGCTGGAGGAACGGCTGCGGGCCTAGGCGCCCTGGCCGCTCTGCCAGGGCCGCTGCGCCTGCGACGCGCGCCAGAACTCGAGGGCGGGCGACGGCAGCCCGAAGTGGTGCTCCGCCGTCTCCGCGACGCGCTCGGGCTCCTGCCGCCCGCCTTCCTGCAGCGCCTGGCGGCGCATCCGCTTGGCGAGCATCAGCGCCTGCTCGCCAGCGGGGTCGAGGCGCCGGGCTGCCGCGTCCCGTTGGCCGAGTAGCTCCATCACGTACTCGAACGCCACGGCCATGTGGCGCTCCACGTCCGCGTCGGGCAGGTCCCAGCGGCTGTTCTCGGCGATCACCTGAAACACCCACTGCCAGCTCTGGCTTTCGGTGAGGTGTACCATGCCGCGGAACAGGCGGCGGCTGGTGCGCACGCTGAACAGGGTCGGCGACAAGATGGCATCGAGGTGGGCGTCGCTCTCGCCGTGGTCTCGCTGAATCACTTCCTTGGCGGTGCGGGCGTACGCGTCGCCCAAGTGCGTCTCGAAGCGGCTCTCCCAGTACGAGTGCCCCAGCGCGGCGGTGGTCGAGGTCAACACCAGCTGGCGCGGGACGAAGAAGTTGTGGGCGACGGTGTCGGCGGCGAGGTGTGAGAGGTAACCGAGGCCGAAGGCGCGCAGCGGGTCGGAGCCGGCGAGATCGAAGATCTCCTGCCCCACGTGCCAGGCGTGACAGTGCCGGCCCACCGGCGCGTACTTCTTGGCGATCGAGGTGTCCGCGGCGATGTTGCCGTACAGGAAGTCGTGGGGGAAGGCGCGCAACAAGTCGGCGATGAGCGCGGGCAGCTGATGGAGGTTGGCCAGCACCGACTCGCCCAGGTAGATGTGCGTGCCGGGCGTCCACGCGTGCGCCACCCCCGGGAACAACACCACGGCGCTGAGGGCGACGAGGGCGCAGCCCAGCCCGCGTTTCAGCTCGGCCTCCCCTTGCGGGCACGCGCCCGCCGCAGGGCGTGGCGACCCAGCCGCCACACCGACAACCCCCGGCGCACGTTGCGCGAGGTCGCCGCGACGTCGAGCACGGTGTCCTCCACCTCCTCCTGCATGACGTCGAGCACCGCCCCGAGATCGGCCAACCGGCCCTGGGCCGCGTCGGCGGCCTTCACGATGCGCAGGCGGATGTCGCGTGAAGTGCCGGCGATGGCGTCCGCCTCGGTGCGGATGGTTTCGATCAGTCCGCGGACGTCGCTGAGGGCGGGACCGCTCAAGTGCTCGACGGCGCGCAGGAAGGCCCGCATCCCGAAGGCGGTGGCGAGGGCGGAGCCCGCCACGACGATCGTGGCCAGCGCGATGATCGCTAGGGACAACGCCGCGACCACGGCCGCCCACGGGGGAATCATCCTGTAACCTCCGGCGCCTGGGGGGGCGGTGTCAACGGGGCGGGTGCGCGCGCGCGGGTGATGAGCCGGGGCGCGGCGAGCTGGGCGAGGATGACGCCCAGTGTGATCGTCGTGAGGATCCCACCCGCTCCGGCTCCCTGGAAGGTGAGGTGAAAGTTGAGGGCGAGCGCCAGGGCTACGCCTTCCTCCCCCTCCCCCCCCCCAGAGGCCGCCGTGGCGACGCCCACGTTGGCCGGCCACCCCGATACGCGCAGCCATCGCAAGGCGGCGCGCGCCGCGCCCCACTTGGCCGCGATTCCCACCGCGGCGAGCAGCGGGATGGCGAGCAGGAGCCACGCCGTCGGCAGCACGAGCAGCGCGCCCACGATGATGAGGATGACGGCGTAGATCGGGTGCGCCCAGTCAAGCAGCAGCTCCTGCACCCGGCGCCGGTGAGGCGACAGGTTGACGATCACCACCGCGGCGAGCGTGCAGACCACGAACGGCGAAAGATCGGCCGCGTAGCCCACGCCGGCGCCGAACAAGACGACGCCCGAGAGGGCGAGTCCGAGATCGTCCCGGCCAGACCGGAGCCGCGACAGGCTGAGGAACAACATTCCCACGAGAACCCCGCTGCCACTCGCCAGGGCGAGCCAGCGAAGCCAGCCGAGCGTCGCACCGCCCACAGGGACGCGAGGGTGGTAGAGGGCGAGGGTGAGGGTGAAGGCGAGGGCGCCCAGGAGCGTGTCGAGCGTGGCGGCGAGACGGCAAGCGCGGGCGCCGCGGCGGCTGATGCCCGCGGCCTGGGCGGTCTGGGCGACGGCGCCCGGCCCCGAGACGACGGCCAGGGCGCCAAGGGTGAGGAGGCCCGGAAGGGTGGGGGCCCACGCGGAGCCGAGCGCGGGCCGCGCGCGCGAGAGACTCCAGGCCGCGAGCGCGACGAGCGCGAACGTGACGGCGGCCCGCGCGGTCCCGAGTCCCCAGTCCACCCGGGAAATGCGACGGACGACGCGCCACTCGAGGCGGGCGCCAAACACCGCCCCGAGCCAGCCGATCGCGAGGGCGGTGACGGGCGCGAGGGCGCGGAGCAGGGCGCCGTCCAGGACGCCCAGGCCTGGGCCGAGCAGCACGCCGGTCAGCACCAGCGGCAGCCCGGTCGCCAGCACGAGATCCCGGTTCGGCGATCGGCGCCACGACTGCCACGGGAGTCGCGTCGCCGCGATGCCGGCGATGGCGACGAGCGCGAGCGCGAGCATCGGATTCACGCGGCCAACGTTCGCGAACGCTTGACGCCGGCGCAAGCGTCGCCGTAGCTTGGGGCACTCATGGCTGCGACGTTCTGCGTCTCCGGCGGCCGCGCGTTGAAGGGCACGATCCGGCCCGCCGGCAACAAGAACGCCGCCTTGCCGATCCTGGCCGCAACGCTGCTCGCTGACGGCCCCTGCCGCGTCGACAACGTCCCCCACATCCGCGATGTCGAAACGATGCTCGCGCTGCTCGAGCATCTCGGTGCGGTGGTCGAGTGGACGGGGCCGAACACCGTTGCCGTGGACCCCCGCGCCGCCGCCCCGCGCGAGCTCGACCCCGCGTTGTGCGCCCGCATCCGCGCCTCGATTCTGTTGGCCGGCCCCATGCTTGCCAGGTTCGGTCGCGTGCAGCTGCCGCCCCCTGGAGGGGACGTGATCGGTCGGCGGCGTATCGATACGCACTTTCTCGCCCTCGAGCGCCTCGGCGCCGAGATCACCGTGGGCGACACCTACCAGCTCGAGGCGCCCCGGGGCCTCGCCGGCGCCGACATCTTCCTCGACGAGCCCAGTGTGACCGGGACCGAGAACGCCCTCATGGCCGCGGTCGCCGCGCGCGGCGCCACCGTGCTGCGCAACGCCGCGTCCGAGCCGCACATCCAGGACCTCGCGCGCTTCCTGCAGGTCCTCGGCGCCGAGATCGAGGGCATCGGCACCAATACGCTCACCGTGCGCGGCGGCAACTCGCTCGCCGCCCCTCCTGTGCCCTACACCCTCGGCCCGGACCACATCGAAGTGGGCTCGTTCATCGGGCTGGCCGCAGTCACCAACGGCGCGGTCACGATCGACGGCGTGCGCGCCGAGGACCTGCGCGCCACGCTGCTGGCATTCGCCCGGCTCGGCGTGCACCCGCGCCTCGACGGCCAGCGCCTGATCGTCGATGCCGACCAGGAGCGCCGCGTGCGGCCCGACCTGGGCGGCCACGTGCCCAAACTCGAGGATGGACCCTGGCCCGCCTTTCCGGCGGATCTCATCTCGATCGCCATCGTCGTGGCGAGCCAGTGCGAAGGCCTGCTGCTCGTGTTCGAGAAGATGTTCGAGTCGCGCTTGTTCTTCGTGGACAAGCTGATCGGCATGGGGGCCCGCATCGTGCTGTGCGATCCGCACCGCGCCGTGATCTCGGGGCCGTCCCAGCTGCGCGCGCAGGAAGTCGAAAGCCCCGACATCCGGGCCGGCATGGCGATGTTGCTCGCCGCGTTGGCGGCGCAGGGCGAGTCGGTCATCCACAACATCGGCCAGATCGAGCGAGGCTACGAGCAGATTGACGAGCGGCTGCGGGCGCTGGGGGCCCAGATCGAGCGGCGGGATGGCGGCCGATAGGGTGGTCAGGCGCTCGGCCGCGCAGGCGGCCGACGGCGCCGAAACTCGCCGTCCGCCCGACCGGCTTGCTGACGGACCGGTGGTGCTCCGCGAAACCTCCGTCGCCGACCCGGCCGTGCCCCGGATGGAGCTCACCGAATGGGCCTCCCGCTACGGCATCGTGGCGGGCGTCACCACCCGGGGACACGGCTTCAGCCTGGGCCTCTGGAGCGAGGAGCCGGTGGGGCAGGTGATCACCCGATGGCGCGCTTTCCGCGCCGCGATGCGGGGGTCCTTCCCGGCCCAGGTGCTGAGCCACCAGGTGCACGGCACGGAGGTGCGCTGGCACGACCGCACCGCGAACGGGGCCGACTGGCTCATCCTGGACGGAGCGGACGGTCACGCCACGACCGTGCCCGGATTGCTCCTCACCATCACGGTGGCTGACTGCATCCCGATCTACCTGGCCGTGCCCGACAAGGGCGCCATTGCCCTGCTCCACGCCGGCTGGCGCGGAACGGCGGGACGGATTCTGGAGCGGGGCGTGGAGGTCCTCACTCGGCAAGCGTCTTCCCCAGCCAGTGACATCGTAATGCACTGTGGCGTAGGAATTTGCGGCAGCTGTTATGAAGTAGGTTCTGAAGTCACTCAGCAGCTCGGCACGTATGCCAGCAAAGCGTCGGCACACGTCGATCTGCGTGGCGTGCTGGCAACACAAGCGGCCGAGCTCGGCATCGGCGTGGTGACGGTCTCGCCCTGGTGCACGGCCCACGACCGGGCCCAGTTCTTCTCACACCGGGCGTCCGGGGGGACCGACGGGCGCCAGGTGGCCTACCTGGGGCGCCCCATCGCTTGACACCGCCCGGCGGCGGGATACATTCCCCCAAGTGAAGCGGGCGAAGTTCGGCCCGCGCTTTTTTTTATGCTCACCGACAGTCTCGTCGAGGCCTTTCGGGTCCGGCTGGAAGCGCTGGGCTTCGATCTGGCCGACCTCCGCATCGGCGGCACGCCGAACCGGCCACTGGTCCAAGTTCGCATCGACTGGCCGCCGGACTCGCCGGGGAGCGGGGCGGGGGGGACGGGGGGCGTCACCGTGGCGGAGTGCGCCACGGCGAGCCGGGCGCTGGAGGCCTGGCTGGACGACGGGGGACCCCTCGGCCCACGCTACGTCTTGGAGGTATCGAGCCCCGGTCTGGAGCGCCCGCTGCGCTGGCCCCGGCACTGGGCCCGGTTCGTGGGCCGGGACGTGACCGCGAAACTGGCAGGGCTGGGGCGGGTGCGGGCCCGGATCGTGGCGGTGCCTGACGAGGCCACCGTGATCCTGCAGCCGCAAGGCGGGGCGCCCCGGCCGGTGCCGCTCGCGGCGATCCGCGACGCGCGTCTTGCCGTGGACTGGTGAGACTCCCCTGACGGCTGATGGCTGACGGCTTCTCGAGGTAAAGACTGATGGCGAATGCACCCGATGTGGTTTCCGCGATCCGCGAGCTGACGAGCACCAAGCAGCTCGAGCGGGCGGAGCTGATCGATCTCCTGAAGGACGGGCTGCACGCGGCTCTGGTCAAGCGCTACGGGCCCAACGTGCGCGCCGAGATCGGCATCGACGAGCTGAAGGGGACGATCCGGATCGTCGTGCTGAAGACGGTCGTCGAAACCGTAGAGGACCCGGGCACCCAAATCTCTCTCGAGGAGGCGCGCTTCGAAGACCCCGAGTTCCAGGTCGGCGACGTGCTGGAAGAGGAGGTGCCGTTCGGGGAGTTCGGGCGCACGGCGGTGCAGGCCGCCAAGCAGCGCATCATCCAGCGGGTGCGGGAAGGGGAGCGGACCCGCATCCGGGAGGAGTTCTCGGGCAAGGTGGGCGAGTTGCTCCCCGGCGAGGTGCAGCAGATCGAGCGCGGCAAGATCGTGGTGATGTTGAACAAGTTCCGGGAAGCCGAGGCGATCATCCCCTATCGCGAGCAGAACCATCGCGAGCACTTCCACCAGGGGGACACGATCCGTGCGGTGCTGAAGCGGATCGAGGAAACCCCCAAGGGACCGCGGCTCATCTTGTCGCGCGCCGACCCGATGTTCGTGAAGGCCCTCTTCAAGCTGGAGGTGCCGGAGATCCAGCAGCAGATCGTGGAGATCCGCGCCACGGCCCGAGAGGCGGGAAGCCGGACCAAGATAGCGGTGTCGAGCCGGGACGACGGCATCGATCCGGTGGGCGCCTGCGTCGGGCTCAAGGGCTCGCGCGTGCAGGCCGTCGTGAATGAGCTGGGGGGCGAGCGGATCGACATCGTGCCCTGGTCGCCCGACCCGGAGCGGTTCGCCAAGCTGGCCCTCGCGCCGGCGCGCGTGGCCCGCGTGTTCTCAGACCCCGACAGCCGCACCATCCAGGCGATCGTGGACGAGGATCAGCTGTCGCTCGCCATCGGCCGCAACGGCCAGAACGTCCGCCTCGCCTCCGAGCTGACGGGCTGGAAGATCGACCTCTACTCGAGCCGGGAGTGGCTGGAGCGCGGCGGCGAGGGCCCGCTGTTCGCGCCGCTGCCGCCCGAGGAGGAGCAGGCCGTCAAGGTCGCCCTGCGGGAGATGAAGGACCTCTCGCCTGAGCTGGTCGCGGTGCTCGAGGGCGCGGGCAAGACGACGCTGCAACACATCCTGGACCTGGAGCGCGACGACGTCGACAAGTTGCCGGGTATGACGCCGGAGCTCGCCGAAAAGCTCATGGCCTTCCTCAATGAGATGACCGAGGAGGGTGAAGACGAGCCGGAGCGGGCGGGGGAAACGCCCGCGAGTGGAGGGCCGGAGACGCCGGCGCCCGCGTGACCCCTCCCGCCCCCCCCTCGGACGCGCTCACGCGGCTGTTGGGGTTGGGTTTGCGGGCACGGCAGGTGGTGGTGGGCGTGGCGTCGGTACGGGCGGGGCTGCGGCGCGGCGGGCTGGCCTGCGTGGTGCTGGCCGCCGACGCGAGCGCGCGGACCGAGGATAAAGTGGAGCGGCTGGCCGTGGCGCGGGGCGTGCCCGTGTTGCGGGGGCCGGCGGGGGAGCGGTTGGGGGCGGCGCTGGGCCGCCCGCCGGTGCAGGCGGTGGGCGTCAGCGATCGGGCGCTGGCGCGCGGGCTGTTGGGCGTACACGGAGGAGTGAGTGGCAACAACGCGGATTCATGACCTGGCGGCGGAGTTCGGGATTTCCAGCGAGCAGCTGATGGGGCTGCTCAAGGAGATGAATATCTTCGTGCGCAGCCACCTGACGCCGCTCAAGGACGAGCAGGCGGCGCTGGTGCGCGCCCGCTGGGAGCGCGAGAAGCGCAAGCAGAAAGAGGCGCCCGCGACGCCCAAGCGGCGCCGCGCGGTCAAGGTCGCCGCCGAGCCCGCGCCCGTCGCCGCGGAGGCGCGGCCCAAGCGCCGCCGCCGCACGGCGGCCGAAGTGGCCGCCGCCGAGGCCGAGGCACTGGCCGTCGCCGAGGTCGCGGCCGAAGCGGAGGCCCGGGCGCGCCAGGTGCTCGAAGCCACCCGGGCCATGGAAGAAGAGGAGAAGGCGGCTCCCTCACTTGAGGAGCGCGCCGCGGCGCTCTTCAAGGAGCTCCCGCAGGCGGCCGACCTGGAAGCGTTCCGGGCTCAGGCAGAGCCGGCCTCAGAGCTGGCGTCGGCCGCAACGGCGCCGCTGGCCGCAACTCCCGTCGCGGGGGCGCCGCCGCGGCCGTTCATCCCGACGCCGGTGCGCCCGCGCCCGGTCGCCAGCGCGACGCCCGGGGCCGTCGTGCCCCCTCCCCCGCGCCCCGTGGCCTCGGCGGCGCCGGGCGCCGTCCCGCTCGAGGAGCGACGCCGGGAGAAGGGCGGGAAGAAGCGCAAGAAGGGGAAGAAGTCGGTGGACTTCGAGGCCGTACAACAGAATATCTCGCGCACCCTGACGACGATGAAGGGACCGGTCAGCCGCAAGAGCGGCGCCCGCCGCGACGAGGGCCCGAGCTTCCGGGAGCTGCAGGAAGCGCGACGCCAGGAGGAAAAGGAGCGCGAGAAGACCCTCGTGCGCGTGACCGAGTTCATCACCGTCAGTGAGCTCGCGAACATCCTGAAGGTCCCCCCGACGCAGATCGTCACCTTCGCCTTCAAGGAGCTGGGGCAGATGGTGACGATCAATCAGCGGCTCGACTTCGACATGATCGAGCTGATCGCCTCCGCGTTCAACTTCCAGGCGGTGCGGGAGGCCGGCTACGTCGTCGCGGGGCCGGAAGCCGCCGAGGACAAGACCGAGGACCTGAAGCCGCGGCCTCCGGTGGTCACCGTGATGGGTCACGTGGACCACGGCAAAACGTCGCTGCTCGACTACGTCCGCACGACCAACGTCGTCGCTGGCGAAGCGGGCGGCATCACGCAGCACATCGGCGCCTACCAGGTGACGCTCAAGGACGGGCGCTCGATCACGTTCCTCGACACCCCGGGGCACGAGGCGTTCACGGCGATGCGCGCCCGCGGCGCGCAGGTCACGGACCTCGTGGTGCTGGTCGTGGCCGCCGACGACGCCATCATGCCGCAGACCATCGAGGCGATCTCGCACGCTAAGAACGCCGGCGTGCCGCTCGTCGTGGCGATCAACAAGATCGATCTGCCTGCGGCCAACGTGCAAAAGGTGAAGCAGGATCTCCTCGCGCACGGCGTGGTGCTCGAGGAGTTCGGCGGGACGACGCTGTCGACGGCGATCTCGGCCAAGAAGGGCACGAACATCGAAGCGCTGCTCGACCAAATCCTGCTCCAGGCCGAGCTGCTCGACCTCAAGGCGAATCCTGACCGCCTCGCCAGCGGCACGGTCCTCGAGGCGACGCTCGATCCGGGCAAGGGACCGCTCGCGACGATCCTGGTGCAGAACGGCACGCTCAAGCTGGGGGATGCCTTCATCTGCGGCCAGTTCTCGGGACGCGTGCGCGCCATGTACGACGAGCGCGGCCAGACGGCGCCGGCGGCCGGTCCGTCGATCCCCGTGCAGATCCTCGGCTTCGAGGGCGTGCCCGAGGCGGGCGACTCCTTCACCGTGATGGCCGATGCGGCCGCGGCGCGCGACATCGCGCAGAAGCGCCAGCGCCTGGAGCGCGAGGCGCAGCACCGCCGCACCGGCCGCGTCAAGACGCTCGAGGACTTCATGGCCGAGCGCGCCGAGGGCGGCGCAGCGGCGCTCCGGCTCATCATCAAGGCGGACCAGGGCGGCCCCGCGGAGGCGCTGGCCGACGCCCTGGCCCAGCTGTCCACGGCGGAAGTGAAGGTGGAGGTCGTGCATCGCGGCGTGGGCGCGATCACCGACTCGGACGTGCTGCTCGCCAAGGCGTCCAACGCGATCATCATCGGCTTCCACGTCCGCCCCGACTCCAACGCGCGGGCCTCGGCCGAGCGCGAGCGCGTCGAGATCCGCACCTACCGGATCATCTACGAGGCGGTGGAAGAGGTGAAGGCGGCCATGGAGGGCCTCCTCGCTCCGGAGAAGAAGGAAGTCGTGCTGGGCGAGGCGGAGGTGCGCCAGCTGTTCAAGATCGCCAAGGTCGGCACCATCGCCGGCAGCTTCGTGAAGAGCGGCGTCATCCCACGGACGGCCCGGGTGCGCGTCATCCGCAACGGGGTCGAGGTGTACGACGGGTCCCTGGCCTCCCTCAAGCGCTTCAAGGACGACGCGCGCGAAGTGCGCGAAGGCTTCGAGTGCGGCATCGGCGTCGAGAACTTCAACGATCTCAAGGTCGGCGACCTGATCGAGGCCTACCGCATCGAGGAGGTGGCGCGTTCGCTCGACGTCGGGAGCGGCGCCAAAGGAGCCTGAGCCGTGATCGTGGGCCTCATCACGTGGGAGCTGCACCTGGCCGCGTGCCAGTCCCTGAAGGACAAACGGCAGATCGTGAAGAGTCTCAAAGACCGGCTGCACCAGCGCTTCAACGTCTCGGCGGCGGAGACGGACCACCAGGACCTGTGGCAGCGCGCCGAGCTGACGGCGGCTGTGGTGAGCACCGACCGGCACCACGCCGAGGAGGTCCTGCGGCAGGCGGACCGGCTGGTGGAGGGCGCCAACGGCGCCCGCATCATGGACACCAGCACGAGCTTCCTCTGAGATGAAACAACGACCCACCCATCGGCCCGAGCGCCTGGCCGAGCTGATCCGCCAAACGGTCGCGGCCTTTCTCACCGGGAACGTGCGCGACCCGCGCATCGGGTTCATCACCGTGACGGGCGTGGCGGTATCGGCGGACCTCTCCCACGCCACGGTCAGCGTCAGCGTCATGGGGACCGAGGAGGACAAGGAATCGAGCCTCGAGGGACTGGCGAGCGCCGCGCGATTCCTCCGGGCCCAGCTGTCGCGGGAGCTGAGACTGCGCACCAGCCCCGAGCTGCACTTCCGGCTCGACCGCGGCCTGGAGCACGCCCAGCGGATCGAGCAGGTGCTGCGGGAGCTGAAGGGGAGGGGGGAGGGCGGCTGACGGACGGAGTGGCGCTGGTGGCGAAGCCGGCCGGGCCGACGTCGCACGACGTGGTGGACCGCGCTCGGCGCGCCCTCGGCACCCGGCGGGTGGGCCACCTGGGGACGCTGGACCCACTGGCCGATGGGCTGCTGGTGCTGGTCGTGGGGCGGGCGACCCGCCTGGCGCCGTTCGCGGCCGGGTGGACCAAGCGGTACGAGGGAACGATCCGGCTCGGCATGGCCACGAGCACGGACGACGCGACCGGCGAGCCGCTCAGCTCGTCAGAAGCTTGGCGCACGATGGACCGGGCACAGGTCACGGCGGCGCTGGCGCGATTCCTGGGCGTGCAGGAGCAGCGGCCGCCCGCGCACTCGGCCGTGAAGGTCGGCGGCGAGCGGGCCTATCGCCGCGCGCGCCGCGGTGAAGCGCTGGCCCTGGCGCCGCGGCCGGTAGAGGTGCATGCGCTGGAGCTGGTGGACTACGCGCCGCCCGATATCCGATTCCGGGCGACGGTGTCCGCCGGCACCTACCTGCGCGGCTTGGCGCGAGACGTCGGCGACGCGCTCGCCTGCGGGGCGCATCTGGCGGCGCTGCGCCGCACGGCGGTGGGGCCCTTCGAGCTGCAGGATGCCGTCGCACCTGATGCGGTGACGGCCGCCGGACTGCGGGATCCCGCGGTGCTGGTCGCCCATCTGGCGCGACAGGATCTGACGGCCGAAGAGCGAGACGCCGCCGTGCACGGGCGGCCGATCGACGAGGGGGGAATGGGGAAGGGGGAACGGGGAATGGTGGCCCTGTTCTTCGAAGGGCACCTGGTGGCGGTGGCGGAGGCCGTGGGCGAGTCGTTGAAGCCGCGGGTCGTGGTGACCGAGGCATGACCGGCACGGTCGTCACCGTCGGGAGCTTCGATGGGGTCCACCGCGGCCACCAGGCGGTCCTGGCGGAGATCGTACGGCGCGCGCGCGCGCGGGGCCGCGCGAGCTTGCTGGTCACCTTCGACCGGCATCCGCTCGCGGTCGTGAATCCGCCGGCCGCGCCGAAGCTGCTGACGCTGCCCGCGGAGAAGCGCGAGATTCTGGCGCAGACGGAGCTCGACCGCGTGGCCGAGCTGGCGTTCACGCCGGAGCTGGCACGGCTCGAGCCGGACGCGTTCGTGCGGCAGGTGCTACGGGCGCGGTTCGGCATGGAGGAGCTCGTGCTCGGCTACGACCACAGCTTCGGCCGAGGACGCGCCGGGGACGTGGAGGTGGTCCGGCGCCTCGGCGCGGCCGACGGGTTCGCGGTGGACGTGGTGGACGCGGTGCGCGAGGACGGGCAGCCCATCTCCTCGACGCTGGTGCGGGCCGCCCTCGCCCACGGCAACCTCGACGCGGCGGCGCGCTGGCTGGGCAGGCCCTACAGCCTGCTGGCGACGGTCGAGCACGGGGCGGGGCGGGGCCGGACGATCGGCGTGCCGACGATCAACCTGCGCGCCGAGGAGCGGAAGCTCCTGCCGCCCGATGGGGTATACGCCGTGCGGGTCTCGTGCCGGGCGGGCAGCTTCGGCGGGATGATGAACCAGGGCCCGCGGCCGACGTTCGGGGTGGCGGAGCGTGGCCTCGAGATCCATCTGTTCGGCTTCGCGGGCCAGCTGTACGGTGAGCCGGTGAAAGTGGAGTGGGTGCAGCGCCTCCGGGACGTCCGGACGTTCCCGTCGGGGGAGGCGCTGGCGGAGCAGCTGGCGCGGGACGCGCAAGACGCGCGGGACACCCTCAACCTCTCGAGAGTCGAATGAGCACGATTCGTTCGCGATTGATCGTCATCGGCCTGCTGTTCGTCTTCAGCGTGTGGCAGCTGCTCCCCAAGAACGAGACGCAGCGCGTTCCCGATCCCACGACGGGCCGTATGAAAGACACGTCGGTGCGGCGGGTGCCGGTGCACCTCGGCCTCGACCTCCAGGGCGGCGTGCACCTGGCGCTCGAGGTGGACCAGACCAAGGGCCCGGTACCCGACTGCGCCGAAGCGATCCGCCGCGCCGAGCGGGTGGTGCGCACCCGGATCGACGAGTTCGGCACGACGGAGCCGGTGGTGCAGATCGTGGGCCGCTGCCGGCTGATCGTCGAGCTCGCGGGCGAGAAAGATCCCAGCCGGGCCAAGGGGATCATCCAGCGCACCGCGTTCCTCGAGTTCCGCATCACCGACATGCAGAATCTGTTCCGCAACGCGTTGCCCGAGATGGACGCGGCGCTGCGCGCGGCGGGGGTGAAGGGCCCGGCGGGCGGGGCGGCCAACGCCGTCGCGAAGCTGTTCGGCGACACGGGCAAGAAAAAGGCCGGCCCCGACACGTCGCTCGTCAACGCACCGGGCGCGCTGTCGTCGCTGCTGTTCCAGGGCCAGCTGGCGGGCGAGTTCCTGGTGCAGGAGGAGAACTTCGCGAAAGTTGACAGCATCATCCACATGCCGCAGTTCGATCGAGTGAAGCCGCGCGGCCTCGATCTCTTCTGGGGCGCGCAGGTCGAGTCGCGCGGCGCCCGCCCCTACCGGGCGCTGTACGCGGTGCAGAACAAGGCGATCATCACCGGGGAGGAGCTGACCAAAGCCACCGCGCGGCGCGACCAGCTGACCAACCAGTCGGTCGTGGAGTTCACGCTCACGCGCCGCGGCGGCCGCAAGTTCGGCGAGGAGACCGGCCGCCACGTGGGCGACTACATGGCCATCATCCTCGACGGCCGGGTCCAGGGCCAGCCGCCGGTCATCCGCGGGCAGATCCAGAACCAGGGCCTGATCGAGCTCGGCTCCAAGCCCCTGACCGACGCGCAGGATCTCGCGCTGGTGCTGCGCGCCGGCGCGCTGCCCGCGCCGCTCACGGTGGTCGAGGAACGGGCGATCGGCCCCTCCCTCGGCCGCGATTCGATCGTCGACGCCATCAAGGCCGGCGCCGTGGGCGTCGCTCTGGTGGTGCTGATCATGATCGGCTACTACCGGCTCTCGGGCACGCTCGCCGTCGCCGCCCTCACGCTGTACGTCCTGTTCACGCTGGCGGGCCTCGCCTCCTTCGGGTTCACGCTCACGCTGCCGGGCCTCGCAGGCTTCGTGCTCTCGGTCGGCATTGCCGTGGACGCGAACGTGCTGATCTTCGAGCGCATCCGCGAGGAGCTGCGCCACGGCAAGCTGGTGCGCACGGCGGTGGACGAAGGCTTCAAGCACGCCATGAACGCCATCGTCGACTCCAACGTCAGCACGGCGCTCACCGCCTTCATCCTGTATCTGGTCGGGACCGGACCGGTCCAGGGCTTCGCCATTACCCTCATCATCGGCATTGCGGCGTCGATGGTCACCGCCGTGTTCGTGGTGCGGACCTTCTACATGATCTGGCTGCAGCAACGGCCGGCCATGACCACCCTGAGCGTCTGATGATCCAGCTCTTCGCGAACGCCAACTACGACTTCATCAAGTGGCGCAAGTGGGCTTACGGGCTCACCGCCCTCCTGATCATCCCCGGCCTGATCCTCCTGGCGGTGAAGGGTTTGAACTACAGCATCGAGTTCACCGGCGGCACGCTGATCCAGGTGCAGACCGCGAAGCCGGTGGGCACGGGCGCGCTGCGGCAGGCGCTCGACGCCGCCGGCGTGCGCGGCGCCGAGATCTCGGCGTTTGGGAGCGACACCGACTACGTGATCCGGGCGCGGCTCGGCACGCAGGCGACCCCCGAAGGGGGAGGGGGGACGCAGGCGACCGCCGCGGCGGTGGACCAGGCGTTGAAGACCGGCATCGGCGAGGGACAGTACAAGATCGTCCGGACCGAGGCGGTGGGCCCCAAGGTCGGCAAGGAGCTGCAGGGGAAGGCGTTCCTCGCGATCTTCTTCTCGTTCATCGTCACGCTGATCTACCTGGCGATGCGGTTCGAGTGGCGCTTCGGCCTCGCGGCCGTGCTCGCCACCTTCCACGACATCCTCACGACCATCGCCTTCATCCGGTACTTGAACCTCGAGGTGAGCCTCGTGGTGGTGGGCGCGGTGCTGACGATGGTCGGCTACTCCCTGAACGACACCATCATCATCTTCGACCGGGTGCGCGAGAACCTGCGCAAGTACCGGCGCCAGAATCTGTACGAGATCCTGAACCTGTCCATCAACGAGACGCTGCCGCGGTCGATCCTGACGCATGGCACCACCATGGCGACGACGCTGGCTCTGGTGCTGCTCGCGGGCGAGGTGATCCGGCCGTTTGCGCTCGTGATGACGTTCGCGATTTTCACCGGCACGTTTTCGTCGATCTACATCGCGGCGCCGCTGCTGATGTACATCGAGAAGCGCTGGCCGGGCGAGGACGCGCGCGGCGCCCGGGCGTTCACCGGGCGCCCGGCGAGCCAGCCCGCCGGGCCGGCGACGCCGCCGAGCCCCACCCCGGCCCCCGCCCCCCCCTCCGGTCCCCGGCCCAAAGCCGCCGTCTGAGCGTGGCACTGGTGCCGTTCCAACATTCTTCGCGAGCTCCGGAAGAACGAGTTGGAACGGCACTGGTCGACGCCCACTGTCACCTGGGGGACGGGGCGTTCGACGCGGATCGCGGCGCGGCGCTGGCGCGCGCCCGCGCGGCTGGGGTGGGCCACATCGTGGTGATCGGCACCACGGCCCAAGACAGCGCCCGCGCCCACACGCTGGCGCGTGGGACCGCCGGCTGCTCGGCTACCGCCGGCGTGCACCCGCACGAGGCGAGCGCGTGGTCGGAGGAGACGGAGCGGCGGGTGCGCGCGTTGCTGGTGGAGCCCGAGGTGGTGGCGGTGGGGGAAACCGGCCTGGACTACCATTACTACCACTCACCGCGGGACATCCAGCGGTGGGCCTTCGAGGCGCAGCTCGCCCTCGCGGCGGAGCTGCGGAAACCGGCGGTGGTCCACGCCCGCGAGGCGGACGATGACGTCGCGGCCCTGGTGCGGGCCTGGGGCCACAAAGTGCCGGCCATCGTGCTCCATTCCTTCGCGGGGAGCCGTACGGTATTCGACGCGGGAATGAGCGTCGGTGCATATTTCTCCTTCAGTGGCATGATCACCTTCAAGAATTGGAACCCCGCGGTCCGGCCGTCCGACTGTCCGACGGACCGACTCCTCGTCGAGACCGACGCGCCCTACCTCGCGCCGGTGCCTCACCGCGGTCATCGCAACGAGCCCGCGTTCGTGCGTGAGGTCGCGGCGGCACTGGCGGGAGCTCTCCGACTCGAGCTCGACGCCCTCGGACAACGGACGACGGAAAACGCCTGCCGCGTCTTCGGTCCTCGACTGGCTCACTCGCTCCCAGAGATCTCCGCCACTTGACGACCGCCGTGAAGGTTCCGACCGCCATCGAGATCGCCCAGGCGGCGAAGCTGCGGCCCATCGCCGACATCGCCGCCGAGCTGGGCCTGGAGGGCGACGAGATCGAGCTGTACGGCAAGTACAAGGCGAAGATCTCGCTCCGTGCTCTCGAGACGCGGCAACCGCGCGGCCGACTCGTCCTCGTCACGGGGATCAACCCGACGCCGGCAGGAGAGGGGAAGTCCACGGTGACGGTCGGGGTGACGCAGGCGCTGCGGCGGCTCGGCAAGAACGCCATTCTCGCGATCCGGGAGCCCTCGCTCGGCCCCGTATTCGGGGTGAAGGGCGGGGCGGCGGGCGGCGGCTACGCGCAGGTGCTGCCGATGGAGGACATCAACCTCCACTTCACCGGCGACTTCCACGCCATCGCGAGCGCGCACAACCTGCTCTCGGCGATGCTGGATGCCCACGTGCACCACGGCAACGCGCTGGGGCTCGACACCCGCCGCATCACCTGGCCGCGCACGATCGACATGAACGACCGGGCGCTGCGCAGCCTCGTCGTGGGGCTGGGGGGCATCAACAACGGGCCGGCGCGCGAGGACCGGTTCGTCATCATTCCGGGCTCCGAGGTGATGGCGATCATGGCCCTCGCCACGGGGCTCGCGGACCTGGAGCAACGGTTGGCACGGATCATCGTCGGCCTGCGCGCCGACAAGACCGCCGTGCGCGCCAGCGACTTGAAGGCCCAGGGCGCGATGACACTGCTCCTCAAGGACGCCCTGCAGCCCAACCTGGTGCAGACGCTGGAGGGTGGACCGGCGCTGGTGCACTGCGGGCCGTTCGGCAACATCGCCCACGGCTGCAACTCGGTGGCGGCGACCCGGATGGGCCTCGCGCTCGCCGACCTCGTGCTCACCGAGGCCGGCTTCGGCGCGGACCTCGGCGCCGAGAAGTTCTTCGACATCAAGTGCCGCATGGCGGGCCTGAACCCGGAGGCGGCGATCCTGGTCGCCACCGTGCGGGCGCTCAAGATGCACGGCGGAGTGAGGAAGGAGCAGTTGAGCGCGGCTGACCCCGGCGCGGTGCGCCGGGGATGCGAGAACCTGACCCGCCACATCCGCAACGTGAAGAAGTTCGGCGTGCCATGCCTCGTCGCGCTGAACCGGTTCCTCTCCGACACGGACGACGAGATCGCAGCGGTGAACGCCGCCTGCGCCGCCGAGGGCGTCGACGCGGTGCGGTGCGAAGTGTGGGAAAAGGGTGGGGAAGGCGGGCTGGCGGTTGCCGAAGCGCTCCTCAAGCTGCTGGGCGGCCGGAAGGCCGCGTTCAAGCCGCTGTACGACGAGAGGAAGCCGATCAAGGAGAAGATCGAGACGATCGCCCGCGAGATCTATGGGGCGGACGGCGTGGCTTTCTCGCCGGCCGCCGAGCGCGCGCTCGAGCTGATGCCCAAGCTCGGCTTGGGTGAGACGCCGGTGTGCATGGCCAAGACGCAATACTCGTTCTCGGACGATGCGAGCAAGCTGGGGGCGCCGAGCGGGTTCACCCTGCACGTCCGTGAGATCCTCCCTTCGGCGGGCGCCGGGTTCGTGGTGGCGCTGGCGGGAGACATCCTGACCATGCCGGGACTGGGCAAGAGCCCGGCGGCGGAAAGGATCCGCATTCATCCCGACGGCACCATTGAGGGCCTGTTCTGATGCGTAGGACGAAAGGGCTGGGCATTGTGGCGACCGACGCCGCACCCAAGGCGATCGGACCCTACAGCCAGGCCGTGACCACCGACGGGATGGTCTACACGGCGGGCCAGGTGCCGCTCGACCCCAAGACCGGCGAGCTGGTCGGCAAGACGGCGGCCGAGCAGACCGAGCAGGTGTTCCGGAACCTGGAAGCCGTGCTGGCGGCCGCCGGCTCCTCCCTCGCCAACGTGGTGAAGACCACCGTCTATCTGACCGACATGGCCGATTTCGCGGCGATGAACGAGGTGTACGCGAAGCATTTCGGGACGCACAAGCCCGCGCGCTCGACGGTGCAGGCGGCAGGGCTGCCGCGGTCGGCACGGGTGGAGATCGAGGTCATTGCGGTGAAGGGGTAGAGAAACGCTGACGGCGGAGTCCCCCTCTCCCTTCACTCCGCGGTGGCCGACGCGCACCGCGCTGGTCCCCCTGTGCTTCTGGATTCTCCTCTTATCGCTGCCGATGTGGACGGGCCAGTACCTTGCCGGTCCGTGGAGCGACCAGTTCTCGACAGGGTGGGCGATTCGCCACTGGGGTGCGGAGCAGTGGCGGGCCACCGGCCACCTCCCGCTCTGGAACCCCGAGATGCTGGGCGGCGTCCCGGTGGCCGCCGGCTTCGGGGACCTGTTCTACCCGACCGCCTGGCTCCGGCTCGTGTTGCCGACCACCATCAGCATCGACCTGGCGTTCGTGGGGCACTACCTCCTGGCGGGCCTGTGCCTCTATCTGCTCCTGCGCCTGCTGGGCACGAGCTGGCTCGGATCAGTGGTCGGCGCCACCGCCTATCAGCTGAGCGGCGTGGTGATCTCGTATGTCAGCCCAGGCCACGACGGCCAGCTGTTCGTGGCCGCCCTCTTCCCGGTGATGCTGATCGGCCTGGTGCTCGGCATCCGCCGCCGGCAGCTCGAAGGACATGCGCTGCTCGGCCTCGCCGTCGGCCTCGCGCTGCTCAGCCCCCATTACCAGGTGACGCAGTACGCGCTCATCGCCGCGGGACTCTTCGCGCTCTATCTCACGGTTGGTGAGCCCGAGGGACTGACGCCCGCTCAGCGCTGGCGGGGCCTCGGGCTCGCCCTGGCGGGTGTCCTGCTCGGGTTCGGCGTCTCCCAGATCCAGCTGCTCCCGTTCCTGCACTACATGCCGTTTTCCCCCCGCGCCGGTGTGACGGGCTTCGCGTGGTCGCAGTCGTATGCCATGCCCTGGATCCACGTCCCGGAGCTTTTTCTGTCCGGGTTCATGGGCTCAACACCGGACGGCACCTACTGGGGTCCGAATGACCTCAAGCTTCAGAGCGCGTATCTGGGACTGCCGGTCGCGGCGCTGGCGATGCTCGGCGCGGCCGGCCCGCGGCGACGCTTGGTGACGTGGATGCTGGGGATCGGCGCCCTGTTCCTGCTCGTCGCCCTGGGCAGCGGCACGCCGTTCTACCGCTTCTGGTGGGCCGTCGTCCCCTACGTGAACAAGACCCGCGCGCCCGAGATCGCCCTGTACCTCGTGGCGTTCGTGACTTCCGTGCTGGCCGCGTTCGGGGTGGAAGGGCTGGAAAGGAGGGAAGGGAGCCGCTGGGCCATCGCAGGATTGATCACGGGCGGGCTCTGCGCCCTGCTCGCGCTCGTCGGCACATTCGGGACGATCGCCGTTTCCTATGCACAGGCGCGCCAGGAGGACATGGGCGCGGAGCTCGTGCGCGCAGCCACTGCGGCGCAGCCAGCTATCCTGTGGGGCGCATTCGCCAGCGGGGTGGCGCTGATGGTCGTGGCCGGTATCGCGCTGCTGTTCCAGCGCGGGAGACTCACCGCGCCAGTGTTCGCCGTGGCGCTGGTGCTCCTCGTCGGCGCCGACCTGTGGCGTGCCGGTCGCGGGTTCTGGCACTGGAGCCGTCCGGAATCGCAGCAGACGGCTGTCGACGAACTCATTCGGCGACTCACGCTGGCCCCTCTGCCGCTGCGCGTGTGTGCCTACGCCGGCGTCTATCCCGGCGACGCGCTAATGGCCCACAGCATCCCGGAGGTGGGCGGCTACCACGGCAACGAGCTTCAGGCTTACGACGATCTCCTCGGCGGGGAGAGCGAGCGCCAAGACCTCCGCCGAACCTCTAGGCTCTGGAAGCTTCTGGCCGTCCGCTACGTGATCACTCCGGACACGGTTCGGATTCCCGGCTTTCACGAAGTGCTGGGGCCCGTCCGCACGGGGATGGGAAAGCAGGTGGACCTGTATGAAGCCGATTCGGCTCCGCCGTACGCGCGCGTCGTTCCGGCCGCGGTCAAAGCGGATCCCAGCCAGATCGTTCCGACCCTGCTCGACCCAGGAACGGACTACGACAGGTTGATCCTGTTGACACCGGATCAGCCGCTGGCTCTTGCTCCGCTCCCCTTCCCGGAGATTCCACGCCCCAGTGCGTCACACGCCACGGTCACGCAGTGGGCTCCTGGTCGGATGAGCATCCGCCTGAGTCCCGCCCCCACAAGCCCGAGTTATCTGCTGGTGAGCGAGAACTGGTACAAGGACTGGCGTGCGACGGTGGACGGCGACACCGCCGCCGTGCTGCGCGGGGACCAGTCGCTGATCACCGTGCCGGTAGGCACTGGAGCCCGAACCGTGGAGTTGGCCTTTGAGCCACAGGACTATCGGACGGGGAAGCGCGTCACGCTGGGCTCACTGATCGTGCTGGTGGGGATGGGCGCCGCCCCGCGCGCGCTGCGCCGGTGGAGGCGCGGCTGAACCGCGCCTGGCGCCACGCGGTGCGGGAATCGATCTTTCAGGTGCACTCACCCGGAGCCCCGTGATGTCCAAGAGCGATGATCGAAAGCTGGCCGCCCTCGTCAAGAAGAACGCCGCTAAAGTCGCCAAGGCCAAGCAGCCGAAGCGACGGAAGTATGATAGCACGCTAGCACCCGAGGTCGAAGAAGACCTCGAGCGCCGGAAATTCTTTTCGGAGATGAAGAAGCGGGAGTTCTAGGAACTCTACGGGGGCGGATCGGGCCTGGTGGCCTGACTGGTCTTCAAAACCAGCTGGGGTCCGCATGGACCTCGGTAGGTTCGATTCCTACACGCTCCCGCCACCCCTCGATCAGTCGGGGGCTCTACTGCCGTAGGCGATCATCAGCACCGCCACCGCGAGCACCGGAGCGGCGACGCCGGTGATCGCGCCAGGTAGACCACCCAGTCGTCCTCCCACGAACACGTGGTCACCTTGCACTTGCACCGTGGCGGCGACCAGGCCGTGGAAGTCCAGCGCCACCTCCCCTGAGAAACGGCGTGCCGCGCTACCGGACAAGATGATGCCAGGGGCAACATCGAGGCTGAGACCCTGACTCAGCCACCTCCGGAGCCTCAGCCGCACACCAGGTCCGGAGCCGAAATCAGAGGCATTGACGAACACAGTTGCGCCCAGCGCGGAGCGTTCGCCCAGGTTCTTCATTCCTCCGAGCTCCCAGGTGAAGAGCGGACCTGCTGGGTGGAACTCGCTCCGGGACAGGCCGACGCCCACTCCGAACTCGGTGATCAAGTACGCGCTGCACGTGGGCAGTGGCCGAGGCCTGAAACACAGGCGCGTGGGCGCTTGGGCCGCGAGCCTCGCGCCGATGAGCATGAGTGCGCTGCAAAGCGTGATGCCGAGACTCAGCCTCTGCCGATTCATGTCGCCCCCACTTTCTCTGTTTCGACATAATCTCGGCGGGCACTCTCAAGCGGCTTTCAAGAAGACTCGCGCCGAACCACGAGGAAGCCCCTAGATTAGCCCGATGGTCGAGATCCCCGTCGCCGGCGCCGGGCCCGCCGGGCTTGCCGCCGCGCTCACCCTCGCGCGCGCGGGTGCGCGGCCCGTTGTCTACGAGCGCCGCCAGGAGGTCGGCGCCCGCCACCACGGCGACTTCCAGGGACTCGAGAATTATTCGACCCGCGGGGACGTGCTCGACGAGCTGGCCGCCATCGGCATCGCCGCCGAGTTCGACTGCCATCCTGTCGCCGAGGCGATCCTCTACGGCCCCGACGGCCACGCGTGGCGCTACCGGGCGAGCACGCCCCTACATGGTGCGCCGCGGCGTCGAGTCGGGTTCCCTCGACCAAGGTCTGAAGCGCCAGGTGCTCGCCCACGACATCGAGCTGCGCTTCGGCACCGCCCTCCCCGAGGCGGCCTCTGGAATCCGGGCCACGGGGCCACGCGGGTCCTACGCCATCGTCGTGGGCTACGTCTTTCGGACCACGCTCCCCGACGCGTTGGTCGGCGTCCTGTCCGACCGCCTCGCCCCCAAGGGTTACGCCTATCTCGTGACCGCCGGCGGCCGGGCGACGCTGGCGTGCTGTATCTTCGCCGACTGCGCCAATTACCGCGGGTACTTGGACCGCACGGTCTCATTCTTTCAAGCACGCACCGGCATCGACCTGGCCGGCGCGCAGCGGTTCGGGGGCACGGGCAACGTCCGGCTTCCCGCCACCGCGCGCCGCAACGGGGGAGGGACGCTGCTCGCGGGGGAGGCGGCAGGCTTCCAGGATGCGCTGTGGGGGTTCGGGCTGCGCTACGCGATGGTCTCTGGACACCTGGCTGCCCGCGCCCTCCTCGAGCGCGACCCGGGGTCGTACGACCGTCGCTGGCGCGCGCGGTTCGGCGGGCTGATGCGGGCGTCGCTGGTCAACCGCTACTTCTTCGCCCGGCTTGGCGACCGCGGCTACGACGCCTTCCTGCGCCACCTCGGCGCCGCGGAGGACGCCCGAGAATGGCTGCGGCGCCACTATGCGCCGTCGGTGTGGAAGGACCTCTGGTATCTGTTGCTGCGCCGTGCAGATTAGACGGCCTCTTGGCGCCTTGGCGTCTTGATATTACCGCACGCGGGAGATGGGCTGGCACTCATGGCTGGACGACTGTGGGGACGGTTGCAGACCGACTTGGACATCAAGTTGCGCCGCGGCGCGTGGTACAAAGTCCTGAAGGTCGAGGGGCTGCAAGCGACCGTCGAAGTGAACCTGCGGCCCTACACCATCCTCAAGGCGCTGCTCGAAATCAGCGCCAAGCCGCCGGTGCGCTGGACCGTGGTGCCGGTCCCCCAGCACGTGAAGCACGCGCCCGCCAAACCCGGCGAGAGCTACGGGGTCTGCCCGAGCTGCACCCAGCGCGCCGCGCTACCGCGCCGGGCGGAGCGACACACCTGCCCGCGATGCCGGCGCGACTATGCTGTCGCCTGGGATGAGAGATACCTGGGCATAGCCTGAGCGCGGGTCCGATCTTCGGGGGGGGGGCTCCTGATCCACGCCCAGATTATCCTCAACCCTGCCGCCGGCCGCGGCGCCGGACGCAGGGCCAAGGATACGGTCGCGCGGGAGTTCCGCCAGCAGGGGTGGACGGTCGAGCTCGCTGAGACCAACGGCCCATTTCACGGCGCGCAGCTCGCGGCCGAGGCGGCCGAGCGCGGGGTGCAGCGGGTGATCGCGGTCGGCGGCGATGGCACCGTGCACGACGTTGCCAATGGGTTGCTGCGGGTGGGCGGCGGCACCGCGCTCGGCGTCGTCCCGATCGGCTCCGGAAACGACTTCGCCAAGCTGACCGGCACCTACCGCCACAGCATCGCGCGGGCGGTGGCCCGGCTCGTCACCGCGCGCAGCCGCATCTTCGACGCCGGCGAGGCGCTGGGTGAGCACTTCGTGAACTCCCTGGGGTTCGGGTTCGGGCCCGCCGTCGTACAGCTGCGCAACCGGATGCCGGGCCTGAGGGGCTTCCTGTCCTACCTCGTGCCCGTCGTCCGAGCGTTCGCGCGCTTTCAGCCGCCGCGCCTCGAGGTGCGCTCGGCCGAGTGGACCGAAACCGGGTACATGATGATGGTGGAGGTGTGCAACGGGACGACCGCCGGCGGCGACTATCGGTTCGCCCCCGCCGCCAGCCCGGCTGACGGGCGGCTCGACGCCTGCCTGATCCGCCGGGTGTCGCTGCCGCGGTTTCTGTTGGCGCTGCCGCGCGTAATGCGGGGCACGCATACGAACATGCGGGAAGTGGCGCTGTTCCAGACCCGCCGGCTGACGATCCGCTGTGCCGAGGCGCCGCTGCTCCTGCACTTGGACGGCGAGCTGCGAGACTCCGGCGTGCACGAGGTGACGGTGAGAGTACGGGCGAAATGCCTGAACGTGCTGGTGGCGCAGTGAGCCGGCGGTCGGACGGTCCGGCAGTCAGGCGGACGGGAGCGGCGGGATGGGCCCACGTGCTGGTCCTGGCGCTGGTGCTGGCCGCCCGACCGGCCGACCGCCTGAGCGCCCAGGACACGACCCGAGTCATCGCCCCCGGTGCCCGGACCGTCGCCATTGATACGACGTACCGCGTGTCACCCGGCGGCGCGTTCCGGCGCTCGGTGCTCCTGCCGGGCTGGGGCCAGGCCGCGACGGGGCGGCATACGACCGGCGCCCTGTTCGTCGTCTGGGAGGGGGTCACGGTGATGATGACCCTGAAAGCGCAGCAGGAGGCCGACTATTTCAAGCGGATCGGTGCGACCGGGCTCAAGCACAAGCGTCAGGAAGTGCAGGACTGGCTCGTCCTCTGGATCTTCAACCATCTCTTCTCGGGTGCCGAGGCGTACGTGGCGGCGCACCTGCAGGATTTTCCCAAGGAGCTGAAAGTCCAGTCCGTTCCCGGCGGCATCGGCGTCTCGGTCCCGCTCCCGTAGCCCGTGAACGCGGCGCCGCTCGGCATCTTCGACTCTGGGATCGGTGGCCTCACCGTCGCCCGTGCGCTCTTCGAGCGGCTGCCGCAGGAATCGGTCATCTACTTCGGGGACACGGCGCGCGTGCCGTACGGCCCCAAGTCGCCGGACACGGTGCGGCGCTATAGCGCCGAGATCCTCGCCTACTTAGTGCAGCGCGGCGTGAAGGCCGTCGTGGTCGCCTGCAACACCAGCACCGCGCACGCGCTCCCGCACCTCCAGGCGCGCTCCAGCGTGCCGGTCGTGGGCGTCATCGAGCCGGGGGCGCGCGCCGCGGTCGCGGCGACGAAGACCGGGAAGATTGGCGTGATCGGCACGGCTGGCACAGTGGCGAGCGGCGCCTACGAGCGCGCCATCCGCGCGCTGCGCCCCAGCGCTGACGTGCACTCGCAGCCGTGCCCGCTGTTCGTACCGCTGGTCGAGGAAGGCTGGTTCGATCATCCGGCGACCGAGCTGATCGCGCGCGAGTACCTCGATCCCCTGCGCCGGGCCGGCGTGGACGTGCTGGTGCTCGGCTGTACGCACTATCCGTTGCTGAAGCCGCTGCTCGCGCGCGTCCTGGGAGAAGGCGTGTCGCTGATCGACAGCGCCGCGGAAACGGCGAAGGAAGTGACCCGCGAGCTTGCGGCGCGCGGCTTGGATGCTCCGGCCGCCAACGCCCCGGAGCATTTGTTCGTCGTGTCGGACGACGAGCTGCACTTCCGCAAGGTCGGAGCGCGGTTCCTGGGAGAAAAATTGCAGAAGGTGGAGGTCGTACCGCTCGGCTAATTGTGAAGCCGTCAGCCGTCAGCCATCAGCCGTCAGAGAACACCTTCAATTCTATTCGGTCGTGCGTGATGATCGCATACCGCCCACCGTTCAGGAACGCCCCCGGGTTGAGATAGGCCCGGCCGTCGGGGAGCGTCTCCAGTTGCGGCCGATGTGTGTGTGCCATCACCACGAGACGGAGATCCGGTCGACGCCGCAGTAGGGCGATCGCCCACACCCGCTGCGCCTCGGCCGCGCGATCCAGCACCGCCGGGTCCTTGGTGGTGTCGGCCAGCTTGCCGGAGAGCTTGGCCGCGATCCAGAAGCCGATGTCGGGATGAAGGTGACGGAAGGACCAGATGGTGATCGGGTAACGCGTCACCCGGTGCATGACCTTCGCGCTCCAGTGCTGCTCGGTGAAGCCGTCGCCGTGCGCCACGAAGGCGCGCCGCCCGGCGAGGTCCACCTCCGCCTCGCCACCGTAGAACGTCAGCCCCAGGTCGTCCGTCAGGAACTTGCCGCCCCAGCGATCGTGGTTGCCGCCCACGAACGTGATCGCGACACCCCGCGCGCGGCAGGCCTGCAGCTTCGCTACGCTCGTGAAGTGCTTGCGGGGAATCACGGCGCCGTACTCGAACCAGAAGTCGAACAGGTCGCCGTCGATGAGGAGGTGGTCGCCCGGCTGCGGCACACGCTCGAGAAACGCGTGGAACGCGGTCTGGATGGCGACAGGAACTTGGCCGAGATGCGCATCGGCGACGACGACGACCCGCCCCGTGGGGCGAAGGGCGGGGGGCGTAGCGGCAGGCACGGCCCCCAAGCTAGGAGCGGCGCGGACGCGCGGCAAGCCTATCTCCCGGAACGGGATAGCTTAGATTAGGGGAACCCGATGAAAGTCACCCGCGAGCAGCAGCAGAAGACGACCGAGCGGTTGGCAGGCGCAAGCGCCCCGCCCGCGGCGCGGCCGCCGGTGATCGGGGAGGAGCGCGACGTCGAGGTGCACCGTCGTCCCGTCCGCAATCCCGGCGCGCCGCTCGACCTTGAGTCGGTGCGCGCGCTGCGGGTGAACCGCAGCGCGGTCGAGCGCCGCGCCGCCACCATCCCCACGCGCCGCACCGTCAAGAAGCAGTGGCAGGCCGCCTGGCTGTTGCGGGCGATCACCTGCATGGACCTCACCACCCTCCAGGGTGACGACACGCCGGGCAACGTGCTGCGGCTCTGCGCCAAGGCCCGCCGGCCGCTGCGCGACGACCTGGTGGACGCCCTCGGCGTCGCCCACTTGGGCCTCAAGGTCGGAGCCGTGTGCGTCTACCACGCGCTCGTCCCGGTCGCGGCCCAAGCGTTGGCGGGCTCGGGGATTCCGGTGGCCGCGGTGTCCACCGGCTTCCCGGCGGGATTGAGCCCGTTCCGCCAGCGGGTCGAGGAGATTCACGCCTCGCTCGAGGCGGGCGCCCGTGAGATCGACGTCGTCATCACCCGCGCGCACGTGCTCACCGGCAACTGGGAAGCGCTGTACGACGAGGTCCGGGCGTTCCGCGAAGCCTGCGGCGACGCGCTCCTCAAGGTCATCCTCGGCACCGGCGAGCTCGCCACGCTGACGAACGTGGCGCGCGCGAGCCGCGTCGCCATGCTCGCCGGCGCGGACTTCATCAAGACGTCCACCGGCAAGGAGCCGGTGAACGCCACGCTGCCGGTCGGGGTCGTGATGGTGCGCCAGATCCGCGAATACGCTGAAGACACCGGCCACCAGGTCGGTTTCAAGCCCGCCGGCGGCATCCGCACGGCCAAGTCGGCCCTGGAGTGGCTCTATCTGATGAAGGAGGAGCTGGGCAACGCCTGGCTCGCCGCCGAGCTGTTCCGCCTCGGCGCGAGCGCGTTGCTCACCGACATCGAGCGCCAGCTCGAACACTTCGTGACCGGCCGCTATTCCGCCTCCCATCGCCATCCGATGGTCTAGGAGCACCGATGAAAGAGACCGCGCTAGGCGTGACCGAGATCTTCGAGACGATGGAGTACGGCCCCGCGCCCGAGAGTGACAAGCCGGCCCTCGATTGGCTCGCCGGCCACGACCCCGCATTCGGGATCTACCTCGGCGGGCGCTGGGTCAAAGGGTCGGACGGCAAGCTCTTCGACGTCATCAACCCGGCGACGACCCAGCGGCTCGCGCGGGTCGTACAGGCGGGCGCCCCCGATGTGGACGCGGCGGTCCGCGCGGCGCGCGAGGCGCTGCCCGGGTGGGCCGCACTCCCCGGCCACGCGCGCGCCCGCCACCTGTACGCCCTGGCGCGCGGGGTGCAGAAGCATGCGCGGCTGCTCGCCGTGCTCGAGAGCATGGACAACGGGAAGTCGATCCGCGAGACGCGCGACCTCGACATCCCCCTCGTCGCCCGGCACTTCTACCACCACGCCGGGTGGGCCCAACTGCGTGACGCCGAGTTCCCCGGCCACGGACCCGTCGGTGTGGTCGGGCAGATCATCCCGTGGAACTTCCCGCTCCTCATGGTGGCCTGGAAAGTGGCGCCGGCCCTCGCGGCCGGGAACACCGTCGTCTTGAAGCCCGCGGAGTTCACGCCGCTCACCGCGCTCGCCTTCGCCGAGATCGCGCACCAGGCCGGGCTGCCGGCCGGCGTCCTCAACGTGATCACCGGCGACGGCACGACGGGGAAGCTGCTCGTCGATCACCCCGACGTGGACAAGATCGCCTTCACCGGCTCGACCGAGGTGGGGCGCATCATCCGCCAGGCGACCGCCGGCTCGGGGAAGCGTCTGTCGCTCGAGCTCGGCGGCAAGAGCCCGTTCGTCGTGTTCGAGGACGCCGACCTGGACAGCGTGGTCGAGGGCGTCGTGGACGCGATCTGGTTCAACCAGGGGCAGGTCTGCTGCGCGGGCTCGCGGCTGTTGGTGCAGGAGGGCGTCGCCCAGCGGCTGATCGCCAAGCTGCGCGCGCGGATGGAGAAGCTCCGAGTCGGCCCGCCCCTGGACAAGGCGGTCGACATGGGCGCCATCGTCGCGCCGGTGCAGCTCGAGCGCATCCGCGGCCTCGTCAACAAGGGCGTCGAGGAGGGAGCCAAGATGTGGCAGCCCTCTTGGGCGTGTCCGACGGAGGGCTATTTCTACCCGCCCACCCTGTTCACCGACGTCTCCCCCGCGGCGACCATCGCGCAGGTGGAGATCTTTGGGCCGGTCCTCGTCTCGATGTCATTCCGCACGCCCACGGAGGCCGTCGAGCTGGCCAACAATACGCCCTACGGCCTCGCCGCGAGCGTCTGGACCGAGAACATCAACCTCGCGCTCGATATTGCGCCGAAGATCAAGGCGGGCGTGGTCTGGGTCAACTGCACGAACCTCTTCGATGCCGCGTCCGGGTTCGGCGGCTACCGTGAGTCGGGGTTCGGGCGCGAGGGCGGACGCGAGGGGATGTGGGAGTATCTAAAGGCAGACTGGGAATCGGGGCTCGGGGCTCGGGACTAGGGAAAAGCGGTGCCAGCTGCGGTGACTCCTGAGCGCGAGGAGTCTGGACCTTCCCGAGCCCCGAGCCCCGAGCCCCTAGCCCCTATCGATCGGACCCCCAAGCTCTTCATCGGCGGCAAGCAGGTCCGCCCCGACCAAGGCTACAGCCGCCCCATCGTCGGGCCCGAGGGGCGCCCCGTCGGCGAGGTCGGGGAAGGCAACCGCAAGGACATCCGCAACGCCGTGGAAGCCGCCCATGCCGCTGCCGCCTGGGCGCAGGCGAGCGGCCATCTGCGCGGCCAGATCCTGTACTACATCGCCGAGAACCTTTCGGCCCGCGCCGACGAGTTCGCCGCCCGGATCCGCGCCGTGACCGGCCGCGCCGACGCCCGGCGCGAGGTCGACGCCACCATCGCGCGGCTGTTCACCTACGCGGCGTGGGCCGACAAGTACGACGGCCAGGTCCACCACGTGCCGGTGCGCGGCGTCACGCTCGCCATGAACGAGCCGATCGGCGTGATCGGGCTCGCCTGCCCGAACGAGTCCCCGCTGCTGGGCTTCGTGTCGCTCGTCGCGCCGGCGATCGCGACCGGGAACACGGTGATCGCGCTTCCCTCGGAGCCCCACCCGCTCTCGGCCACCGACTTCTACAGCGTGCTTGAGACCTCCGACGTGCCGGCCGGCGTGGTGAACATCGTCTCCGGCGCGAAGGACCCGCTCGCGCAGGTCTTGGCCGAGCACTTCGACGTGGACGCGGTCTGGTATTGCGGCGGGCACGCCGGCGCCGCCGCGGTCGAGCGCGCCTCGGCCGGCAACATGAAGCGCACGTGGGTCCTGGCCCATCTGCGTGACTGGTTCGACACCCGCCAGGGCGAGGGGCGGGAATTCCTGCGCGAGGCCACCCAGGTCAAGAACATCTGGATCCCCTACGGCGAGTGACGTCTCCTCCCCCTCCCCTCCCGAGACCCGCCGGCGCCGTCACCGCCATCGAGCACCGTGTTAACTACTCCGAGACGGACCAGATGGGGCTCGTCTATCACGGGAACTACGTCATCTGGCTCGACATGGCGCGCACCGAGCACATGCGCGCCACCGGGCTCACATACAAGGCACTGGAAGAGCAAGGTATCTACCTGGCGGTGACGGACCTGCGCGTGCGCTACCGCCAGCCCGCCCGCTACGACGACCTGCTGCGCATCCGCTGCTGGGTGCGCGATCTCGCCACGCGCCGGGTCATCTTCGGCTACGCCGTCGAGCGCGCGGTCACCGGCGAGCTGCTCGCCACGGCGGAGACGGCACTCATCGCCCTCGACCGCCACCACTCCCTCACCCGCATTCCGGAGCACGTCAGTGATCTCCTGCAGTCCTCGCCGGACCCGGTGCGCCTCTAGTAGGGCGGTGAAAAAAGGATTGCCGCCTCCGGCCGCGGAGTGCGCGAGTGAACTCGCGACTCGGCATCTGCCCGCAAACGGGCGTGGCTGCTCCGCTTCAGCGGAAGGGGCCGAGCCGCGGCTTCAGCCGCGCATCACGGGCACGACGTCAACTAGACTTTTTCAGCAGCCTATTCGCACCGCGCTGCTGCTCCTCCTGGCGGGAGCACCCCTCCGGGGCGTGGCCCAGCAGCCTGCGGCTGCCCCGCCGCAGCAAGATGAAGCGCTGGTGACCGTGCTGGCGCAGTTGCTCGCCGCGAGTGACGCCCGACGCTTCGACGGGGCAGTGCTGCGCGAGGGGCTGCAGCACCCCGATCCTGGCGTTCGCCGTCAGGCCACGCTCGCGGCGGGCCGCATCGGCGATCCAGCCGCCGTGAACCTGCTCGTGCCCGTCCTCGCCGATTCGACCATGGTGGTGCGCGCCGCGGCAGCGTTCGCGCTGGGGCTGCTGAAGGACACGCTCGCGGTGGACCCGCTGCTCGCCACCGTGCGCGGCCGCGCTCCCGATCAACAGGACCTGCCGCAGCTCGAGGCCGTGACCGCGCTGGCGAAGATCGGCCGGACCGCCGGAGCGCGGGCGCTCACTGTGATCCTCGAGTCCGCGTCACCCGGCGGAGATGTCCCCCCGGCTCCCAGTCGCGCACTGCTCGAAGCCTGGCGCCTGGGCCGCCGCGCTCCCATCGCCACGCTGATCCGGTTCGCCGATGCGCCGGACGCCCTGGTCCGCCAGCGCGCCGTCTATTCGCTGGCACGGCTGCGCACGCCGGCCGCCGTGCCGACTCTGATCGCCGCGCTGCAGGACCGGGATCCCACCGTTCGAGAAGCGGCCGCGCGCGGGATCACCGGCTCGCTGGTGGACAGCGCCAAGGCGGACCGCCGCGCGCTGGGGGCACGCCTGCAGCCGTTGCTGCAGGACCGCGAGCCGCACATGCGCATCAACGCGCTACGGGCCGTGGCGAGCCTGCGCGACACCACCCTCGTCGGTGCCGTCGCGCCCCTCGCCTCCGACGCGGACGTCGGCGTCGCCGTGCAGGCCGAGACGACCCTCGGGGCGATCGGCGGCACGGCCGCCGCTCAGGCGCTGCAGGCCCGGCTCACCAGTCAGGTGTTCGCGTTGCGACGTCAAGCGCTCATCGGCCTCGCCCAGGCGGACAGCGCCGCGGGCGTCGCCGCGGCGGCGACCGCGGCGGGCGACCCCGACTGGCGCTGGCGAAGCGTCGCGGCGGAAGCCTACGATGCCGCCGGAAGCCGGGTGCGCCTCGAGGCGTTGCTCGCCGACCCGGACGGGCGCGTGGTGGCCCGCGCGCTGCAGGGGCTGCAGCGCATCGTCACCGACAGCGGCGACGCCGCGCTGTCGGGCCGCGCGCGCGAGCTGCTCGCGCATGCCGACCCCGCGGTCCGCAGCGTCGCCGCCGATCTGCTCACCCGGCACCCCGATCTCGATGACGTGGACCGCTTGGCCCAGGCCTACGCCCGCGCGGCCGGCGATCCGTTCGACGACGCCCGGCTGTCGGCCGTCGCGGCGCTCGCTGCGATCGCCCGGGGTGGTGTGGCGGGGCGACTGCGCGTCGCCAACCAGTTCCTGGCCAGGGTGCCCAAGGCCGACGATTACCTCGTGCGCCGCCTGGCTGCCGACACCTTCCCCGATGCGGCGGAGGCATGGGGAGTGCGTGGGGGGGGGGACGCCGATTATCGGGACGTCGCGCGACGCTACCTGCTGCCCGCGATCAGCGGCCGGCCGGCCCCCCAGGTGACGATCGACACGGACCGCGGCAGCCTCACCGTCGAGCTGCTCCCCGGCGAGGCGCCGCTTACCGTGGCGGCGTTTCTGGCACTGGTGGACCGACGCTTCTTCGACGGATTCCGGTGGCATCGGGTGGTCCCGAATTTCGTGGTCCAGGACGGCGATCCCCGCGGCGACGGGTGGGGCGGGCCGGGGTTCGTGCTGCGGGACGAGGTGAACCCCGTGCGCTACGAGACGGGTACCATGGGCATGGCGCTCTCGGGCCCCGATACCGGCGGCAGCCAGTACTTCATCACCCACTCACCGCAGCCGCATCTGGACGGCATCTACACGGTGTTCGGACGCGTGGTGGGGGACGCGCGTGTGCTGCAGCTGATCGCGCAGGGTGACCGCATCCGGAGCATCCACCGTTGATGCGGAGCCCTCCCCTCCCCGTCATCCGGACGGCGGCCCTGCTGCTCGTGGCCCTCGCGGCGCTGCCGGTCGCGGCGACGGCCCAGTTCGGCTACTTCGGACAGAACAAGGTTCAGTACCGCCGCTTCGACTGGCGGGTGCTCCGCAGCGACCACACGGACCTCTACTTCTACCCGGAAGAGGAAGAGCTCGGCCGCGTGGCGCTCGGCTATGCCGAGGAGAGCTACGGCGTGCTGGCGCGGCGCTTCAACCACGCCGTGCGGCGCCGCATTCCCCTGATCATCTACGCCTCGCACACCGACTTCGAGCAAACCAACATCCTGCCGTTCGTCCCCCCCGAGGGACTGCTCGGCGTGACCGAATTCCTGAAGCGCCGCGTCACCCTGCCGTTCACGGGCAGTTACACCGACTTCCGCCACACCCTGCGGCACGAGCTGGTGCACGTCTTCCAGCTGAGTCTCGAAACCGAGGTGTTCGCGCGCTATCCGCGCCTGCATCACGCCACCCTGCCGCTGTGGTACACCGAAGGGCTCGCCGAATTCTTCTCGGCTGGGGAGGACTCGCGGGACGAGATGATCCTCCGGGACATGACCATCTCCGGCCAGCTGCCGGCGCTCAAGGACCTCACCTACGCCTACGGCGGGATCATCTACCCCCTGGGCGGGGTGATCCATCGCTACCTGGCCGAGCGCTACGGCGAGTGGCGCATCCCCGAGCTCTACCGCCAGCTCTGGAAGTATCCGACGTTCGCGGAGGCGATGGCCGGAGTCTACGGGCGTACACTCGAGCAGCTGTCGGACGAGTGGCAGTTCTGGATGCGCCGCCGCTACTTCCCCGTGGTGAAGGAGGCGACCCCGCTGGCGATCACCTCCCAGCTCCTCACCCGGCTCGCGATCAAGCCCACGGGGTACTGGAACAGCCGGGACAGCACCAGCGCGTTCCTGTATTTCTCGCCCGCGACGGGGTACACCAACATCTATGCGCAGGAGTTTGGGAGCCGTCGCCGACACGTCGTGGTGCAGGGGGAGCGCACGCCGCAGTTCGAGTCGTTCCACTTCTTCGAGTCGCGCATGGACGTGAGCTCGAGCGGTGTCGTCGTCTTCGGGAGCCGATACTTGGACCGCGACGCGCTGTTCTTCTGGAATCTCGCCGAGCACCGTGTGGTGGGCCGCTACCAATTTCCGGAGCTGGTGTCCATCCTCTCCCCGACCTGGGTGCCGGACGGCAAGAGTGTGGTCTTCAGCGGGCTCTCGGTGTCGGGCTACTCGGACCTGTACCGCCTGTGGCTTGCCGGCGGCCGGCTCGAGCGGCTGACCTCGGACCGTTATCAGGACCTCGATCCCACGGTGAGTCCCGACGGACGCTCGGTGGTGTTCGCCTCCGATCGCACGGCGTTCGGGCCCAACGCCGCGCGCAACCTCTTCGCGCTCGATCTCGCGACCGGGGCGATTCGCTATCTGACCTACGGCGACTGGCGCGACGAGACGCCCCGCTGGTCGGTCGCCACCGGCCGCATTTACTTCTCCAGCGACCGCGACGGCACGCCCCAGATCTACTCGGTGGACTCGACCGGGACGGGCCGCCGCGAGACCAACACGGTGAACGGCGCCTTCGACCCGCAGTACCTGGAGCGCGAAGGCGGACTGGTGTTCGGCGGGTTCGCCGACCTGAGTTTCAACCTCTACTTCGCTCGCCCGGCGGCCGACAGCACGGCGCCGACCTTTGCGCTGGCCGCCGACCGCCGGCCGCCAGAGTGGACCTGGCCCGAGCTGTCCAACCCGCCGTACGCTCGCGCCGACGCCATGCCGTTTGAAAAGAAGTACTCCCTCGACGTGGCGGCCGGGGACGCCGTCGTGGCGCCGGGCCTCGGCTCGGCCCAGGGAGCCGTGTTCCTGTTCAGCGACCAGCTGAGCGACCACATGGTGTTCCTGGGGGTCTCCTCCTTCCAGTTCCAGGGGAGCGGTCTCGGGAACCTGCTCGACAACCTCAACGGCACCGTGTTCTATCTCGACCAGTCGCGTCGGGTGAACTGGGGCGTGGGCGCGTTCCGGCTGCGCGGCCTATTCTACGAGGGCGACTTCAGCACGATCTTCCAGGAGACCTCGAGCGGCGTCTTCACCCAGGTCCGCTACCCGCTGTCGCGGTTCCGGCGCGTCGAGGCCGAGTACCGGGTGGAGCACTCCGACCGCTTCGACATCACCCAGCCCAACGTCCTCACCGGCAGCGGCGACCTCACCGACCTCCACCGTGTCGGCTGGCTCGCGTCGAACTATCTGAGCTACATCAAGGACAACACGCTGTGGCTCGAGACCGGCCCGATCGACGGCGAACGCTTCAACTTCACCGCCGGGCTCGTCAACGACATCAGCAACGGCCGCTTCGACTCCTGGGTCGCCTCGGGCGACTGGCGGCACTACTCCCGCACCTCGCTGCGCAGCGCCTTCGCGGTGCGCGCCCTGGGCTACTATGCCGGCGGCCAGCGGCCGCGCCGCGTCAGCATCGGCGGCTCCTGGGCTATGCGCGGTTACCCCGGCTACGGCTACGTCGCCGGCACGCGCGCCTGGATGCTGAACGCCGAGTGGCGCTTCCCCATCACCGACTTTGTGTCGATCGGCTTCCCCTTCGGTGTCGTGCGGCTCCCCGGGGTGCAGGCGGCGTTCTTCGTGGACTACGGGCGCGCCTGGACGGAGTTCTCCACGGCGCGCGGCGTGTTGGGGAGCACCGGCATCGGGTTCCGCATGCCGGTCGTCCAGCCCCTGGTGCTGCGGCTCGACCTCGGCTGGCGCTTCCACCACGGCAATGCCGACCTGTACGGCCTACCCGACGGCAGCCAGCGACCCCGCTTCGTGGACTTCTTCTTCGGTTTTAACTATTGAATCGGCAATGGGTTGTGCTTGACCGCCTCCGCTCCCTTTCCTACATTGGCGCGTGTGCAGCGGCGGCGGGCTGTCACCATGCACTCGCTCCGCTGGTCCCAGTAGGGCTGCCCCCTGCGGCGCGGGACAGCGCGCTCGCCTGGACGCTCGCCATGGTGCCACCGCATCACACGGCGATCCGGTTCCGGTGGAAGTACCGCGATGACCGCCAGAGCGCCGGGGGGCGGGGGCAGGCGCGCATTGCGCCGCCGGACTCGCTCCGGTTCGACTGGGTGGCGACGCTGGGGCTGGCCTCGGGGGCGGCGGTGCTGGTCGGTGATTCGGTGCGATGGGCGGACCCCGAGGAGAGCTTTCACTCCCTCGTACCGGCGATCCCGATGCTCTGGGCGTCGCTCGGCACGGTCCGGCCACCGGCGGCCGACGCGGCCGTGTCGGGGAAGGCGGACCCCCCCCGCGAGCTGTGGCGGTTCGTCCGCGGCGCGGACACCCTGACCTACGTGGCGACGGCGGCCACTCCCCGGGTGTTGGAGGCCGAGTGGCGGCAGGGCGGGAAAGTGGTGGCGCGCAGCCGAACGGTCTACGATGCGGAAGCGCGGCCCGCCAGCGCCCGCGTCGATTTCCCGGAGGGCTCGGCGCGTTTTGAGTTCACCGTGGTGGCAGTGGATACGATGGTGGTCATTGCGCCGGCTCTGTGGCGCAGCCGCCGTTAGCGCGGCGACGCTGGGCCTCGCCGCCTGCCTGTACCATTTCTCCGGCGGCGGGCTGCCCAACGTCAAGACCGTGGCGATCCTGCCGTTCGACAACGACACGCCGGAGCCGGCGCTGACCCGGGAAGTCAACGACGCCGTTCGCGAGGCGCTGGAGAATCGGTTGGGGCTGCGGCTGGCGGGCGAGCAGAACGCCGACGCCGTCGTGCGGGGCCGCATCGCGCGCTACGAGCCGGACGTGCCACTCGCCGTACAGCCCGGGGTGGGGACCGTGAACGTGACCCGCCGCCAGATCCAGCTCACGGTGGACGTGGAAATCGTGGACCAGCGCGACGGGCACACCGTATGGAAGCACGAGGTGACGGTGAACGGCGACTACCAGCCGCCGCAGGAAGCCGACGGCCGGAAAATCGCGCTGCAGAAGCTCGTGACCGAGATCGTGGACGGAGCGCAGTCCCAATGGTAGCTCGGTGGCTGCACGCCCGGCGCGGGGCCAGCTCTACCGGATGCCTCATCTCGCTGCTCGTCTTTGTGGCGCTGCTGTACTACGGAGTGAAGATCGGCGGGGTGTACATGCGCTATTACCAGCTCCTCGACGAGATGCAGTCGCAGGCGCGGGTCGCCGCGGCGCTCGACGACGGCACGATACGCCGCCGCCTCCAGGCCGCCTTTCAGGAAATCGGCGTGTCCGAGAACGCCACCACGAACCTCCGTATCCGCCGCAGCCTGTCGCCGCGGGAGATCGACATTGACACGTCGTACAGCGAGGCGGTCCACCTGCCGCTGTTCAATCACACCTTCGAGTTCCATCCGAGAGCGACCGAGCCGCTGTAAAGCGCTTGCCCTCGCGGCGCTCCTGCCGCTCCTGCTGGGGGCGACAGGGGACCTGCCGGTCGTCCGCTTCTTCGCCGTTCTCGCGCTGATGCTGGTCGCCGCCAAGTTTGCCGGCGAGGTGGTGGAGCGCCTGGGCCAGCCGGCCGTGCTGGGCGAGCTGGTCGTCGGCATCGTGTTGGGCGCGGGGGCGCTCAAGATCATTCCCACCGCGCCCGACGACCCGCTCACCGGAGTATTTCGTCTCCTGGCCCAAGTCGGCGTCGTGGTCCTGCTCTTCGAGATCGGGCTCGCGACCGACCTCAAGGCCATGGGCCGCGTCGGCGCCGCCGCCACGGCGGTGGCCTGCGTCGGCGTCGCCGTGCCGTTCGTGCTCGGCTATCTGTACTGGAGGTCGGGGTGGCATGGCTACGAGCACAGCGTCTCCGATCCCACCACGACCGCCATCTTCGTCGGCGCGACGCTGACCGCCACGTCGGTCGGCATCACGGCTCGCGTGCTGCACGACCTGGGCGCGCTGCACAGCGTGGAGGCTCGTACCATCCTCGGGGCCGCGGTGATCGACGACGTGGTGGGCCTGGTGATCCTGGGCGTCGTCTCGGGGCTCGCCGCCGGCACGGCGCTCAGCCTCGCGGGCGTGGCCCGGATGCTCGGCGTCGCGGTCGGGTTTCTGGTGATCGCCGTGTGGCTCGGCCTCACGATCACCCCGTGGCTGTTCGGCGTCGTGGACCGCATGCGCGTGCGGGGAGTCCTGCTGGTCTCCGCGTTCGCGTTCCTGCTGGGGCTGTGCGCGCTCGCCGCGACGGCGGGGTCCGCGTTCATCATCGGCGCGTTCGCGGCCGGCCTCATTCTGTCCGAGACCAATCAGTTCGACGCCATCGAGGAGCGCATCAAGCCCGTCGCCGATATCTTCACGCCGCTCTTCTTCCTCAGCATCGGAGCCAGCGTCGACCTCAGCGTGTGGAATCCCGCCGACCCCGCCAACCGCGCCACGCTGTCCATCGCGGGGACGCTGTTCGCGATCGCCGTGCTGGGCAAGCTCGTGAGCGGCTGGGCGGTGCCGTGGCGCAAGTTTAACCGCTGGGCGGTGGGGGTCGGGATGGCGCCGCGGGGCGAGGTCGGCCTCATCTTCGCCCAGATCGGGCTCACGGCGGGGATCCTCTCCGGCCGGCTGTTCAGCGCCATCCTGCTCGTGGTCATCGCCACGACGCTCGTGTCGCCGCCGTTCCTCAAGTGGGCCTTCCGGGTACGGGGGAAGACGGAAGAGGAATTCGCGGGCGCATGACTACCGCCGGAAAGATCCGGACCCTCGAGGACGCGGCACGGTGGCGCGTCGCGCAGCAGGGTCTGGGCCCGGTCGTCTTCACGAACGGCGTGTTCGACCTGCTGCACGCCGGGCACGTCGCCCTGCTCGAGGCGGCACGCGCCGAGGGCGTGGCGCTCGTCGTCGGCGTGAACAGCGACGCGTCGGTCCGGCGGCTGGGGAAGGGGACCGACCGCCCCTATGTCCCGGCTGCCGAGCGGGCCCGGCTGCTGGCGGGGCTGGCGTGTGTGGACTGCGTCGTCATCTTCGCTGAGGACACTCCGCTCGCGTTGATCGGGCGGCTGCGCCCGGACGTGCTGGTCAAGGGCGCGGATTACGCTCGGGAGCAGATTGTCGGGGCGGACGAGGTGGAAGGGTGGGGGGGGCGCGTCGTTCGGATCCCGCTGGTGCCGGGGAAGTCTACGACCGACCTGCTCCGCAAACTGAACGGTCCGAAATGACCTTTCGATCCAATCCGCAATCCGCAATCCCCAATCCGCAATGAAGTTACTCGTCGCCACGCGCAGCCCGGGCAAAGTCCGTGAGATCCGCGAGCTGTTCGCGGGCCTGCCGTTCGAGATCCAGTTTCCCGCCGACCGGTTCCTGGAGCGGTTGCCCGAGGAGGCCGATCTGGAGCGGGGGTCCACCTACACCGAGAATGCTACCGCTAAGGCCCGCTACTTCGCGCAGCGCAGTGGCTTTCCTACCGTCGCCGACGACTCCGGGCTCGAGGTGGATGCCCTGGGTGGGGCGCCCGGGATCCACTCGGCCCGCTGGGCGAGGGAAACGGGGGAGGGAGGGGCGGGTGGCGGTGGCCTGGACGCGCGGAACAACGCGCTGCTGCTCGAACGGCTGGCGGGCGTGCCCGAGACGCAGCGCACGGCGCGCTACCGCTGCATCGTCGCTTACCTCGAGACCCCTTCCGGGATTCCCGAGATCGTCGAGGCGAGCTGCGAGGGCTTCATTCTGCCGGCGCCCCGCGGGACCGGCGGGTTCGGCTACGACCCGCTGTTTTTCTCCACCGACCTCCGCATGAGCTTCGGGGAGGCGCCGCCGGCGGCCAAGCACCGGGTCTCTCATCGGGGCCGGGCCTTCCGGGCGCTGATCGAGGTGCTGCTGCGGCGGGTCAAGTGAGCGCCGGCCCAGGCAGCCTCGCGCTGGTCCTGGCGGGCGGCGGAGCCAGGGCCGCGTATGAAGTGGGCGTCCTGTCGGCGATCGGCGACCGGATGCCTGGCTTGGAGTTTCCTATCGTGACCGGCGTATCCGCGGGCGCGATCAACGCCGTCTACCTCGCGGCGCACGCGGGGACGCTGCCCGCCGCACTGGCGACGCTGCGTGACCACTGGAGCCACCTCGTGGTTGATCGCGTCTACCGCATCCAGCCGTGGCGCCTGGCGCGGGCGCTGGTGCGCGGCGTGGCCGCAACCCTGCTGGGCAGGCACGGAGAGGCTGCTGTCGTCCGCGGCCTGATGGACATGAGCCCGCTGCGGGGATCTCTGGCCGCGCGCCTCGATTTCGCGGGGATCGATGCCAAGATTGCGGCCGGCCGCTTGCGCGCGGTGGCTCTCAGCGCCACCTCATACGCTTCAGGCGAGACGGTGACGTTCGTGCACGGCCCTCCTGACGCGCCCACGTGGCGGCGCGCGCTGCGTTACGCCGTGCGGGCCCGGCTCACTCTGGACCACGTCATGGCGTCTGCCGCCCTGCCGATCCTCTTTCCCGCGGTCCGCGTGGGGGACTCGTTCTACGGCGACGGTAGCGTGCGCCAGACCGCCCCGCTGGCTCCGGCGATCCATCTCGGCGCCCGGGCCATCCTCGTCGTCACC
>QHUY01000239.1 GCA_003223415.1 Gemmatimonadota bacterium
GGGCCGTTCTACTTCCCCCACTGGTGGTGTGAGTTTCGGTGTGAGTTTCTCCAAGGCGATGGCATGGCTGCGCCGGACCGCCGAAGATGGGCTGCCCTGCTATCCGCTGTTCGCCGGGGACCCCTACCTCGACAGCCTGCGGCGGGACCCGCAGCTTGTCGCCTTCCTCGCGCGATTGAAGCTCCAGTGGGAGACCTATCGACGCTGTGATCAGAACTGCAGCTCGACGGCCACCCCCATCAGGGCACCGCCCTTAATGCCGTGTGCCACCGATCACGGCCGCTAGGCGCACCAGGAGATTGACCGCCGCCCGGGGACGCCCCGCGGATCAGGGCTGGGTCGGATGAATGGTCGGGACGAGCCAGCCGATCCCGCTGCCGAGCGCAGCGCCAGCTAGCACGTCCGTTGGAAAATGTTTGCCGCCCGCGACACGGAGCGCCGCCACCCCTACCGCGCCCGCATAGAGGAGGATGGTGTTCCGCCTCCGGTGCGGCAGGTGTTGCCGGCGCGCGATCACCAGGTAGGACGTCGCCGCCGCAAACGCGAGGGACGCGTGAAGGGAAGGCAGTGACTGTTGATTCTCCGGATCGGTCGCCGCCGTTATCGCATCGCTCGTGTACAACACCGGTCGCTTGCGGCGCACGAGGACTTTGAGCCACTCCGTTGAGGCCGCGGTCCAGCTCGCGGCACTGGCGAGCACCGCGAAGTTGCCGTGCCACTGTTGGGCCGGCAGGTCTTGTAGGCTGGCGAACGCCGTGAAGCCCGCGACGCCAGCGAGGACCACATCGCTCGCTACGTCCCCGGTCGCGGAGACCGGCCGCAGCGCCCAGCGATCCACGCCTGGAAGCGTGGCTGGATCGCAGGGAGCACAGGATGGGGCGCCATGTGGCAATCCCAGGGCGCCGGGCAGCACATACAGCACACCGGCGGTTGCCACTGATGCCGCGTCACCCCACGTGACGCGGTACGGGGCCGCCGGTGCCTGTCCCACGATCGGCCGGGGGGCCAGGACCAGGCCGAGCACAGCGAACAGTCCACGATGCACGCGAGAGATTCCTCCGAACTCGCTTTAGAACCTAGGCGATGAGGCTGGCGCGCGCGGAGCGCTCCAAGGGCCGGCATCAGGCCGGCGCGGGTGGAGCGGCTGTCGGCGGTGCCCCGGCGCGCCACCGGCGTGCGACCTCGAGGCCGGAGATACACGCGGAGAGCCACAACAGCCCTGACCACCCACCACGTCGCTGAAGTAGTGCACCCCAAGGTAGAGCTGGCTGACCCGGACGGCCATGATCACGAGGGCGGCGCCCAGCAGCACGGAGACCTGCGTGCATCCCGAGGCTCTCGAGGCCCACCAGGAGGAAGAGAACGACGTAGCCGTAGGACCCGATCAGGCCCGCTATGGTCTCACGCAACGTGTCAGCTCCGTGGATCTACTCCCGCGGCCTCGCGGTGAGGTCGTCGAACAAGGTGTACGAGTCGGCCTTGGTCCAGACGCCCACGCGGCCGGGACCACTGAACGTGCGGTCGCGCGCGTCGATCCGCTTGGTGCCGTCCCAGTACAGCTCCACATGATCCCCTAGGAACTCGACACGCAACTCGTGCCAGACGCCCGATGTGACCTTCCCGCTCCAGTTGGCGAGCTGGATCCGGCGTCCGTTCTTCACGTAGTAGAAACGGACGTTGTCCTCAAGCGCGTTCGCGCGCGCGAGATAGTAGTTGTTCTCATCCTGGTACCGGAACACGACACCACAGGCGCGGTCGACATGCCCCGACACGGGCTTGCACTTCACCGAGACGCTGCCATCCGTGAAGCTCGGCGACGGTGCTGCCGCGACGGGGAACCGGTAGTCCGTGCGGTCGCTGTCGACTTGGGCCAACACGTTCGGTGGACTCGGCGCGTCTGGGGCTGACTGCACAATCCAATGACCCACGCGGCCACGGCCGGTACGGCCGAAGGAGAAGCCGGCCGGCGGCTGCCCCGGTGGCAGTGAATCGAAATGCCAAATGACCGCCGGCGCCGCCTGCCCACTCAGCGGCCTGAGCTCAGCGGCACTCGGGTTTCGAGGAACGCCCAAGGCAATGCTCAGCGTGACCGCGCCCAACGACGCCACAGCGAATCGAGGGGTTCGTTCCATTTCCTCCTCCTGCAGTTTGGGAATCGTTCGGCACCAGCACCCGTAGAACAGGATGCCTGCTCACGTGGGCGAGTAGCAAGTAGACTCGGTGCGTACCGCGGTCCACCGCGACTGAGCGGGCGCGGGGCGCCCGATACCAACCGAGCTGGACGACGGATCCATGCCTGGCGCGCCATGCGAACCGCGTGCAGGCTTGATGGGTGGCCACGCGGATTCGACACCATCTAAAAGAGCGCATCGCACGACTCGAGCAGCGCTACGGCCGTCCCCTACCTCCGCCCGCAGACCCCTTCGAGCTTGTGCTGCTGGAGAACTGCGCCTACTTGGTCGACGACAAGCGGCG
>QHUY01000045.1 GCA_003223415.1 Gemmatimonadota bacterium
GCGCCCACCGGCCCCGAGATGATGAGCGGGGTGCGCGCCTCGTCGATGAGGATCGAGTCGACCTCGTCGATGATCGCGTAGTAGTGCGGCCGCTGCACGCGCTGGTCGAGCGCGATCACCATGTTGTCGCGCAGGTAGTCGAACCCGAACTCGTTGTTCGTGCCGTAGGTGATGTCGCACAGGTAGGCCGCCCGGCGCTCGGGGGTCTGCGGCTGGGTGTCGTCGATGCAGCCCACGCTGAGCCCGAGCCACGTGAACAGGTGGCCCATCCACTGCGAGTCGCGCCGAGCGAGGTAGTTGTTGACCGTGACGAGGTGCACGCCCCGCCCCGCCAGCGCGTTGAGGTACAGCGGCAGGGTGGCGACGAGCGTCTTGCCCTCGCCCGTCGCCATCTCGGCGATCTTCCCTTGGTGCAGGACGATCCCGCCGATCAGCTGCACGTCGTAGGGGACCATGTCCCAGGTGAGGGTGTGCCCCGTCACCGCGACCGGCGTGCCCAGCAGCCGGCGGCTCGCCTCGCGCACCGTGGCGAACACCTCGGGCAGCAGATCGTCGAGCGTGGCCTGCAGCGCTCTGGCCAGCGCCTGCTCCGCCTTGCCCAGCTGGTCGCTCAGCGTCGCGCGCTCGACGGCGTCGGGGCAGTCATGCTTGGCCTTGGTGAGGCGGACCACCTCCGCCGCCAGCGCGCCGGTGCGCTCGGCAACCATCGCGCGAAACCTCGCCGTCTGCGCCTGCAGCTCCCCGTCCGGGAGCGTCTTGAGGCGCTCTTCATGTCGATGGATCGCGGCGACCGTCGGGCTGATGCGCTTCATCTCCCGCTTGAAGCGCGTCCCGAAGACTTTCTTGAAGAAGTCGTCGAACATCAGTCCTCTAGTGCCGTTCCAACTTGTTTGCCCGAAGCATCTGGAGAGATTGCTTGAGACGGGTGTTGAGATAACGCCTGCCCTTGCCGGTCTTCAGGAACCGCTCTCGCCGACAGGCATCCGCCGCATCGAGGCACGCCTCGTTATAGTGAAGCTTCAACGGACGCCGATACGCGGTGGAGTGGACTCGACCTGCGTTGTGGTCTCGGAACCGCGCTCGCAAGTCCCCACTCGACCCGGTGTAAAATCGTCCGTCTTGTTCACTGAGAAGCACATAGGTGTACTGCATACGAATCTCTTTCTTGGCTCAACTAGTCGGAACGGCACTAGCGATACAGCCCGTGGGCGGCGATGTACTCGCGCACCGCGTCGGGCACCCAATAGCGAATGGACCGCCCCGCGGCGACCCGCGTGCGGACGCCCGAGGCGGACACGTCGACCGTCGGCACCTCGATCACCCGGGTGATCAGGCGGTGGGTCGGGATGGTCGCGCCCGGCCGGGCGAAGACGACCACATCGGCGAGCCGCGGCAGGGACTCCACCTCGTACCACTGCGGGAGATCCTGGGCCGCGTCCGCCCCCAGCAACAACGTAAACCGGTTCCCGCCCCCCCCCCCGCCCCCCTCCTCCATCTCCCGCTCCACCAGAGCCCGCAGGGTGCGGACCGTGTAGGAGGGCACCGGCAACCCAAGCTCGATCGGCTCCACGGCGAACCGCGGGTTCCCCGCCACCGCGAGCGCCAGCATTTCGGCCCGCTGCTCTGGCGTGGCCACGTGGGCCGCACCTTTGAACGGCTGCTCGCGGGCCGGCAGGAACCGGACGCGGACGCCCAGCGCCTCGGCCACCGCCTCGGCCACGATCAGGTGCCCCACGTGCACCGGGTCGAAGGACCCGCCGAACAGCGCGTCCACGACGGTCAGGGGGTGGTCGACGCGCTATCGGCCGTGGCGGCCGCCGGGCAGCGGCGCGCCAGCCCGGGGTGGTTCGGGTGGTAGCGCTGCAGCGTGTTGCAGACCTCTCGCAGCTCTTCGTTGTAGTTGATGACCCGGTAGGCATCGGCCAAGCGGAGCAGCGCGTCGGCCGCCCGGGGCGTCTCGGGGTAGTTGGCGTACACGTCCTTGAAGTAGATGATCGCCGAATCCCAGGCTTTCCGCTTGAAGTAGAACATCCCGTTCTTGTAGCTCTTCTCCGCGAACCATTCCCTGAGCTGGCGCACGTGGAGCTGGGCACGCTGCGCGGCCTCGCTGTCGGGGTAGCGCCCGGCCAGCTCCTGGTAGATGGCCAGCGCCGCCTCCCCGTAGGAGGGGTCGAGGTCCGGCATCCGCCACAGGCGCAGGTTGGCGTCGCCGGCCCGCAGCAAGGCCACGGGCGCAAAGGGGCTCGCCGGGAACTGGTCGGCGACCTGCCGGAATTCGTGCGCGGCCTGCACCAGATCGCCCGTCTGGAAGTAGGACTCGGCGAGGGAGTGGTGCACTTCCGGTGCGATCGAGTCGTTGGGCCCGACCTCGAAGACGAGCCGCTGGTAGGTCTGCAGCGCCTGGGTGAAGTCGCCGTGGCGAAAGGCCGCCCGAGCCCGGCTCAGCTCGCTGTCGGGGCTCGGCGTGACGCGCGCCCGCGCCGCATGGTGGCACGCGGCGATCCCCAGCACACCCAGGAGGCGGAGCCGGCGCACGGCCCTCATGTCGAATCGGCCTTGCCGAGCGCGTTGAGTTTCTGCTGCGCCTTCTGCGTCAGCGAATCTCCCGGCGTTCCGCCGACCAGGGCCTGGTGGTAGGCGTCGACGGCAGCCGCGACGTCTCCTTGGGCGAGTCGCACGTCCCCGAGGCCGATGTAGGCCCCCCGGGCCACCTCCACCGCCGCCCCCGGAGCCGTGGCGCGGCGGAACCAGTCCTCGGCTTCGGCCGGGTGTCCGTGATCGAGGGCGTCCTGTCCGCGGATCAGCGAGCACATGCCCAGGCCCTCGCGCGCGGGGTCCACCACGGCGGGTTCCCGCGCCCGCCGGATCACGCCCTCGAACACCACGACAGCGGTGCTGCAGTCGCGCGCGCGGACCGCGGCCAGGCCGAGCAGGTACAGCAACGAGTCCGCGTTGCGCCCGTCGACGGCCGCGGCGATGGCGGTCGGCAGGAACGCCAGGGCGTCGCCCGCGTTGCCGCGGTCGGCGGCGTCGAGCGCGACGAGGCGGGCGTAGCGGCCAAGCGGGCGGTTCGGGGCGATCTCCCGAATCCCGCCGAGCGCCACCGCGAGCGCGGACCGGTCATTGGTGTTGAGGGCCGCGCGCACCACCCGCTCCAGCCCGTCCGCCGCCTCGTCGCTGCGCGAGCGGTCGGCCGTGGCGAGCGCGCGGTATTCGGCCGCAGCGAGGGTGTAGTCCTCGGTGTGCAGCGCCGCCGCCGCCGCCTTGGCGAGCAGCGGGGCGCGCCCCGGGTTGGCCTTGAGACCGAGCTCGTACTCGGCCAGGGCGTCCGGGTAGGCGCCGGCTGCATAGCTCCGGTCTCCCAGCTGCTCATGGTCGGCGGCGCTGGGGGCGCAGCCGAGGGCGAGCGCGAGCATCGCGAGGCCGGCGCGCGTCACGTCTTCTTGCGCTTTCCCCCGCGGGGCGCCCGAGCACTCGCGGCTGGGGGGGAGGGGAGCGGCGGTGTCGAGGGCGGCACGTCGCTGCGGGCGAGCATGGCCAGATATGCCTCCACGCGGGGATCCTCCGGGCGGCGCTCGCGGCACTCCTCCCAGACGGCGCGGGCCGACAGCCCGTCGCCCGCCAGAAAGCACGCGAGGCCCAGCATGGCAGCGGCGTCCAGGAAGTGGGGCTGGTCGCGCACGATGAGCTCGAACTGCTCGCGCGCCTGCAGCGCCCGGCCGGAGTCGAGCAGCAGCCGGCCCAGCTTATACCGCAGGTCCTGGAAGGTGGGTCCCAGCCCGAGAGCCGCCTGGTATTGCGCGATGGCCTCGGGGAGGTCGCCCGCCTCGGCGTAGGCGTCTCCCAACGCGGCGCGAAGGTTGGCCAGCGTGGCCGCCACGTGGGAGGAGAAGCCGCGCCGCGTCTCGCCGCTCAGCTGGCCGGCCCGGCGCAGCGCGGCGTCCGCCTCGTCCTCGCGCCCCAACTCGTTGAGCACGATGGCGCGATGGATCAACGCCTCGATGTAATTCGGGTTCAGCTCGAGGGCCTGGTCGAACTGCGCGAGCGCCTTGTCGTTCTGGCCGGCGAGGGAGTAGGAGAGCCCGAGCAAGTGGTGCGCGTCGGCGAACGCCCGCCCCGAGGCGAGCACCTCCTCCAGGAGGTGGATCGCTCCGTAGTAGTCGTGCAGCTGGAACCGCTCGCGGGCCTGCCCGACCAGATGCTCAGGACTGACGTCCATAGGTCGCCTCGTACCAGCGGACGAACAGACGGATGCCCTCGTCGATGCCGACCGCGGGCCGGTAGCCGAGCACGCTCGCGGAGCGGCTCAGGTCAGCGGCGGTGAGCGGCACGTCCCCGGGCTGGTCGGCGCACCGCTCGACGACGGGCGCGCGCCGCAGCGCCTCGCTGATCAGCCGGACCAGCCGATCGAGCCGCACCCGGCTCCCCCCTCCGATGTTGAATGGCTCGCACGTGCCGGCGGCGGCCGATGCCGTCCAGGCAAGCGCGCTGAGGACGCCGCCCACCGCGTCACCAATATAGGTATAGTCGCGCTCGCTCGAACCGTCGCCGTGCATCTGGATCGGCAGCCCGCGCGCGATGCGGGCCGTGAAACGGTAAATGGCGAGGTCGGGGCGCTGCCGCGGGCCGTAGACGGTGAAGAACCGCAGGCAGGCGATCCGCAATCCATACAGGTGCGCGAACGTGAACGCCAGCAGCTCGCCCGCCCGCTTGCTGGCGGCGTACGGCGAGATCGGCTCCACCGCCCGGGCAGCTTCGGCGAACGGCGCGGGCGTCGTCTCCCCGTACACCGAGGATGACGACCCGAACACGATCCGCTCGACTCCCGCCCGGCGTGCCGCGTCGAGCACACGCGCGGTGCCGGTGACGTTCGCCTCCATGTACGCCGCGGGATCCTGCAGGGAGGGGCGCACGCCCGCTTTGGCGGCCAGATGGATCACCGCGGCCGCGCCGCCCACGGGCAGATCGTCGGCCGCGACGTCCAGCCGCTCGAGCCGGAAGCGCGCGTGCCCGTGCAGCCCCGCGAGATTCGCCTCTTTGACGGCGGAGTCGTAGAAGGGATCGAAGTTGTCGACCCCGACCACCTCGTGGCCCTGTGCCACCAACGCGTCGCAGACGTGGGAGCCGATGAAGCCGGCCGCCCCCGTCACCAGAATCCGCGGGCTCACCGCGCCACGAGCTCGCGGAAGTACGCGATCGTGCGCCGCAACCCTTCGTCCAGCGGCACGCGTGGCTCCCAGCCCAGGGTCGCGCGCGCGCGGGCGATGTCGGGCTGGCGCACCTTGGGGTCGTCCACGGGCAGCGGGCATTCCACGATCCGGCTCTTGCTCCCGGTGAGCGCGAGCACGCGCTCGGCGAGCTCGCGCACGGTGAACTCGTCGGGGTTCCCGAGGTTCGTGGGCTAGGACTCGGAGCTTTCGAACAACCGCACGATGCCGTCGATCAGGTCGTCGACGAAGCAGAACGAGCGCGTCTGAGAGCCGTCCCCGTACATCGTCAGCGGTGCGCTCTTGAGCGCCTGCACGATGAAGTTCGACACGACGCGGCCGTCGTTCGGCCGCATGCGCGGGCCGTAGGTGTTGAAGATCCGCACGATCCGCGTGTCGAGCTGATGGTACCGGTGGTAGGCCATCGTCATCGCCTCTGCAAAGCGCTTCGCCTCGTCGTACACGCCGCGCGGACCGACCGGGTTCACGTTGCCCCAGTAGCTCTCCGGTTGGGGGTGCACAAGCGGGTCGCCGTACACTTCAGAAGTCGAGGCGAGCAGGAAGCGGGCGCCCTTGGCCTTGGACAGCCCGAGCGCCTTGTGGGTGCCGAGCGAGCCGACCTTGAGCGTCTGGATTGGGAACTCGAGGTAGTCGACGGGACTCGCCGGACTCGCGAAATGGAGCACGCCGTCGAGCGGCCCCTGCAGCTCGATGAAGTTCGTGACGTCGTGCAGAGCGAACTGAAAGCTCGGGTGGCCCTTCAAGTGGGCGACGTTCGCGGCATTGCCGGTGAGGAAGCTGTCCATCCCGATCACGCGATGCCCCTGCGCGAGTAGCCGGTCGCACAGGTGCGAGCCGAGGAACCCCGCGGCCCCGGTTACGAGGACGCGCACGCCAGACGTCGCCCGAGGCTGTCGTAGGTGAACCCGAGGCGCGCGAGCCGCTCCGGGTCGTACAGATTGCGGCCGTCCACGATCAGCGGCCGGGTGAGCAGCCGCTTGATCCGGTCGAAGTCTGGGTTGCGGTACTCGAGCCACTCCGTGACGATCGCCAGCGCGGCCGCGCCGTCGAGCGCATCATACGCGTGCGCGGCGTAGGTGACCCGGTCTGCGAGGTGACGACGCGCCGTGTGGAGCGCGGCCGGGTCGTGCACCCGCACGGTCGCGCCCGCGCCGAGCAGCATGTCCACCAGCACCAGCGCGGGGCTCTCCCGCACGTCGTCCGTCTCGGCCTTGAAGGCGAGTCCCCACACCGCCACGGTCGTGCCCCGGAGCCGGCCGTCGAAATGGTGAGCGAGCTTGTCGAACAGCAGCCGCTTCTGCCGCTCGTTCGCGGCCTCGACGGCCGCGAGGATATCGAGCGGCACGCCTCGCGCCTCGCCCATGCGGATCAGCGACTTCACGTCCTTCGGGAAGCAGGAGCCGCCGTACCCCGGGCCGGGGAACAGGAACGCCGACCCGATGCGGCGATCGGTCCCGATGCCCTTGCGCACCAGCGTGACGTCCGCCCCCACCTTCTCGCACAGTTGCGCGATCTGGTTCATGAAGGAGATGCGCGTAGCGAGCATGGCGTTCGCCGCATACTTGGTCATCTCGGCCGACGGGATGTCCATGAAGATGAGCGGATTTCCGGTGCGCACGAACGGCGCGTACAGCTCCTCGAGCACTCGCGCCGCGTCGTCCGAATCCACCCCCACGATGACGCGGTCCGGCTTCATGAAGTCCTCGACCGCCGCGCCCTCCTTGAGGAACTCGGGGTTGGAGCACACGTGGAACGCGGTCTTGGTCTGCTTCGCAATCTCAGCCCGCAACTGCTCAGCCGTCCCCACCGGGACGGTGCTCTTGGTGGCCACGAGCTTGGGGCGATCCATGTGGCGGCCGATGGTGCGTGCCACGTCGAGCACGTGCTGCAGGTCGGTCGAGCCGTCCTCGTCCGGGGGCGTTCCCACGGCGATGAACACGATGTCCGAGCGCTCAACCGCGCCACCCACGTCCGTGGTGAACTGCAACCGCCCCTCGCGCTGGTTGCGCACGACGAGCGGCTCCAGCCCCGGCTCGTAGATCGGCAGCTGGTTCTCCTGCAGCCGGGCGATCTTGGCCGCGTCCACGTCGGCGCAGACCACGTCGTTGCCGGTCTCCGCCAGGCAGGCCCCGACCACCAGGCCGACGTATCCGGTCCCGACGACGGCGACCTTCATGCGGAGGGCCGCGGCAGCACGTGCCGGGTATCCACGACCCGGCGCACGTGCCGGGCGACGAGAGCGTAGTCCACCGCGGAGTGGTCGGTGACGATGATGGCGCAGTCGGCTGCCCCGAGCTGCGCCGGCGTGAGGGGCACCGACCGCAGGTCCACGGTGTCTTCCTTGAGGTGGGGCACGAACGGGTCGTGATACACGACCATCGCGCCCCGCTGCTGCAGCAGCCGGATGATGTCGATCGCCGGGCTCTCCCGGATGTCGTCGATGTCCTTCTTATACGCGACACCGACCACCAGCACCGTGCTGCCGCGGGCGGCTTTGCCCTGCTCGTTCAGCTGCGCCACGACCTGCGCCACCCAGTACTCCGGCATCTCCGCGTTGATCTCGCCCGCGAGCTCGATGAAGCGGGTGCGGTAATTCAACGTGCGCATCTTCCACGCGAGGTAGTGCGGGTCGAGCGGGATGCAGTGGCCGCCGACGCCGGGGCCGGGGGTGAACTTCATGAAGCCGAACGGCTTCGTGGCCGCGGCGTCGATCACCTCCCAGACGTCCACCCCGAGCTTGTCACACACGATCGCCATCTCGTTGACGAGCCCGATGTTCACGCTGCGGAACGTGTTTTCCAGGATCTTCACCAGCTCCGCCGCCTCGGTGGACGTCACCGGCACGAGCGTCTCGATCGCCGGCTGGTAGAGCGCCATGGTGACGCTCCGGCAGGTCTCGGTAATCCCCCCGACCACTTTCGGAGTGTTCCGGGTGTTCCATCGCGGGTTGCCGGGATCCACACGCTCGGGCGAGAAGGCGAGGAAGAAGTCCTGGCCCACCGTGAGCCCGGTGCTCTGGAGCGCGGGGAGCATCAGCTCCCGCGTCGTCCCCGGGTAGGTGGTGGACTCGAGAATGACCAGCTGGCCCCGGCGCAGCGCCCGCTTGACCGACTCCGTCGCCGAGAGCACGTAGCTGACGTCGGGGTCTTTCGTCTTGGAGAGCGGCGTGGGGACGCAGATCGCGATCGCGTCCGGCTCCGTGAGGCGCGTCAGGTCGGTGGTGGCCGAGAACTTGCCTTCCGTGACGGCCCGCGCGACGGCCGCCGCGGGCACATCCTGGATGTGCGAGCGGCCGGCGTTGACCAGATCGACGACCGCCTGGTTGACGTCGAAGCCCAGCACCCGGTAGCCGGCCCGGGTCAGCTCCACCGCGAGCGGCAGGCCGACGTAGCCCAGACCCACGATGCCGAACAGGGCCGAGCGGTCGCGCGCCTTCGCAAGCAGCGCGTCGGCGGGAGCGCTCACAGGCTCACCGGCGTCCCACCGGCCGCGATCGAGCGCGACGCGGCTTCCAGCACGCGCACCACCCGCACGCCGTCCGCCGCCCCGGCGCGGGGGCGCTCGGCGCCGCGCGCCACGCGCACGAAGTGCCCGAGCTCGGCGGCGAGCGGCTCGATATTGGCGATCCTGGGAATGAAAATGTCGCCCTCGCGGATCGTGAGGCTTTCCCCGTACGAGGCGTACTCGGGAGGGCGGTCTATGCCCTTGTCGTACAGCCGCAGCTTCTCGCGCGGCTCCATGTCGTCGAACACCGCCATCTGTTTCGAGCCGACAATGGTCAACTTGCGCTCCTTGTGGGGGTCGAGCCAGGACAGCTGCACGTGCGCCAGCGTCCCACTCGCGAACTCCATCGTGAGAAAGACGACGTCCTCCACGTTGGGCTGCAGGTAGCACCGGCCCTGGGCGGCGACCCGCTGCGGCACCGCTCCGAGCAAGAACAGCGCCACCGCGACATCATGCGGGCCGAAGCTCCACAGGGCGTTTTCGTCCGCGCGCACCTGTCCCAGGTTCACCCGCAGCCCGTACAGATAGAACACCTCTCCCAACACGCCGCCCTGCACCAACGTCTGCAGCTGCTCGACCACGGGATGGTAGACAAGCAGGTGTCCCGCCAGGACCGGGACCTGGCGCCGCTCCGCCGCCTCGGCCACGGCCTCGGCGTCCCGCACGCGCAGCGCGAACGGCTTCTCGACGAGACACGGCTTGCCCGCCTCGATGCACCGCAGCGCCAGCCCCGCATGGGTCGTCGCCGGGGAGGCGACGATGACGGCATCCACGCGCCCCAGCAGCTCGGCGACCTCCCCCGTCACCAGCACAGCCGGGTACTGCCGCGCCACCCGCTGTCGCGTTGCCTGGTTGGTGTCGCAGACCGCGGTCAGCTCGGCGTCCGCCAGACCGGCCACGAGGCGCACGTGGTTCCGCCCCCACGCGCCGGCCCCGACGACGCCGATCCTGAGCCGGCTCACCGGTAGAACTCGTGGATCGCGCCGATGACGGTGTCCAGCTGCGCGCGCGTGAGCTCGGGGTAGATCGGCAGCGAGATCACTTCGCGAGCCGTCTGCTCCGACGCCGGCAGGCTCCCCTCCCGGTAGCCGAGTGACGCGAAGCAGGGCTGACGGTGCAGCGGGATGGGATAGTAGACCGCGTTGCCGATGCCCTTCGCCTTGAGGTGCGCCTGCAGGGCGTCGCGCCGCTCCACGCGCAGCGTGTACTGGTGGAAGATGTGCTCGTTGCAGGGGTCGACGACCGGCGGCCGCACCGGCGGCAGGCCCGCCAGCGCCTGCGTGTAGTACGCGGCATGCTCCCGCCGCTTGGCCGACCAGGGCGCCAGGTGCGGGAGCTTGGCCAGCAGCACGGCGGCCTGCAGCGTGTCGAGGCGCGAGTTGGTGCCGATTTCGTCGTGGTGGTACTGTTTGGCGCCGCCGTGCAGCCGGAGCCTCCGCAGCCGCTCGGCCGCGGCATCGTCGGAGGTCACGATCATGCCCCCGTCGCCCCAGCCGCCGAGGTTCTTGCTGGGGAAGAAAGAATACGCGCCGACCCGGCCCAGTTCCCCCGCCATCCGCCACGCGCCCGCGACCTGGCGTCGGGCCCCGATCGCCTGGCACGCATCTTCGATCACGGGGACCCCGTACTTGGCCGCGGTCCCCAGCAGGCGCTCCACGTTCGCCATCTGTCCGAACAGGTGCACCGGCAGGAGCGCGCGGGTCCGTGGCGTCACCGCGGCCTCAACCGCCGCGGGCTCGATGTTGAAGGTGTCCGGGTCGATATCCACGAAGACCGGCGTCCCACCCGCGTTGTGGATCGTTCCCGCGGTGGCGAAAAAGGTGAACGCGGTGGTGATGACCTCGTCCCCGGGCTTCAAGTCGAGGGTCTTCAGCGGGAGCAGCAATGCATCCGTGCCGCTGGCACACCCGATGCCGTGGCGGGCGTGGGAGAGCCGGGCCACCGCCGCCTCCAGCTGGGCGACGGCGGCTCCCATGATGAATTGCTGCGACTCGATGACCCCCGTGACGGCGGGCAAGACCTCGTCCTTGATGGCGCGGTATTGCGCGACGAGGTCCAGCAGCGGCACGTTCACGATGGGTTCCCGCCTTTCGGTGGAGCAGTCATCCGCAGCTGGCCGTCCGTTTCGTCGTAGCCTGCCCCGCACGCGGCACAGGCCGCGCGGTGATCGGCGAGCGGCAGACGCTCCCCGCACTGGCACATCCAGCCGACGCGTCGTGCGGGTACGCCCACCATCAGCGCGAACGCCGGCACGTCCGAGGTGACGACCGCGCCCGCGCCGATGAACGCGTATTCCCCCAGCGTGACGCCACAGACAATCGTCGCATTGGCGCCGATGGACGCGCCGCGCCGCACCAGTGTCCGGAGGTACTCGCGCTTGCGTGCCACGTGGGTGCGCGGGTTGAGCACGTTGGTGAACACGCACGCGGGCCCGCAGAACACGTCGTCCTCCAACTCGACGCCCTCGTAGATCGAGACGTTGTTCTGGATCTTGACGTTGTTGCCGATGCGGGTGCCGGGCATCACGACCACGTTCTGCCCCAGGTTGCACCGTTCCCCGATGACGGCGCCCGGCATGACGTGAGAGAAGTGCCAGATCTTGGAGCCCCGGCCGATCCGCGCCCCGTCGTCGACATAGCTGGACTCGTGCACGAAGTAGTCGGCGGGAGGGACCATCTACCCAATCACCTTGACCTCGAGCTCGAGCTCGACGCCGGTCTTCTTGAGAACCGTCTTGCGCACGTGATCGATCAGCTTGAGGGCATCGGAGGCGGTTCCCGTCCCGAGGTTCACGAAATAATTGGCGTGCATCGGGGACACCTGGATGCCGCCGAGGACGTAGCCTTTGAGACCGACTTCGTCGATCAGCATCCCAGCCGACTTGGGGCCGACCGGGTTCTTGAACGTCGAGCCGGCGCACGGCTGGTCGAAGGGCGTGCCCGCCTTGCGCCACCGGAACAGTCGGCCCTGCAGCTCCTTGAGCTTGGCCGGCGACTCCTCGCCGAGGCCGAGCTTGGCCTCGAGGAGCACCACCGGTCCCAGGTTGCTGGAGCGGTACTTGAACGAGATCTGGCGGCGACCGAGCTGTTTGGCTTTGCCCCGCTCGTCCATCACCGTCACTTCCGTCACGACTTCCGCGAATTCGGCGCCGTGGCAGCCGGCGTTCATGTAGATGCCGCCGCCCACCGTGCCGGGGATCCCGATGAACCGCTCGACGCCCACGAAGCCCAGCTCCGCCGTACGGCGCGCCAGGATCGGCGTCGGCAACCCCGCTCCGACGATGGCCGTGGCGCCCTTCATCTCGAAGCGGTCCATCCCTTTCCCCGGCCGGATGACGACGCCGGGGAAGCCGCTGTCCTTCACCAGCAGGTTGGAGCCCAGGCCCAGCACCAGCCACGGCAGACCGCGATCGCGCGCCATCTCGAGCGCCCGCACCACGTCCTCGGCGTCGGCCGGGAGCACGAGATAGCGTGCCGGCCCGCCGAGCCGCCATGTGGTGTAGCGCGACAGCGGCTCCTGCTCAAGCACGCGCCCGTGGAACTTGACCTTGGGCGGCGGCGGCGGTGCCGCGGCCTTCGCCGCCGGCTTCGCGTCCGCCTTGGCTACGTCTTGACGGGCCGCGGCTCGCGGCTTGGGGCGAACGACCTTCCCACCTCGGGCGCCGGATTTCCCATGGTCGTCTTTTCGTGCCATTCTTGCAGACTCCTCACGCTCCCAGTGCGGCTGCGCAGCGCGATGATCGCATCGCAGGCCGCGCTCGCCGCCGACATGGTCGTGGTGTATGGCACCCGGTGCACCAGCGCGGCGCGCCGGATGGCGTAATCGTCCTGCTGCGTGAACTTCCCGAGCGGCGTGTTGATCAGCAAATGGACCTCGCCGGAGACGATGAGGTCGATCGCGTTCGGCCGCCCCTCGTGCACCTTCGCCACCCGCTCGGCAGGGATGCCCCGCGCCCGCAGATGCTTGGCGGTCCCCTCGGTGGCCAGAATCCTAAACCCTAGCTCGTGCAAGCGCCTGGCGATCGGCACCACTGTGGGCTTGTCCGAGTCGTTCACCGTCACAAACACCGCGCCCTCGAGCGGCAGGCTGCCGTCGGCCGCGATCTGCGCCTTGGCGAAGGCCATGCCGAAGCTGTCGGCGAAGCCCATCGCCTCCCCCGTGGACCGCATCTCGGGGCCCAAAACGGTATCCACGCCGGGCAGTTTGGTGAAGGGGAAGACCGCCTCCTTGACCGCCACCCCCGGCAGGGGCAGGTCGTCCGGGACCCCCAGTTCGTCCAGGGTGTGGCCTACCATCACCCCGGCGGCCAGCTTAGCAAGGGGGACCCCGGTCGCCTTGCTCACGAACGGCACGGTTCGGGAGGCCCGGGGGTTCACCTCCAGGACGTAGACGACCCCGGCTTTGATGGCGAACTGGACGTTGATCAGCCCCACGACCCCGAGCGCCTGCGCGAACGCCATCGTGTGGCATTGCATTTCGTCGACCACCCGGTCTCCGATCAGGTAGGGAGGCATCACGCACGCGGAGTCCCCCGAATGGACACCGGCATCCTCGATGTGCTGCATGACCCCGCCGATCACACAGCGGGTGCCGTCGGCGATGGCGTCAACGTCCGCCTCGAAGGCGTCCTCGAGGAAGCGGTCGATCAGCACCGGATGCTCGGGAGCGACCCGAGCCGCCTTCTCGAAGAACTCGCGGAGCGTGCCCTCATCGTACACGATTTCCATCGCCCGCCCGCCCAGCACGTAGGACGGCCGAATGAGCACCGGGTATCCGATGTGGTGGGCGACGCGGACTGCTTCCTCGACCGAGCGGGCGGTGCCGTTGGGCGGTTGGTTCACGCCTAGCCGCCGCGCGAGCTGTTCGAAGCGCTGGCGGTCTTCGGCGATGTCGATCGCGTCCGGAGTCGTGCCGAGGATGGGCACGCCCGCCGCTTCGAGCGGTTTAGTGAGGCGGAGCGGCGTCTGGCCGCCGAGCTGGACCACGACGCCCTTCGGCCGCTCCCAGCGGACGATTTCCAGTACGTCCTCGAGTGTCAGGGGCTCGAAGTAGAGCTTATCGGAGATGTCGAAGTCGGTAGAGACCGTCTCGGGGTTGGAGTTGATCATGATGGTCTTGTAGCCGAGCTCGCGGAACGCGAGACCGGCGCGGACGCAGCAGTAGTCGAACTCGACCCCCTGCCCGATGCGGTTGGGGCCGCTCCCCAGGATCACGATGCCCTGCGCGCCCAGCGGCTCGGATTCGTTCTCCTCGTCGTAGGAGGAGTAGAGGTACGGCGTCGTGGACGGGAACTCGCCGGCGCACGTGTCCACCGTCTTGTAGGCGGGACGCACGTCGAGCGCCCAGCGGCGCTCGCGGATCGCCGCCTCCGTCGTGTCCTCCCCCCGCAGCAGGGCGAGCTGACTGTCGCTGAATCCCATCCGCTTCATGCGGCGCAGCTGGCCCGCGGCCTCCTTCCCTTCCAGCTCCGGCAGCGCGGCGAACCAGCGCTCGGCCGCGATCAGCTCGTCCAGTTGATAGAGGAACCAGGGATCGATCCCCGAGGCCTGCGCGATCGTTTCGACGGAGAGTCCCGCGAGCAGCGCGCGCTTGATCTGGAAGATCCGCTCGGGCGTCGGCGTGCGGAGCGCGACCCGCAGGTCGTCGGGCGAGGCGCTGGTGAGCCGGTCGTCGGCGAGCGTCGCGCCCGTCACCCAGCCCGGGCGACCGGCCTCGAGCGCGCGCAGCCCCTTCTGGAACGCTTCTTTAAAGGTGCGCCCGATCGCCATCGCCTCGCCCACCGACTTCATCTGCGTCGTGAGGCGGTAGTCGGCGGTGGGGAACTTCTCGAAGGCGAACCGCGGCACCTTGACGACGACATAGTCGAGCACGGGCTCGAACGAGGCAGGGGTGGTGCGGGTGATGTCGTTCGGGAGCTCGTCGAGGGTGTACCCCACGGCGAGCTTGGCCCCGATGCGCGCGATCGGGAAGCCCGTCGCCTTGGAGGCGAGCGCCGAGGAACGGGAGACGCGCGGGTTCATCTCGATGACCAGCATCTCGCCGTCGACCGGGTTCACGGCGAACTGGATGTTGCAGCCGCCCGCGGTCACGCCGATCTCCCGGATGATCGCGATCGCCGCATCCCGCATCCGCTGGTACTCGCGGTCGGTGAGGGTCATGGCGGGCGCCACGGTGATCGAATCGCCGGTGTGCACGCCCATCGGGTCGAGGTTCTCGATCGAGCAGACGATCACGACGTTGTCGCGCCCGTCGCGCATCACCTCCAGCTCGAACTCCTTCCAGCCGAGCACGCTGCGCTCGATCAGCGTGGTGTGCACCGGCGAGAGGTCGAGCGCCCGCTCGACCTGCTCCTCGAACTCGGCGCGGTTGTAGGCCACGCCGCCGCCCGTGCCGCCCAGCGTGTACGACGGGCGGATGATCGCCGGGTAGTCGACCTCGGCGACCGCGACAAGCCCCTCCTCGAGACTGCCGACCGTGCGCCCCTGCGGCGTGTCCAGGCCGATGCGCCGCATCGCGGCCGCGAACTCGGCCCGGTCTTCGGCCATTTGGATGGCCCGCGCGCTCGCCCCGATCAGCTCCACCCCGAAGCGCTGCAGCGTGCCGTCGCGGGACAGCGCCATCGACACGTTCAGCGCCGTTTGCCCGCCCATCGTCGGCAGCAGCGCGTCCGGCCGCTCCCGCTCGATCACTTTGCGGACCCAGTCCGGGTGCACCGGCTCGATGTAGGTCCGGTCGGCGAGCTCCGGGTCGGTCATGATGGTGGCGGGGTTGGAGTTCACGAGGACCACCTCGTAGCCCTCTTCCTTCAGCGCCTTGACCGCCTGGGTGCCGGAGTAGTCGAACTCGGCCGCCTGCCCGATCACGATCGGGCCGGAGCCGAGCAGCAGAATCCGGTGCAGGTCAGTCCGCTTGGGCATCGATCACGTCCTTCAGCGTGTCCTCCAGGCAGGAGCGCGGCGTCCAGCCCGTGGCCAGCCGCAGCTTCGACCCATCCCCCACGAGGTGCGGAATATCGGTCGGCCGCATCAGCTCGGGATCCGCCTCGAGGATCGGCCTGACGCCCACCAGGTCGGCCAGCAACTCGAGCAGCCGCTCGAGGCTCACGCCGCGCCCCGACGCCACATTGTAGATCTCCCCCGCCTGGCCCTTGACCAGCAGCCGCGCATAGGCGTCCACGACGTCCTTCACGTGCAGGAACTCCCGCACCGGCTCCAAGTTCCCGACTTTGACCACCGGCGCGCCGATCCGGCGGGCGAGCTTCAGCCGCTGGGCGAACGCCGGCACCACAAACCGCAGGTCCTGACCCGGGCCGGTGTGGGCGAACGGCCGGGCGATCACGCCGCGCAGGCCGGTGCGCCGCCACTCCTCGAGCAGAGCCACTTCCGCGCCGAGCTTGCTCGCCGCGTACGGACTGACGGGCGCCACCGGGTCGGTCTCCCGGCGGGGGCGTTCGTCGCCACGGCCGTACACCTCGCTGGTGGAGGCGAGCAGCACGACCGGGTCCGCGCGCCCGGCGCGGCGCGACTCTCCCAGCGCGTGCGCGATGCGCGCCGTCCCCGCCGCGTTGACGGTCCAGGTGTAGCCGGGGTCGCGCTCGGCGTCCCGGGTCGACGCGACGGCCGCGAGGTGGACCACCGCGTCGTACGGGTGATCAACACAGCTACGCACCGAGGCCGCGTCCGTCAGCTCCAGCGGGAGCCAGTGCACCGCGGCCCGCTCCTCGTCGGTCAGTTCGCTGCCTGTTGGCCGCCCCTCCCCGCCTGGCGGCGCGGTAGGCCGCTCCGCGGCGTACACCTCCCGGCCGTCGTCCAGCAGGCGCCGGATCAGCCAGCGCCCGACGAATCCGTCTGCGCCCGTGACGAGAACTTTCACCCGAGCCGCTCCAGATCGGCGTCCACCATGAGCCGGACCAGGTCGGCGAAGCTGGTGCGCGGCGCCCAGCCGAGCTCCCCCCGCGCCTTGCTGGCGTCGGCCTGCAAGATATCGACTTCCGCGGGCCGCACGAAGCGCGGGTCCACCGCCACATGCTGCTTCCAGTCGAGTCCCACGTGCGCGAAGGCTACCTCGCACAGCTCCCGCACGGTGTGGGTCTGGCCGGTGCCGACCACGTAGTCCGCGGGGACGGGGCGCTGCAGCATCCGCCACATGGCGTCCACGTAGTCGCCGGCGTAGCCCCAGTCCCGCCCCGCGTCCAGGTTGCCGAGCCGCAGCTCGCGGGCCCGCCCCTTCACGATGCGGGCGACGCCGTGCGTCACCTTGCGAGTGACGAACTCGAGCCCGCGACGCGGGGACTCGTGGTTGAACAGGATGCCGCTCACCGTGTAGAGCCCGTAGGACTCGCGGTAGTTCACCGTGATCCAATGGCCATAGACCTTGGCCACGCCGTAGGGCGAGCGGGGGTAGAACGCGGTGGTCTCGCGCTGCGGGGTCTCCTGGGCCTTGCCGAACATCTCGGAGGAGCTGGCCTGGTAGAAGCGCGCCTCGGGGTGAGCGAGCCGCACGGCCTCGAGAAGACGTGTCACACCCAGGGCCGTGAACTCGCCGGTGAGCACGGGCTGGGTCCACGAGGTCGGCACGAAGCTCTGGGCGGCAAGGTTGTAGACCTCGTGCGGCTTGGCGTCGCGCACCACCGCGGTGAGCGAATGCTGGTCCAGCAGGTCGGCCGGGACGATGTGCAGGCGGTCGAGCAGGTGCCCGATGCGCTCGTAGGAATCGTGGGAGGTGCGGCGCACGACGCCGACCACCTCGTAGCCCTTCTCCAGCAGCAGCTCGGCGAGGTAAGAGCCGTCCTGCCCCGTGATCCCCGTGACGAGCGCGGTCTTGCGGGGTTGCCCGCGCTCCGGCGCCGGTGTAGGTTTCCCCCGCTTTTCGCCCCCCCCCTTGTGGCTCGCCGCAGGGGTTCGTTTGCTGGCGCTCATTGTCGGTCGGATCCTGAGTTATGGCGCGAGTGTGTGAGATCTGTGGCAAGGGCCCGGCGACGGGTCACAACGTGAGCCACGCGAACAACAAGACGAACCGCCGCTGGTACCCCAACTTGCAACGGGTGCGGGCCGTCGTGGATGGCACGGTGCGGCGCCTGCGCGTCTGCACCCGCTGTATCAAGTCGAACCGCGTTGCGAAAGCGTCCTGACGCCTGAAGAGAAAGGGGGACCCATCGGGTCCCCCAGCGCAGTGCCGTCCCTCTCCCCGCTCCCTCACTCACCCAGCAATTCGATCCGGGCCACCTCGGCGCCGTCGCCGACCCGGTGCCCCAGCTTGATGATCCGCGTGTAGCCCCCCGGCCGGGCCGCGAACCGCTTGCCCAGCTCCGCGAACAGCTTGTGGGTCACCGCCTTGTCCTTGAGCCGGCGCTCCACCAGCCGGCGCGCGTGCAGGTCGCCGCGGCGCGCCAGGGTGATGAGCCGCTCGGCGAACGGCCGCAGCTCCTTGGCCTTCGCCTCCGTGGTGACAATGCCGTCGTGCTTGAAGAGGCTGGTCGCCAGGTTGTTGAGCGTCGCCTTGCGGTGGCTCGCCGTGCGCGAGAGCTGGCGGTGCTTGGCGCGGTGCCGCATTACTCCTCCCCGCCCTCGCTCGGCTGCGCCACGGGCGGCGTGCCCTCGTTCGTGATCTTGAGCTCGCCGTTCAGGTCCTCGACCCGCATCCCGAAGTTCAGCCCCTCGCGCCGCAGCAACTCGGCGATCTCGCCGAGGGCCTTCTCGCCGACGTTCTTCACCTTGAGCAGGTCGTGCTCGCTGTACTGCACCAGGTCGCCGAGGGTGCGGATGTTCGAGTTCTTGAGCGAGTTGACCGAGCGGACCGAGAGCCCGACGTCGTCGATGGTGCGCGCCAGCAGCTCGCGCAGATGCCCGGTCGCCGCGCCGCCGTTGCCCGCCGGCTCGGCCGCCACCATGGGCACCTTGCCGAAGTCGACGAAGAAGCGGAAGTGCTCCTGGGCAAGCGCCGCGGCATAGGCCACGGCGTCCTCCGGGGAGATCGTCCCGTTGGTCTCGACGGTGAGCGTGAGGCGGTCGTAGTCGGTGCGCTGGCCCACCCGGGTCTCGGCCACGGTGAAGTTGGCGCGGCGGACCGGATTGTAGATCGAGTCGATCCGCACCACATCCACCGGGAGCGTCCGGTCGACGGGGTGCTGCTCGGCCTCGACGTACCCACGGCCCTTGTTGACGTACAGCTCTCCCACGATCTCCCGGTCGTCCTGCAGCGTGAACAGCAGCTGGTCGGGATTCACGATCGTCACCGAGCCGTGCTCCTCGATGTCGCGCGCATAGACCGGCCCCGCGCGGTCGCGCTTGATGTGCAGCACCGCTTCATCCACCTCCGGGGCGAGCACCAGCGTCAGCTGTTTCAGCCGCTGGATGATCTGGTGCACGTCCTCGACGACCGCGGGGATGGTCTGGTGTTCGTGGACCACGCCGTCCAGCCGGAAGGCCCACACGGCCGCGCCGCGCAGCGACGAGAGCAGCATGCGCCGCAGCGAGTTGCCGAGGGTGTAGCCGTAGCCCCGCTCGAGCGGCTGGAGGCGGAACTCGGCGGCGTTGGGGTTGTCTTCCCGCTTGGTCATCTCGACCAGGTGCGGACGGACCAACCCAGTCAGATCGAGAGTCGTCATCACTTGGAATAGAGCTCGACGATTAACTGTTCTTGCGCCGCGATCGGGATGGCGTCACGGGTCGGACGCTCCGTCATCTTGCCCAGCGCTTTGTCGGTGTCCACTTGGATCCACGAAACCGGCTGCGTGCGGCCGAAGTGCTCGAGCGCCGCCCTGACCTGCACCTGCTCGCGGCTGCTCTCGGCGACCTTGACTTCGTCGCCCGGGCGGATCCGGTAGGACGGGATGTCCACGGGGCGACCGTTGACCTGGATGTGCCGGTGCCGGACGAGCTGGCGCGCCTGGCGGCGCGAGGTCGCGAAGCCCATGCGGTAGACGATGTTGTCCAGCCGGCTCTCGAGCGCGACCAGCAGCGCCTCTCCCGTGATGCCGGGCTCCTTGAGCACCCGGTCGAACACGTTGCGGAACTGCTGCTCCGAGAGGCCGTAGATCCGCTTGACCTTCTGCTTCTCGCGCAGCTGTTTGGCGTACTCGGACGCCTTGCGCCGGCGGCCGGTCGACTGGCCGTGCTGGCCGGGCGCGTACGCGCGGCGCTCGACGGCACACTTTTCCGTGAGGCAGCGCGTGCCCTTGAGGAACAGCTTGGTGCCCTCGCGCCGGCATAGCTTGCAGACGGGACCCGTGTACCGTGCCACGTCAAACCCGCCGCTTCTTGGGCGGCCGGCACCCGTTGTGCGGAATCGGCGTCACGTCGCGGATGGAGCGGACCTGCAGCCCCGCCGTCGCGAGCGCCTGGATGGCCGACTCGCGTCCGGACCCCGGGCCTTGTACGCGCACGTGCACGCGCTTGACGCCGAGATTGAGCGCCTCGCGCGCCGCTTGCTCGGCCGCGACCGTCGCGGCGAACGGCGTCGACTTCTTGGAGCCCTTGAAGCCCGCCTTGCCGGCCGAGCCCCAGGTGATGGCGTTGCCCTGCATGTCCGTGATGGTGATGAGGGTGTTGTTGAACGTCGCCGTGATATGCGCGACGCCCTCCGCCTCGACCACCTTCTTGGCGCGTTTGGCGCCGGCTGGTTTCGCTTGGGCCATTTACTTTTTCAGCAGGGGCTTCTTCTTGCCCGCGATCGCGCGCCGCGGTCCCTTCTTGGTGCGCGCATTGGTGTGCGTGCGCTGGCCGCGCACCGGCAGGTTCTTCCGATGCCGCGAGCCTCGATACGTCCCGATGTCCATCAACCGCTTGATGTTCATCGCGACCTCGGTCCGCAGCGCGCCCTCGACGCGGTAGTCCCGCTCGATCACCTGGCGCAGCCGGGCGACCTCCGCGTCGCGCAGATCGCGGACGCGGGCGTCCGGGTTCACCCCGGTCTCCGCCAGGACCTTCTTCGCGTTGTTGGGGCCGATGCCGAAGATGTACGGCAGGGCGTACAGCACCTTCTTCTCGCGCGGCAAGTCCACGCCAGCAATGCGGGCCATGCCTAGCCCTGCCGCTGCTTATGCTTGGGATTGCGCTTGCAGATGACCCGGGTGACTCCCCGGCGCTTGATCACCCTGCAATGCTCGCAGATCGGCTTGACGCTCGTACGAACCTTCAACCGGTCGTCTCCTGGGAAAAAAATCCGATTTAGTCTTGAACAATAGCCAGGCTCGTAAGTGACCGCAAGGGGCGGGATTAGGGCGCGCTGCGCAGCTCCGTCAGGACCCAGCGCTCGCCCAGCCGCCGGAACCCAAGAAACAGCGTCTCCCGCCGCTCGGCTGTCGTCCCCGCCACGAGGTAGCGACGGTCGAGCTCGACGAACCCTTCCGTCCCGCCCTCCACCTCTTTGATCTCCCGCACGTCGAGCGAGCGCTCCTGCACCAGGCGCAGGTAGCGGCGCAGCAGCTCGGCCGCTTGCGCGCGGCCCAGCGGCGCTGAGGGGTCGGTCCCGGGGATCCGCAGGACCAAGTTCGGGCTTCGCGCCACGAGCCCTTCGGTATCGTGCCGCAGCCACGCCCGCTGCGCCGCCTGGGCAGCCTCGGGTAGCGTCGCCCCCCCTCCCCCGCTCCCCTGCCCCCCTTGGGCAGCCACAACGGCCGGCAGCACCATCAACCAGAGCCCGCACGCCTGTCTCACATTGCCTCGAGCAAGCGCTCGTAGATGCCCCGCGGCTCCCGCGCCGCGGTGATCGGCCGCCCCACGACGAGATGAGTGGCGCCGCGCCGCACCGCATCCTCCGGGCTGACGGTGCGCGCCTGGTCGTCGGTGCCGTCCGTCGGCAGCCGGATCCCGGGGACCACGATCCAGGGGTCGGCGCCGAGCGCCTCGCGCAACAGACCCACTTCCTCCCCCGACGCCACCACACCGCGCAGCCCCGCGTGCAGGGCCGCGCGCGCCAATCGCTCCGCCTCGAAGCCGAGGTCCGGGACTCCCCGCCCCATCACCTGCTCGAAGTCCGCGCTGGCGTGCGAGGTCAGGACAGTCACGCCGACCAGCGCCAGGTCGCCCGCTGCGCCCGCGGCCGCCTGCAGCATGGCGAAGCCACCCAGGCAGTGCACCGTCGCCATCGCGACGCCGAGCTCGCGGGCGGCCGCGACCGCGCCGGTCACCGTGTTCGGGATGTCGTGCCACTTGAGGTCGAGAAACACTCGCACCCCGCGCGCCGTGAACTCCCGCACCAGCGCAGGCCCTTCGCGCACGAAGAGTGTGGGGCCGACCTTCGCCCAGCGGAGGCGCGGCAGCCGGTCGGCGAGCGCTAACGCTTCGCGCCCGCTCGGCAGGTCGAAAGCGACGATCAGCTCAGCCACGGTCCGTTGCCAGCTCTCTGGCGACGCGCTCCGGCAGGCGCGGGTCGGCGAGGGCCGCCGTGCCGATGGCGACGAGGGCGGCGCCGGCGTCCAAGTAGGCGCGCGCGTCGGCCGTGGAGCGAATCCCGCCGACCCCGATCACCGGGATGCCGACGCGGTCGGTCACCCGGCGCGTCGCGAGCACGCCGATCGGCAGCAGGGCCGGCCCGCTCACGCCGCCGAACCCGTTGCCGAGCCGGCCGTCGAGCGCGCCTGGCAGGGTATTGACGAGGGTGACGGCGTCGGCGCCGGCATCCCGGGCCACCTGCGCCATCGCCGCGATGTCCGGGAGCGCAGGCGACAGTTTCGCGACGAGGGGGCGCGTCGCGACGCGGCGGCAGCGGCTGATCAGGTCGGCGAGCGCGCGCGGCTCCGCGCCGAATTCCAGTCCGCCGGCGGCGGTGTTGGGGCAGGAGGCGTTGATCTCGAAGGCCGCGATGCCGGCGAGCGGGGTTAGCTGCTCGACGACCCGCACGTAGTCCGCCACCTCGGCCCCGGCGACGTTGACCAGCACACGGGCGCGCCGCAGCCGGCCGACCAGCCACGGCAGCTCGTGGTCCCGAACGGCCTCGAGCCCGGGATTAGCGAGCCCCACGGCGTTGAGCATGCCACCCCGGAACTCGGCGACGCGAGGGGGCGGGTGACCGCGTCGCGGCTCGGGGGTTACGGCCTTGGTCACGATGCCGCCGAGCGCCTCGAGGTCGATGACCCCGGCGATCTCGCGCCCGAAGCCCGCCGTCCCGGACGCCAGCAGGACGGGGTTCTGGAATTCGCTGCCCAGGAACGAGATCGTGCTCAGGGCCTGTCCTCCGGCCGCAGTGCCGGCCGCGGGGGGCCGGGCCGCGGTGGCGCGGCGCCCCTCTCGGCCGGGAACACGGGCTCGAGGGCGGGTCCCCGCGGCCCCGGGACCGGGGCGGCTACGCGCGAGCCGAGCGCGCGCGACTCGGGGTGGCGCACGCCGAGCGCCAAGGCGAGCGAGTCCTCGGCGGCCGCGAAGGCCAGGCTCGCCGCGCCGTGCAGGGCCTGCGTGTAAGGGGAGGTCGCGTAGCCGGAATCCAGCACCGCCAGCAGGGAGTCGGCCGCCGCAGGGCTCAGCGGTAGGGCGGCGATCATCGCCTTGGGGGCGAAGAGCGACGTGGGGTGCAGGCGCGCGAAGTCCAGATACAGGCGCGCCGCCAGGCGCGGCGCGCCGAGCGAGTCGCGCGCGAGCTCGGCGGCCCGGAAGCGGTCAGCGTCCGACTCGCCCGGCGCGGCGATGCGGGTCATGAGCTGCAGCAGCCCCCGCGCGTCGACGGCGCTGGCGCCCCCAGCCTGCCCTAGCCGCTCCAGCGCCGCGCGCGGCACCGCCAGGTCTTCCACGCGTGCTGCGGTGATCGCCTGCACCTGCAGGGCACGTACGCGCGCGCGGCCGCCTTCGGCCGAGTCGGGAACGAGCGCCGCCACGGCGGCGTAGCGGGCTGCAGCGGAATCGAGCGCGCCCGCGGTTCGCAGCCGGTCGCCGTCGACGAGGAGGAGCCGCGCCCGCGCGCCCGACGGGATGCGCTGCTCGAGAAGGAACCGCGCCAGGGCTCGCGAGGCGACGGCGGGCCCCGCGGCGGCGGCGAGCTCGTCGAAGACCGGGGCCCAGTCGGCTTCCATGAAGCGCCCCCCGCCCCCGCCCCCTCCCCCCCCAGGCATCGGCGCCGTGAGCGCGGTCGCCGCCTCGTCCGGGCGGCCCGCGGCGATGAGGGCCAGGGCCCGCCCCGGGGCTGCGCTCGGGGCTCGGGAGCGTCCCAGCAGATCGATCGCGGCAGGGAGGTCGCCCCGGGCGAGCGCCGCGCGTCCCGCGAGCTCGGCTGCGCGCGAGCGGCGGCGGGCGTCGGTGGACTGCAGGACCGGCATCGCGTCACGACCGGCGCCGGCCGGGTCGCCCCGCGCCAGCGCGCACGCCGCCGCCGCGAGCTGAGCGCGCTCCCGGAGCGCGGCGTCGTCGACCTTGGTCATCGCGCCAGCGAGGATGGGCGCCGCGCCGACACAGTCACCGCTGCCGGCCCGCCCCTCCCCCTGGAGCACCAGCGCCTCGTCAGCCCAGCGACTGCGCGGGTGACGGACGACGACCGACTCAGCCTTCTCGGCGGCGCGGGCCCAAGCCAGCTTCGCTTCGGCATCCTGGCCGTTGCTCTCGAAGCGCCGCGCGTCGCGTGCCAAGCGCTTGGCGCCCCACATGCCGTTGTAGTAGACGCATCCGACGGCCGTGAGCAACAGCCCGAGCGCGAGCACACGCTTCATCGGCCCGCCCCGGCGCCGGCGAGCTTCCGCTCGAACTCGAGAAGGTAGGTGACGACTCCGTCGGCGATGGCGTTGGCGATCTTGCGCTGGCCGAGCGCCGAATCGAGGAAGGCTCCGTCGTCCTTGTTGGTGGCAAACCCGGCCTCGACGAGGATCGCCGGGCGGCGCGCGGTCGTGAGCACCGTGAATGCCGCCTGCTGCACGCCGCGATCCTCGCCCGGGTGGACCTTCGTCACGGCACCCTGGACGAGCTCAGCGAGCTGCGCCGACTCGCGCAAGTATTCGTTGAGTTGCAGGTCCTTGAGGATCGTCCCCAGGCCGCCGGCCGGCAGCCGCGGGGAGTCCGTCTCGAAGCGGACCGCGTCGTTCTCCATTTCGGCGACGCGCTTCTGGTCCTCCGTCTTCGCCTCCGACAGGAAGTAGGTCTCGACCCCTGTGGCGCGCGTGCGGTGCCGGCCCGGCGGCATCGCATTGACGTGGACGCTGACGAACAAGTCACAAGCTTCGCGGCAGTAGGTCGCGCGGTCGGCGAGGTCGATCAGCGTGTCGGTCGCGCGCGTGAGGCTCGCGGTGAGACCGCGGCGCAGCAGCTCGGCGCGCAGCAGCTTCCCGATCGCGAGCGTGATGTCCTTCTCGGTGCGGCCGTCGGTGAAATAGAGCCCGGGGTTCCCGGGGTCGCGTCCGCCATGACCGGGGTCAATGACGATCGTGTGATGCCGGCGCAGTCCGGTGATGGGATTGGGGGCGAGTGGGGGGGGGGAGGCCGGCGGCGTCGCCCCCGCCCCCCCCATCACGTCGAGCCGTGCCGCGGTTGGATCCCAGTGGTAGCGAGGCGCGAGCGCCCGCGGCACGCACTCCGCGAGCCAGTTGAGGGGCAGGTACAGCGTGTCGCGCGCCATGTAGGGCTCGCCGGCGAGTGGGCACACCGCCGCCCCCGCGCTCACGTACGGCACCCCGAGCTGGAAGATGAACCCCCGCCCGCCGAGCGTGACGGTTGCCCGTGTGCCGTCCATGGCCAGTGCGACGCCGAGCGGGGCCACGAGCAGCGGCTCGGCCACCATGGCCCCGCGGCGGTCGTTGCTGACGGGGACGGTGGTCACGCCGCGCGGCGTGGCGATCACCACGGCCTGCGGCGGTGCCGCGAAGAGCAGCAGCAGGCCGATCATCCGCGCTTCCGCACCGCGCGGGCCATCTCGCGCTCGGCGTCTCGACGCTTCAGGTCTTCGCGCTTGTCGTGCTGCCGCTTGGCGCGGGCTAGCGCGATCGCCACTTTGGCCAAGCCATCCTTGAAATAGACCTCCAGGGGGATCAGGGTGAGACCCTGTTGCGTAGTGCCGCCGATGAGCCGGCGGATTTCCTTTTTGTGGAGCAACAGCTTGCGGGACCGAGCGGGCGGCGGATTGTTGTAGCTGCCGGCGGCGTAGTGGGAGATCGTCATCCCTTCGAGCCAGACCTCTCCCCTCCGGACGTGGGCGTAGGCTTCACCCAGGCTCGCCTTGCGGGCCCGCAGGGACTTGACCTCCGTCCCCGTCAGCACGAGACCGGCCTCCCACGTTTCCAGGAGATGGTAGTCGTGCCGCGCCCGCGGATTGCGCGCGATGGAAACTTTGTCCACGGCCCGAGGCCAAGATAGAAACCGAGTCCGGGTGGGTCAAGCCAAGAGTTGACTTGGAGTTATACCGCGGTGTAGATTCGCCGTTCCAAACCGGCCGAAGTGGTGGAACTGGTAGACGCGCTGGCTTCAGGAGCCAGTGGGCGCAAGCCCGTGGGGGTTCGAGTCCCCCCTTCGGCATGCAAGCCGTCAGCCATCAAAGCCATCAGCCGTCAGCCCTCAGCTATCAGATGTACGTCACGACACAGACCCCCGGCTCTCTGACCGGGGGTCTCGTGTTTGGTGACTGATGGCTGAGCGCTGATGGCTGACGGCTCAGTATCTCGGCACCCCCGGATCTACGCTCACGCTCCATGCGTCGATCCCGCCCTTCAAGCTGCGGACCTTCGAGAATCCCGCCGCCTTCAGGATCTCCAGCGCTTTCAGCGAGCGTAGTCCGTGATGGCAGTGCGTGACGAGCTCGGCGTGGCCGTCGAGCTCGTGCAGCCGCTCCGGCAGCTCGCTCAAGGGGATCAGGCGCGCTCCCGGGATGCAGGCGATCTCCGCCTCGTGCGGCTCGCGCACATCGACCACCAGGAGCGCGGGATTGCGGGCCCACTCCTCGCGCAGCACCGGGGCGGTGATTTCCGCCCCGTCGTAGGCCGGCTCGGCGCCGATGCCGCAGAACGCCTCATAGTCGATCAGCGACGTGACCGTCGGGTGCGCGCCGCACACCGGGCAGGCAGGATCCTTCTCGAGCCGCAGCTCGCGGAAGCGCAGCTGCAACGCGTCGAACAGCAGCAGCCGCCCGATCAGCGTGTCCCCGGCGCCGAGGAGGAGCTTGAGCGTCTCGAGTGCCTGGATCGAGCCGATGATCCCGGGGAGCACGCCCAACACGCCGCCTTCGGCGCAGGAAGGTACGAGGCCCGGCGGGGGGGGCTCGGGGTACAGGCAGCGGTAGCAGGGTCCTTCCTTCGCGTAGAACACCGAGGCTTGACCCTCGAAACGGAAGATGGATCCGTACACGTTCGGCTTGCCGAGGAGCACGCACGCGTCGTTCACGAGGTAGCGCGTCGGGAAGTTGTCGGTGCCGTCCGCCACGACGTCGAAGTCGCGAATGATATCGAGCGCACGCTCCGAGGTGAGCCGGGTCTCGAACGTCTCGACCCGCACGTGCGGGTTGATGTCGTGGAGCCGCTCGCGCGCCGATTCGAGCTTCGGTCGACCGAGTTGCGAGGTACCGTGGAGGATCTGGCGCTGCAGGTTGGTCCGGTCGACGACGTCGAAGTCGACGATGCCCAACGTGCCGACCCCCGCGGCCGCCAGGTAGAGCGCGGCCGGCGAGCCAAGCCCGCCTGCGCCCACGAGCAGCACACGCGCAGCCTTCAGCTTGCGCTGGCCCTCGACCCCCACGTCGGGAAGGATCAAGTGGCGCGAATACCGCAGGATCTCCTCGTGCGACAATTCCGGCAGCTGCTCGGCCACCGCCGCCCCCTCCCCCCCCGCTATGCTCGGTACAATGGAGACCGTATCGTCGGGCCCGACGGGCGTATCCTGCCGCCCGAGGTGCCGGATGTCCCGGTCGTTGACGAAGACATTGACAAAGCTGCGCAACCGGCCGTCCTCCGCAAAGAGGTGCCCCCGCAGCGCGGCGTGCTCGGCGGCGAGCCGATCCAGCAGCTGCCCCACCGTCGCGGCCTCGAGCTGCACGCGATCCCGTCCGCCCGTGAACGGGCGCAGGGGCGTCGGGATCAAGACTGTGACTGCCATGCCACCTTCCGATCTTCGATGATGAGCGGTTCCGCGCTGAACGCGTGCCGGTCGTCGGCCAGCGTCCAGCTGCGGGCGTCCTGCGCGCGACCGCGCGCCACGCCCACGATCACATACGAGAGCCACGGCCAGGCGTGCTCCCGATCGAACGCCGACGGCACCGGCGGATGATCAGGATGCGAGTGGTACACCCCGACCACCTCCAGGCCGTCGCGCCCCAGCCGAGCCTCGGCCCGGCGAAACGCTTCCGGCGCAATCAGGTACCGGTTGCGGGGCGAGTCGCGCCGCGCGTTCGACAGCGGCACGAGCTGCACGGCCGTCTTGCGATCTCCACCGACATGGCCGCCGATCAAGCCGCAGGCCTCGTGCGGATAGTCAGCCTCACCGTGCCGGCGCATCGCGGCTACATGGCGCGGCTCGAGCACCAGGGTCACGGCACTTCCTCCTCCCCCCCCCTCCCTCCCAGGCGCTCGGCCTCGCTCAAGTATCGGGTGCCGGCATCGGGGGCGACGACAACTACAACGGTGTCGGATGGTCGGACGGTCGGACGGTCGGACAGACCCCGCACCAGCCGGGCGGCGGCCACCAGCGCCGCTCCCGTGGACCAACCGACGAGTAATCCCGCGTCCCGTGCCAGCACGCGCACGCGCTCCTCAGCCTCCTCCGTAGTCACGAACTCGGTGCGGTCGGGAAGGGCGGGATCGTAGATCCCCGGCACCAGCGCGGTCGCCAGGTGCTTCAAGCCTTCGAGCCCATGGAATGGCCCGTCGGGTTGCACGGCGATGAGCGCGACGCGCGGGTTCCATTCCTTGAGCCGCCGCCCGGCTCCCATCAGCGTCCCCGTTGTTCCCACGCCCGCGACGAGATGCGTAATCCGGCCGTCGGTCTGACGCCAGATCTCGTCGGCGGTCGTCAGGTAGTGTGCCTGCGGGTTGGCGGGATGGTTGTACTGGTCAGCGTACCAGTAGCGGCCGGGATGCGCGCCGGCGAGGTCCCGCGCGGTGCGGATCGCGCCGTCGGCACCCTCGAGCGGATCGGTGAAGATCGCTTCCGCCCCGTATGCCCGGAGCAGCGCCCGCCGCTCGCGACTGGCGTTCGCAGGCACACACACGGTCACGCCGATCCCCGCCGCGGCGCCGAGCATCGCGTAGGCGATGGCAGTGTTGCCGCTCGACGCGTCGAGCAGCCGCTTGCCCGGCAACTCGCCGCGTGCCAGGCCGTCGCGCAGGATGAAGAGCGCGGGCCTGTCCTTGACGCTGCCCCCTGGGTTCAACCACTCGCACTTCAGTCGGACAGTCTGACGGTCGGACAGTCGGACGGAGAGCATCGGTGTATTCCCCACCAGTGCCCACAACTCCGGCTCGGTGAACGTCTTTCTGTCCGACAGGCCGGCCGTCCGACTGTCCGTCGCCGTCAAGGTTTTGCTCCCTTCGCGATCGGTGCCCCGACCAGGTTTCCCCACTCCGTCCACGAGCCGTCGTAGTTGCGCACCTTCTTCACACCC
>QHUY01000242.1 GCA_003223415.1 Gemmatimonadota bacterium
GGCAGCGGCCGTCGCCCGGTCGAGCAGCGCCGCCTCGGCAGTGAGCGTCTGTGCCACACGGCCGATCTGGTCGTCCGCCTCTTTCCAGTCTTTCTGCTCGATGGCTTCGCGCACGCCCGGGATCGTCTTCACGCCGTAGCCCGTGTAGAAGCCCGGCGCGTACAGCTGGTGGCGGAACCAGGGGCGCCGCGGCAGGCCTTCGGCGCTCGTCAGCGTGCGCTCACTCTGGATGAGCAGTGCGTTCAGCGCCTGCGCCTCGGGGCGGGCGAGCGCCTTGCCGCTGTCCCCCTGCGCCCGCGCGAGCGCCTGCTCGTAGCGCTGGGCGCTCTTGGTGAGCGCATCCACGGCGTTGTCGAGCGACGCGAAGTCGAGGTGCGGCGGCACCTCCTCCGGCTGCGGCGCGACCAACGGCTCGCGGGGGTCCGCCGTCGCGATGAAGACGCCCTCTTCGATCTGGCGGTTCCGCTCGCGCGCCTGCTCCTGACTGTTCTTGAGCAGCTGCTTCAGCTCGCCCGCATAGCGGCCCACGGTCTCCGCGAGCCCGCCGAACTCCAACGGCAGCACCTCCGCGTTCGCGAGGCGGAGCACGGCGGTGCCCACCGTCTGGGCGAGCGCGCGGCCGTAGACGAACGCGGTGTCGTCGAAGGTCGTGAACCAGCGGAAGTCGTCATAGATCGAGTGGTAGATGCCGCCGCCCCCCTCGCCGCCGTAGCGCAGGTCGAGCGTGGCCACACCGGCGTGCTGCAGGAACGGCGTGTAATCCGAGCCGGAGCCGAGGGCGTCGATGCGCAGGTCCGCGGCCTGGCGGATCTCGCGACGGCGCTCGGCCGAGTCCGCCTCGGCGATTTCCCGCAGCTGGGCGCGCTTCCACACCGAGAGCTTGGTCTCGGGGTCGACGATGTCCCTCGCCACGTCGTTCACGAGGCGCTGCAGCGCGTGCGACCCTGCCGCCTGGAGATAGCCCCGGCTGTTGACGTCGGAGTTGATGTAGACCGCGCCGTGCTGCCGCAGCTCGTCCCCGTGCGTCTCGACCCACTCGGTCGAGCCGAGCAGGCCCGGCTCCTCGCCGTCCCAGGCGGCGTAGATGATCGTGCGCCGCGGCTTCCACCCCTGGCGCGCGAGCTGTCCCAGGGCGCGCGCCTCCTCGAGCAGCGGCACGAGCCCGGAGATCGGGTCCTGCGCACCGTTCACCCAGGCGTCGTGGTGGTTCCCGCGCATGATCCACTGGTCCGCCGCGCTCGCGCCCGGCAGCCGCGCGATCACGTCATACAGCGGCTTGGTGCTCCAGTCGGACTTGACCCGGAGATGGACCTTCGCCGGGCCGGGGCCGATGCGATACGTGAGGGGCAGCGCGCCGCGCCAGGCGTCGGGCGCCATGGGGCCGCGCACCGCCGCGAGCAGCGGCTGCGCGTCGCCGTACGAGATCGGCAGCACCGGGATCTTGGTGATCGTCTGCGCCTCGGCGAGCGGCAGCCGCTTGGCGCCCGGCGTCGCGCCGACGCCGGGCGTGAGGGGATCACCCGGATAGCGCGGCATATCGGCCACGCTGCCACGCTGCACGCCGTCCCGCGGCCGCCAAGGGCCCTGCGGGTACACGTCGCCTTGCCGGTAGCCGTCGTCCCGGGGATCGGAGTAGATGAGACAGCCGACGGCCCCGTGCTCGGCCGCGACCTTGGGCTTGATGCCGCGCCACGAGCCGCCGTAGCGCGCGATCACGATCGCGCCCTTGACGGAGACTCCCAGGCGCTCGAGCTGCTCGTAGTCCGCGGGCACGCCGTAGTTCACGTAGACGAGCGGCCCGGTGACGTCACCGTCCGCGGAGTAGGCGTTGTAGGTGGGGAGCTGCTCGCTCTGCTGGCCGGAAGTGGGGTCCCCGGGCACGGGCGGCTCCTGGAGCTTCGCGACGAAGCGGGTGGGCGCCACGAGCTCGACCACCCGCTCGCGCGGGGTGGGGAACAGCACGTCGAACGTCTCGATCTGGGCCTGCCACCCCCACTCCTTGAACTGCGCGAGCAGCCACTCGGCGTTCGCCTTGTCGTAGGGCGAGCCCACGTGGTGCGGCCGGGCCGAGAGGCGGCGCATGTACGAGCGCATGCTGTCGCTGCTCGGGATCGCCTGGAGCTTCGCCTCCCAGTCGCGTTCGTCCCGGGCCGCGCGGGCGCTGAACCCCCGCAACTCCTCCA
>QHUY01000245.1 GCA_003223415.1 Gemmatimonadota bacterium
GTTCGGCGGCGCTGGCGCTCGTCGGGCTCGCCGCGGTGGGCGGGTGGTCCGGGCTCGAAGCGCGGGTGCCGGCCGACTTCTTCTCCATGTGGAAGCCCATGAGTCACCCCGCCTTCCCCTGGACCGGCATCGTCTTCGGCGCGCCGATCCTCGGCGTGTGGTATTGGTGCACCGATCAGCACATCGTGCAGCGGGTGCTGGCGGCCCGCAACGTGAGCGCAGCCCGCCGCGGCACCATCCTCGCGGGGTTCCTGAAGATTCTGCCGGTGTTCATCTTCGTGCTGCCCGGCATCATCGCCGCAGCACTGTACTCCGACATCCGGGGCGGGGCGGCCGATGCCGCGTACCCGGCGCTGGTGACCCGGCTGTTGCCGGCGGGGTTCAAGGGCCTGGTGCTGGCCGGGATGCTCGCGGCCCTAATGAGCTCGCTCGCGTCCGCGTTCAACTCCTGCTCGACCCTGCTGACGTGGGACGTCTACCGCAAGCTCCGGCCCGGCGCGAGCGAACAGCGGCTGGTGGCCGTAGGGCGGGCCACGACCGTCCTGTTGGTCGGGCTGGGGTTGCTTTGGATCCCGTTCATGAAATACATCTCGCCGCAGATCTACATTTACCTCCAGAGCGTACAGGCCTACATCGCGCCGCCGATCGCGGCGTGTTTCCTCCTCGGCATCATGAGCCGGCGCCTGAACGGCCGGGGTGCCATGGCCGCATTGGTCACCGGGTTCGTGTTCGGCGCGGGGCGTCTCGGGCTCGAGCTCGGGAAGGCCCATCTGGCGGCCGGCACGGTGTGGTCGTGGATCGCGGGGATCAACTTCCTCCACTTCGCGGCCCTATTGTTTGTGCTGTGTACCGCCACCCTAGTCGCCGTAAGTTTTGCGACACCGCCTCCCGCGCCCGAGCGCGTCGCCGATCTGACCCTCCAGACCGTTGCCCCGTCCGTCGCCGCCGAGGCGGCGCCGCGAGACCGGCGGCTCAGTATCGCCTTCTCGCTCGTGCTGGCGGCGGTGATCGGCGTGTTGTGGATCGTGTTCCGGTGAGAGCCCGCGGTATCGGGCTCATCACGGCGCTTGCCCTGGCGGCGGGATGCCGCACCGGCCCGCCCGCCCAGACCGCACGCTTCGACCCAGCGCGCGATCTCGGCCCGCTGTTCCAGGACGTGCAGCTTTCGGGGATATTCGCGGACTCCAAGACGTTCGCCGACGCCCGGCCGCTTCTCGCTCCGACGCAGATTGCCGCCCGCTACACCTCCTCGCGCCGCTCGGCACGGTTCAGCCTGCAGGCATTCGTCGAGCAGTACTTCCAGCTGCCCCGGCCGGTTGGGGAGAGCTTCCGGAGCGACACCTCCTCGAGCATGGAAGAACACATCCGTGCCCTTTGGCCCGTCCTCACCCGCGCGGCCGACGCACCGGACGCACGCTCGTCGCTGATCCCGCTCCCGAAGCCGTACGTCGTCCCGGGCGGCCGCTTCCGCGAGGTCTACTACTGGGACTCCTACTTCACCATGCTCGGGCTCATCGCGAGCGGCCGGACCGACCTCGTGCGTAGCATGCTCGACAACTTCGCCTACCTGGTCGAGACGGTCGGGCACGTCCCGAACGGGAACCGGACGTACTATCTCAGCCGCAGCCAACCCCCGTTCTTCGCCGCCATGGTCGGGCTGTACGCCGGGGCGACGGACACCGCGCAGGCACTTCCCTACCTCGAGGCGCTGGAGGCGGAGCACGCATTCTGGATGAATGGAGTCGAGGCCCTCACGCCGGGCCAGGCGTACCGTCGCGTCGTGAGGCTGCGTGACGGGTCGGTGCTCAACCGGTACTGGGACGACCGGCCCGAGCCCCGCCCGGAGTCCTTCCGCCAAGACTACGAACTGGGTCAGAAGCTCCCTGCCGCGCGACGCGAGGCGTTTTATCGCAACGTCCGGGCCACGGCTGAAAGCGGCTGGGACTTCTCGAGCCGCTGGATGCGTGACCCGGGGGATTTGCGGACGCTGGAAACGACGGAGCTGGTCCCGGTGGATCTCAACAGCCTCCTCTATCACGCCGAGCGGATGATCGCCGCGCTCCGGTCCTTTCGTGGGCGGCCGGGCGACAGGGAGGTCGCGGATCGGTTCGCCCGGGCGGCCGAAGACCGTCGCCGGGCCCTGCTCGCGGCCGCGTATGATTCCGCCGGCGGGTTCTTCTACGACGTCCGCTGGCGCAACGGCGAGCCCCGTTCCGCCTCGGAACGGGGCGAGCGCGTGACGGACCGTCCCACCCTGGCTGCCGCCGCTCCGCTCTACTTTCGGCTCGCCACCCCCGAGCAGGGTCGCGCGGTAGCCGCCCGCCTCGCGCGGGATTTCTTGAAGCCCGGCGGGTTCGTCACGACCCTGATCGCCTCGGGTCAGCAGTGGGACGCCCCCAACGGGTGGCCGCCCTTGCAGTGGCTGGCGATCGAGGCGGTTCGCCGCTACGGCCGCGCCGACCTCGCCGACGCCGCCCGCGATCGCTGGCTCACCCTGAAC
>QHUY01000243.1 GCA_003223415.1 Gemmatimonadota bacterium
CACCGGGTCGCGGAAGTCCCGGAGGCGCGCGCGCAGCGCCGCGAAGCCCGCGAACAGGAGCAGCGCGACATTCTCCACTCCGGCCATCACCCCGAAGGGGTTCGGCACTTCACCGGGGAGCGGGCGGAACAGCGCTGTGAACAGCCCGAGCGGGAGGAACGTCACGAGGCTGCCGACGCTCGTGAGGGGCCGCGGCGGCTCCTGTCCGGAGCCGCCCATCGCCAGCGCTCGGGCGAGCGAGTCGGCCGTGTCCACCACGTCCTGAATGCTCGCGATATTCGTGTACTGTCGTACCAGTTTCACCATGAGCAGGGCGAGGACGACACCGGCGACCAGCCAGGCGGTGCGCCGGAGGGGTCCGGACGCGAGCCGCACGGCGACCACGGGGAGGGGCGCGAGGAGAATGGGCGCGAGCCACGGCCGCATCGCAGACGCCACGACGACGCCGAGCACAAACACGATGGCGTAGCGCCGCTCGCGCTGGCGATACCAGCCGATGAAGCCGTAGGTGCAGAGCGCGATGCCGAGCAGGACGATCGGGTCCTTGCCGAGAATCGACGACCAGAACAGGATGGATGGAGCGAAGGCCAGCACGTACAGGACGCGCCGGTCGGGGCGCCCCAGGTACAGCTCTGCCGCGCGGTAGAACAGGTACACGGCCAGGAGGCCGACCATTGCGCAGCTGACCTTCAGCGCGTGGTAGGAGTTGGGGACGAGCTGCTGCTGCAGCCACGACAGGGCCATCACGTTGTCGGTCCCGGCGCCCACGCCTAACATTGCCCACCCGTACCGGCTGGTCCGCGGGAAGTCGAAATAGTCGTAGGCGTCGAGCGACCAGTAGTTCGCCTCGTACAGCAGCATGAAGCCGAGCGCCACCAGGCATTTGACGAGCCACACCCCGAGCAACGCTCGCTTGTCGCTTGGCCGCACGGGCCAGATGAGGATGCTCGCTCCCAGGAGCAGGGCCCACACCGCACCGATCGCGTAGTCGCTCGCTGGGTCCGGTTGGGGGAGGTAGCGGCCCGACTCGATGACGGCGTTCACGAACCGGGGCAGCGAGAGGGCGAGGCCAAGGGCAAGCCCGGCAACCAGCGCAACGGTCCCGAAGCGGGGTGCGCGGCTGGGCCGGCCGGCCGTCAGTTCGTCGATCGCGGCTGTCAAACGCGACTCCCCTATCCGCGAGGGACGCGGCGCGCAGCAGCGTGGTGAATTCCCGGTAGCGGTCCGGTTCCTCCCGGCGGACGCGATCGAGGTAGCTGCCTCCCAATGCGCCCACCACGCCCGCCACCCCGCCGAATAGGAGCGCCAGCAGCACCATGACGGCGCGCGAACGCGACGATCGTTGCGGTGGCACGGCCGGGTCGATCACCGTGATGACGGGCGTGTCGTTCACCTCCTCGATCCGGGCCTGCTCGTAGTCGCGGCGCAACGTCAGGTAGACTTCCTGGTAAACGTCCACCTGACGCCGCAGCCGGCCCTCGGCGGCGGAAAGCTCGGGCGACTCCTGCCAGGCGCGGTTCCGCTCGTGGAAGCGGCGCAGGTCATCCTCTGCGGCGTTCAGCTCGCGCTCGCCGTCCAGGATGCGCTGCTCGACGAACTGGCGACGCGCCCGCGCCTGCGACTCGCGCTTCGTGGCATTGAACTCATTGAGATACTCGATGAACCGGGTTGCCACGGCCGCCGAGAGCGCGCGGTAGTGCGTCGTGACGCTCAGGTACACCAGAAAGGTCTGAATGTCCACCCGGGCCGACACGAGTCCGTTCAGCCTCCGCACACCAAGGTCCAGGCGCTCAGGCTCCGTCTTGCCCGTGACGTCCAGGAGGGCGAGCAACGGCAGCGAGTCGCCCGTGGCAGATCGCCGAGGATCGGGGAACTTCGTGAGCAGCACGCGCGTCAGCAGCTCGCGGCTCGTCAGCACCTCGGCGTAGAAGCGGGGAGACTGGGTCGGGTCCAACCCCAGCGGGATGCCCAGCTGGCCGGCGAGCCCGGCCAGTGCTCCGCCGGCGCCGCCGCCCCCCGCCCGGCCCTGAGTGCGCTGCTCCGGCACGAACGAGACGATGGCCGTGTAGGGCCGCGGCAGGATGAGCGACAGGATCGCCGTTAGGATCGCGGCCAGCAGGGGAAGGCCGACGACGAGGCGCCAGCGCCTGAGCAGGGCGTTGACGAACTCGAGCGAGCCGCCGCGCTCCCCGCCCGGTGCGCGAGCCTCATCCGGGAGCCCCGCGAACTCGACCGCGATCGGGTCGGTCGTCGGCTGGGCCATCAGTGCGTCACGATGACGACGATCACCGTCGTCAATGCACCGACGACCTGTGCGAGGCCGGCCAGCACCGTGCCGATGTCGCTGCGCGCCGACGCGTCCCGCACCGGGACGACGACCACGGCTCCCGGCTCGGGCGTCGGCTTGCTCGTACCGAACAACAGGCCGCGCTTGTGGACCGCGCGCACGTTGCCGTTCGGCTGCAGCACGAACGTCCGGGACTTATCCCCTCGGTACGACACGCCGCCCGCCGCGTTGAGGTAGTAGTCGAGCCCCTGACCCTGGACGTAGGTGACGCTCCCGGGGGAGTTGATCGCCCCTTCCACCCGCACCGTGGGCTCGTAGGCGGGGATGTCGATCGAGTCGCCGCCGGCGAGCACGACGTTGTCTCTGTGGCCGCGGTCCTTCAGCACCTTGGGCAGGTCGATGCCCAGGCGCCCCGCTCCCGCCACCGGGCGGTAGAAGCGGATGCCGTTGGCGTACGCCTGCGGCGTGAGCCCGCCCGCGCGGTCGAGCAGGTCGAGCAGCCGGTCGTCCTTCGACTGCAGCGTATAGCTACCCGGGAACCGGACCTCGCCGCCCATGTACACCGTGCGCGGCAGCGCGAAGTCGGGCTGCCGCAGGATCAGCACGTTGTCATACGGCTGGAGCGGCACCTCCGGAGCCCCGGGGCCGGGGAAGGAGAGTCCGGGCGGGCCGATGTAGCGGCCCGCGGCATCACGCTCGAACAGATAGGTGGAGTCGATCGGAGAGCGGACCGTCTGCGTGAGCTGGCCCCGCGAGTGGTCCGCCGGCAGCCGGGCGATCTCGGCTTCCTTGAGATAGGCGCCCACGGTCGGGCCGCGCGCGAGCGTGACGAGATCGCGCAACGTCATCCCCTGCTGCCACGGGTAGTGCCCCGGCTTCTTCACCATGCCGGCGATCCCGACGAACAGGCCGCTGGAAAGCGGGCCGATGGAGTCCACG
>QHUY01000244.1 GCA_003223415.1 Gemmatimonadota bacterium
CGCCCAGCACTTCGGGATGCGTACGGCGCGGATCTCGTTCGGCGGCCGCAACCTGCTGCGGTTCACGCCGTACAAGGGGCTCGACCCCGAGGTGTCGAACTTCGGCAACCAGGCCATCGCGCGGAACATCGACGTCGCGCCGTTCCCGCCGAGCCGCAGCTTCTTCTTCTCGATCGACGTGGGGTTCTGACCATGCGCACGCACGATACCAAGGCGATCGTCGCCCTCACTGTGGCAGGTGCACTGGCGGTTGGGGCCTGCGACTTCAACATCACAAACCCGAACAGCCCGCCGCCCTGCGGGTCCAACGCGACGGCCGACCAGATCAAGGCATGCGCAGTGGGGGTGTTGGTCGCGCTGCGGGTGGACGTGCCGCGCATCGTCCTCAACGGCGCTATCCTGGGACGCGAAGGGTACCGCCTCGACACGGCGGACCCGCGCTTCACGAGCGAGCTGCTCGAGGGCCCGCTCGATCCGAGCAACGACGCGTTCGGCGGCGGGCAGTGGGCGACTGAATTCCGCACGATCCAGAGCGGCTACACGATCCTCAACGTGATCGGCTCCGCGGGGATCACGAGCGGCGAAAAGGACGCGGTCCGTGGGTTCGTGCACACGATCCAGGCGCTCGCGTTCCTAATGATTCTCAATTCCCACGTCGAAGATTCGATCCCGATCGACGTGAACCGCAGCGCTAGCCAGGGCCTAGCGCCGTTCGTGTCCAACGATTCGGCGTATAAGCACGTGCTCTCGCTGCTCGATTCGGCTAGGACGGAGCTTGTGGCGGCGACCGACCTGCCATTCGACCCCGGCCCGGGCTTCACCGGTTTCAACACCCCGACGACGTTTCTGCTATTCAACCGGGCGCTCGCGGCCCGCGTGCACGCGTACCGGGCGAGCCTCGGTGCCCTCACCACCGGCGTCTACGGGAACGCGGGCTGGTCGTCCTGCCCCGCGTGCTGGGATTCGGTGCTAGTTGACTTGAGCCAGTCGTTCGTAAACCAGGGAGCGTCGCTGGATCTCGGCGTGTATCATGTGTTCAGCACGGGGAACCAGGACACGCCGAACCCGCTCGCGCAGGATCCTGCCTCGGCGATCAATCTTGTCCATCCTTTCATCAAGGACTCGGCCGATACCCAGAGCGTCGCCGGCGCGGTTCCCGATAAGCGCTTTCTCGCCAAGGTGACGCCCCGGGGCTCGTCCTTCTCGCTCAACTGCCTCAGTTCGGACCAATCGTGGATCCGCTATCCCAGCCCGAACTCGGCGATCCCGATCATCCGCAACGAGGAGCTGATTCTGTTGCGGGCGGAGGCGAACTGGTTCGCAGCCACGGGGAGCAAGGCGCAGGCCATCGCTGATTTGACCTTCATTCGCCAGACCTCCGGCGGCCTGGCCGCCACGCCGGTCACGCTCGTCAGCACGGACTCGGTGTTCGAAAACGATCTCCTCAAGCAACGACTGTACTCCCTCTTGTACGAGGGGGCACATCGCTGGATCGACATGCGACGCTACGGCCGCCTCAACCAGGTCATCATCGACCGGCCAACGGGTTGCGCGGCGAACAAGATCACGAAGCCAGACAGGGTGTTTTCAACCCTTCCGATCAACAGCTTCGAGTTGCCGGGGCGACCGTAGGACGCGACGCGTCCTAGCATTCTTCCCGCCGAGCGCCCCTGCGCTCGGCGGTTTTTTTCGCGGCGGTTCAGCTCGTTCGCGCCAGCTCGTACAAATACTCGACGTAGGAGCGCGCGGCGCCGTCCATGCCCCGGACGTTCGGATTGCCCGACTCGATGACATAATACTCGTCCGGCGCGTGCGCGCCGCTGCCGTGGCCCAGTCCGAAGTGGCCGGCGGGGAGCCGCAACGGGTCGCCCGTGAAGACGTAGCCCGGCCACGACCCCGCGATGCGCGGGAGCAGCACCGGGTCGATCCCCGAGCGCCGGTACACCGCGATCTGCGCTTTCACGAGTCCAGCGTCGGCGGGTGTCGTGGTGGGG
>QHUY01000251.1 GCA_003223415.1 Gemmatimonadota bacterium
TGGCATCGCTTGCGAGACCCAATGTTCGATCCGCTTCGTGGCAATCCGCGGTTCCAGCGCCTCGTCGAGGAGTCGCGGCCGCGATGACCACCGTCGGACGGTCGGACCGTCGGACCGTCGGATGGGTGCTCGCCCTGGGTGTCTTTCTGTCCGTCAGTCGGACCGTCCGACTGTCCGTCTGATGTACGCCCTCATGTGGTCGGGCGGCAAGGACTCTTGCCTGGCCCTGTCGCGCGCCCGGCGCCAGGGGCTCGCCGTCGAAACGCTCGTCAACTTCTACGACGCCGCTACCGGCCGCGTGCGCTTCCACGCCACCCGCCGCGAGCTGATCGCGGCCCAGGCCTTCGCCCTCGGCCTGCGCCTGATCCAGGAGGCGACGAAGCCCGACACCTACGAAGCGGTGTTCCGACGCACCCTGATGCAGCTCGCCGCGTCCGGCTGCCACGGGGTCGTGTTCGGAGACATCCACCTCGCCGACGTGCGAGCGTGGTTCGAGGACCGCGTGCGGGGCGCCGGCCTCGAGCACTTGGAACCGCTGTGGGACGAGCCACCCGCCGATTTGTTGAATGAATTCATCGACGGCGGCTTCCGGGCAGTGCTGACTTGCGTCGAGCTGGCCAAGCTCCCGGCGGCCTGGCTCGGCCGGCCAGTGGACGAGGCCCTGGCCACCGACCTCGCCCGGCTGCCCGACGTGGACCCATGCGGCGAACGGGGTGAGTACCACACGTTCGTCTACGGCGGCCCCCTATTCTCCGTGCCGATCCTCTGGCGACCGGGGCCGATCCATGAGCAAGACGGGTTCGCGCAGTTAGAATTACTGCCACGATGAGCGGTGATCCGCTGTTCGCGCGCGTCGCCACCGCCCTGGCGAACCGCTACGTGGTCGAGCGCGAGCTGGGCCATGGCGGCATGGCCACGGTCTACCTCGCCCGGGACGTCGCGCTCGGTCGGGCAGTGGCCATCAAGGTCCTGCCGCCGACGACGCGCGAATACCTGGGCGGCGAGCGGTTCACCCGTGAGACGCAGATCGCCGCGCAGCTCTCTCATCCCCACATCGTGCCGCTGTTCGAGGCCGGCGAGGCAGAGGGGATCCTCTTCTACGTGATGGGCTACGTGGAAGGGGAGTCGCTCCAGGACCGGCTCGCGCGCGAGGGGGCGCTGCCGCTGGAGGAGTCCGTGCGGCTCATCGCCGAGGTGGCGGACGCCCTCGCTTACGCCCACGAGCACGGCGTGATCCACCGCGACATCAAGCCCGCGAACGTCCTGCTTGCCGGGGGTCACGCGCTGGTCGCTGACTTCGGGATCGCCAAGCCTTTCGGCGAGGCGGCCGGGGGAGGGGGGGGGGAATCGCTCACCGGCACCGGGGTTGCCGTCGGCACCGCCGAGTACATGAGCCCGGAGCAGGCGACCGGTGACAAGCACCTCGACGCGCGCAGCGACGTGTACGCGCTCGCCGCGCTGCTCTACGAGATGCTCACCAGCGAGCCGCCCTTCACCGGGCCGACCGTGCAGGCCGTGATCGCCCGGATCCTCACCGAGGCACCGCGGCCGATCCGCACCATCCGGCCGGCTGTGCCGCCGCACGTCGAGGCGGCGGTACTGCAGGGTCTAGCCAAGGTGGCTGCCGACCGCCCTCCGTCGGCGCGGGCCTTCGTGGACCTGCTCACCCGGCCCACGGCGGAGAGGCCGGTGCGCCCAGGGCGGCGGCGAGCCTGGATCGTGCTTGGCACGCTGGCTGCTGTTGCCGTTCCCGTGGCCGCCGCCGTGCTGTACTTCGCTGGCCGACACGCACGTCCGGTTGGCATGCTGCTCGTCCCGGCCGGCGACTACCTCGTCGGAGGCACGGCGGGGCGGGACACGGGGCGAGTCCACCTCAATGCGTTCTACATCGACAGCACCGAGGTCACGGCGGGCGCGTATGCGCCGTTCGTCCGCAGCGGAGGAGCCCCATCACCGTACCAGCGGCAGCGGGCGACAGATTGGCCGGTGACAGGCGTCCTGTGGGCGGAGGCGCAGCAGTTCTGCGCCTGGCGCCTGCCGGGCGGGCGGCTACCGACCGAGGACGAGTGGGAGGCGGCAGCGCGGGGTTCGGGTGGACGGCGCTATCCCTGGGGCGACACCTGGGCACCGAGCCGTGCCAATGTCGCCGGCGCGACGGATACCCTCGCGCCCGTCGGCTCGTTCCCGCTCGGCGCCTCCTGGGTGCATGCGGTGGATTTGATCGGCAACGCGTGGGAATGGACGGCCACGCCCGCCGGGTCGGGCCGGCACGTCATCAAGGGAGGGGCGTTCAACACGCAGCAACCGAACGCGACCGTCGCCAACCGGGTCCCGGCCTCCGACGACCGGCGCCAGCTGTGGAACACGGGGTTTCGCTGCGCTCGAGGGCCGCAATGAGCCGCGTCGGATGGTCGGATGGTCGGATAGTCGGATGGGGACTCTCACTGGGGCTTTGGCTATCCCTCTATCCGACGATCCGACTATCCG
>QHUY01000253.1 GCA_003223415.1 Gemmatimonadota bacterium
AAGACGACGTTGATCACGCCGGCGATCGCGTCGGAGCCGTACTGCGCGGCGGCGCCGTCGCGCAGCACCTCGATCCGCTCAATCGCGGCCGCGGGGATGGCGTTCAAGTCGACGCCCACCGTGCCCCGGCCGAAGGTGCCGTTGACATGCACCAGCGCGCTCGAGTGCCGCCGCTTGCCGTTCACCAGGACCAGCACCTGGTCGGGGCCGAGGCCGCGCAGGCTCGCCGGGTTGATGTGGTCCGAGCCGTCGCCGATGGTCTGGTGCGAGGCGTTGAACGACGGCGCCAGCGTGGCGAGGATCTGGTTGACCTCGGTCTGTCCGTTGTCGGCGATCTCCTGTGCCGAGATCACGTCCACGGGCACCGGCGTCTCGACGGCGGTGCGCGACGTGCGGGCGCCCACGACGACCACCTCGTTCAACGACAGCGGCGTCGCGGCGAGCTTGAAGTCGGCGGTCACGGTCTGCCCGGCCGCCACCGTGACCCGCTGCTCCGCGGCCTCGTAGCCGATGAGCCGGGCGCGCACCGTGTGCGGTCCGGGCGGCGCGCTGAGGCGGTATTGCCCCTGCGCATTGGTGAGCACGGTGCGCGCGGTGCCGACGAGCACCACGCTCGCGCCGGCGAGCGGCGCACCGGCTTCAACCGCGAGCACGGTGCCGCTCACCGTCCCCGTCTGCTGGGCGGCGAGTTGGGCGGAGCGGGTGACGTCGAGGAGGGCGACGCAAGCACTCAGGGAGAGCACGAGTTGGCATCTCACGCGGCACCTCCGGAAGATGAGGGGAGGCCCATGATTCCGGGTCGTGCGCTACTAATACGCCGCCGCGACGCCGTCCGCTACCCGGCAATTCAAGGCGGGAGGCCGCCTAGCAGGAAGGCCGGCCACGAGGCAGATTGCAGCATGCCCCGCCTCTCGGCTGAGCAGCGCCTGCTCGCCGACCGGCGCGTTTCTTCCGATCGGCGGAGCGGGGTCGAGCGGCGCTCCAGTGAGCGCCGGAAGACGCTTACCTTGGTGAAGACCGAGCAGCGCTCGGGAGGCGAGCGCCGTCGAAGCCGCCAGCGCCGCGGGGACGCCGAGCGCCGCAGCGGCGCCGAGCGGCGGACCGAAGAAACGGCGGCCGAGCACATCCGCAACGCGCTGCAGCTCGTGGCGTACGTGGCGGAGTCCGGTGTCCTCGACGACGAGCTGCGGCGCGACCTCGACGCCGCGATGTTCCGAATGCGGTTCGCAATCGACCAGCTCGAGCGGCAGTGAACTAGAGGCCCGCGGGCCGCAGAGTGCAATAGACGGCAAACCCGACGGGCGCACGGGAGCCGTACACTCCCTGCAGCGCGACTGGCACCAGGTTAACCGCGCCTCGCACTCCGACGCCCGCCGTCACTCCCCCGAGGCTCGCGAGCGCGCGACGATAGCCCAACGCGAGCGCTCCCACGTCGTACTCCATCGCGGGCGGCACGGATGCAACGACCAACTCTTCCGCAGTCTTCCGCACATACTCAACACGGCCCAACACGGCATTGGTCCCGTCGAGATCGACGTTCATCTCCACCGCGACGCTGTTGGAGAGTCGGCCGGTCCCGATCGGCGCGTTCGCGCCGTAAATGAGCGCCATCGCAGCCCGGCCCCGCCGTCCGAAGGGAACTGCGGTGAGCACCGCAGCGCCCAGTCGGTGGAGTGATTGCTCGGGGTGCAGCGCCTCAGGACTCTTCAGGTACGCGTACCACGCCGACACGCTCCAGTGCGCCCCGGGGTTCACCGAGAGGCGCGCGCTGTAGGAATCGAGTGCGCGTCCGGCGTAATCGAAATTGGTGCGGTCTTCATCCGGCTCGCGCCCATTGAAGATCGAGGCCTCGAGCTTCGTCGTGCGAGTGAAGACGCCCGCCGTGAGCACACCAAAAGTGATGTGCGTGCCGTCCTGCCAATGGTGCCCAATCGGCGCGAGTGGGTCGTCCACGGCGGACGGCCGATGCGGGAAAGCGGCCGGCCCGACCGCGGGCTCGCCCACCGGGGCCGCGTACAGCGACACCGCGAGGTGGCGTGCCACCGGGCGCTCGTACAGCGCCGCAAGCTCCATGAACAGGTCGTGGGGGTGCTGGTGATCGTGCAGCGGGACGCCGCGGTCCGATTCCC
>QHUY01000046.1:0-4817 GCA_003223415.1 Gemmatimonadota bacterium
AAAGGTACGCTGGGGATAACAGGCTTATCGCGCCCGAGAGTTCACATCGACGGCGCGGTTTGGCACCTCGATGTCGGCTTGTCACATCCTGGGGCTGGAGAAGGTCCCAAGGGTCCGGCTGTTCGCCGGTTAAAGTGGCACATGAGCTGGGTTCAGAACGTCGTGAGACAGTTCGGTCTGTATCCGGTGCGGGCGCTGGAGTGTTGAGGGGCGTCGTCCGTAGTACGAGAGGACCCGGACGAAGCGACCTCTCGTGTCCCGGCTGTGCCGCCAGGCGCAACGCCGGTTAGCGATGTCGCGCGGGGATAACCGCTGAATGCATCTAAGTGGGAAACCCTCCCCAAGATGAACACTCCCGAGCCGCAAGGCTCCTGAAGGGCCCTGGGAGACTACCAGGTTGATAGGCGGCAGGTGCACGGCGCGCGAGCGCTTGAGCCGAGCCGTACTAATTGCCCGTGAGGCTTGATCTCTCCGCAGTCTGAGTTCCGTGTGCTTCCGCACACCACACACCCATGCGTTGGTGCGATTTGGCTGGCGACTAGCGCGACAGGGCCACACCCGTTCCCATCCCGAACACGGTCGTTAAGCCTGTCAGCGCCGATGGTACTGCCCCTGCGAGGGGGTGGGAGAGTAGGCCGCCGCCAGCCTTCACACAGAAGCCCGCTCCCGTTCGCCGGGGCGGGCTTCGTGCTTTTGGGATGCGAGATGCGGGAGGCGAGAGGCGTCGGCGCACTCACGCATCCCGCTTCCCGCATCCCCCATCCCGTGTAGCTTGAGCCCATGCCCCGCTGCGGCACCGTCGCCCTCGCCGGCCGACCCAACGTCGGCAAGTCCACCCTGCTCAACGCGCTTATCGGCGAGCACCTCGCCATCGTGTCGCCCAAACCCCAGTCGACCCGCCTCCCCGTCGTCGGGCTGCTCACCCGGGGCGACGCCCAGTTCATCTTCACCGACTCGCCCGGGCTGCTCGTGCCAGAATACCCGCTGCATCACGTCATGCGAGCCGCGGCGCTGCGGGCGATCGCCGACGCCGACGTCATCGCCTACCTGCATCCGTTACCAGAGCATCCGGCGCCGCACCTTCAGGAGGTCGCCCGGCTCGAGCACCGGCCGCGCGCGCCGATCGTGACCGTGTACACGAAAGCCGACCTGGTTACTCCGTCCGACCGTCCGACCGTCCGACCGTCCGACGAAGTAGTGGTGTCGGCGGTGGCCAAAGAGGGTCTCGATAACCTCCTCGACGCCCTGGGCGGGAGGCTACCGGAGGGTCCCTTCCACTATGATCCCGACGAAATGGCCACTCAGCCGCTGCGCTTCTTCGCGGCTGAATTCGTCCGCGAAGCCGCCTTCGAGCTGCTGCACGAGGAGCTGCCCTACAGCGTTGCGGTCGAGATCGATGAGTTCCGGGAGGGCGCGACCCCGGTGTATATTCGGGCCATCGTCTACATCGAGCGGGAAAGCCAGAAGGGAATCGTGATCGGGGAAGGGGGGCGGACGATCAAGGCCCTCGGCCAAGCGGCCCGCACCAAGATCGAAACCCTGCTCGGCCAGCACGTCTTCCTCGAGCTGCACGTGAAAGTGCTCCCCAAGTGGCGGCGCCACGAAGCGTCGCTCAAACGTCTGGGGTACGCCTCATGAGTCTCGCGCCCGACCTCCTCGCGATCCTCGTCTGCCCCAAGTGCAAGGGACCGCTCGAGCACCGTGCCGCGCCCACCGAAGAGCTGGTCTGCCACGCGTGCCGCCTCCGCTATCCCGTCGAGGACGACATCCCCATCATGCTGATCGATGAGGCGAAACCGCTCTGAAGGCGGTCGGGCGGTCGGCCGGCCGGGCGGTCGACTACTCGCGATGGCCGTGTTACTGACCACCCGACCGACTGACCGCCTGTCCGCCCAGGCCGTCACCGACGCCGGCCAGGTTCAGAACTCGGGCGCCCTGTTCCTGCTATTTCCCGTCGGGGCGCAGGCGGTCGGCATGGGCCAGACGGCGGTGGCGCTGGACGGACGCGGCGAAGCGGCCTTCTGGAACCCCGCGGGCCTCGCGACGCTTCCCCTGGGGGAGTTCGCCCTGCACAGCGCGAACCTGGCGGCCGGCAATACTAGCGCCCTCACCGCCTTCTTCCCGAGCCGCAGGATCGGCGTCCTGGGCGGCGCGGTCTATCTGGTGGACTATGGCGACGAGGACGTGAACGACTCGACCGGCACCGCCATCGCCCGCATCGCGCCCCGCAACTTTGAACTCCTCGCCTCCTACGCCACCGAGCTGAGCCCCGCCTTCGCCCTCGGCGTCAGCTACAAGCTCGTCGAGTTCCGCGTCGACTGCAGCGGCGACTGCCGCCAGGTCCCGGCCGGCCGCGGGGTCACCCACGCGCTCGACATCGGCGGCCAGTTCACCGTCGGCCCGCGCGGCGCGTTGCGCGTCGGGGTCGCCGTGCGCAACGTCGGCTTTCAGCTGCAGGTCAACAACCGCGACCAGGCCGACCCGCTCCCCGCCCGCGTCGTGGTGGGCGCGATCTACTCGGTAAGCTTCCGCCCTCTCCCGGGTGGCGGCGATGGCGATCGCTTCGACGTCCGCTTCGCGGCCGACATCGACAGCCCATGGGGCCAGGTCGGCTCCCCCCAGATGCGCTTCGGCGTGGACCTCGGCTACCAGCGGCTCGTCCGCGTCCGCGGTGGCTATGCGTTCGCTGGGGGCAGCGCCGGCCTCAGCGGGCCGAGCGTCGGGCTCGGCATCACGAGCGGCGCCATCGGCGTCGACCTGGCGCGGCCATTCCTCCAGGGCGCCGGGCTGGTCACTCCCAACCCGACGTTCATCTCCTTCCGCGTCGCCTTCTGATGCTCGGGGGGGGGAGGGGGGCCGGGACGCGCTCTCGCGCGCTGGGCGCGGCCGCTCTGCTGGCCGCGAGCGGCGTCGGGCGGGCCGTGGGACAGGCGATCGACACCACGCCAGCGCGCGCGCCCCTGTGGATACGGCCCGCGGCCTCGCTTGTGTTGCCCGGCAGCGGCCAGCTGCTTGCCCGGCAGGATCGGGGCGCGCTCTACCTCGCCACCGAGCTCTACGTCCTGTCCCAGTTCCTGCGACTCAACCAGGTGGCCCGCCAGGATGCCGGCCGCTTCCGTGAGCTCGCCTTCGACGTGGCGCGCCGCAGCTATTCCCCCGGCGTTCGCGACACGACGTTCGAGTACTTCGAGCAGATGGAGAAGTTCAGCGCCAGCGGCGCGTTCAGCCTCGGTCCCGGTCCCGCCTTCGTGCCCGAGGACGACCCGACCACCTACAACGGCGCCGTCTGGCTGCTCGCGCGGCGCACGTTCTGGGACAACCCGAACGTGCCGCCGCCGCTGGACTCGCCGCAGTACCTGCGCGCGCTGCAGTTCTACCTGACTCGGGCGGTCGGCCCCAACTTCCTGTGGTCGTGGAAAGATGCGTCGCTCGAGCAGCAGGAGTTCCGGCGCGCCATCCGCCGCAGTGACGACGCGTTCCGCCAGGCGCAGAACGAGCTGGGCCTGCTCCTGGCCAACCACATCGTGAGCGCGATCGACGCGCTGATCTCCAGCCGGTTGAGCGCCGCGGCCGGACGGCCGGCCCAGTTGAGCACCACGCTCGGGCCCCGTCAGGCCCTGCTGCACGTGCGCGTCGCCTTCTATGCACGCCGCGCGCCTGTGTGGCGGTAGCGGCAGGGTTGGTTTGACACCATCGGCCACGCGGCGTAAGTTTAGGCGCGCTCGACCCTTACGCGAGGAGGCAGGTGCGGACGCGACCGACGATTCTCTTCTTCTCGCCGGCTGGTCGTCCAGTCCCTGACTTCGTGGCCCGGTGGGTCGACGGGAAGGGGCTGACCGTCGTCCCGGTTCACGACGCGGCCCTGGTCGAGCAGATGGTGCTGCGCGCGCTCCCGTCCCTCGTGCTGGTCGATGCGGACGGCACGAAGGACGAAGGCCTCAAACTGTGCCTGCGGCTCAAGTCCGACCCGTACATGGCCATCGTGCCCTTGGCTGCCGTCGCCGGGCGCCACTCGACCGATCGCGTGCGGGAGTGGTTCGCGGCCGGCGCCGACGAGGTGATCACCCCGCTGTTTGAGCCGGCGGAGCAGGCCGGTCGCCTCGACGGCCTGGTGACCCGGACCCAGCGGGACGTCGCCGTCAATCCGTCCACCCGGCTCCCGGGCACCACCGAGATCGAGCGCGAGATCCGGCGGCGCATGGAGACCGAGGCACCGTTCGCCGTCTGTTACGCCGACCTGGATCACTTCAAGGAATACAACGATCGCTACAGTTACTACGACGGCGATCGGGTGATTTACCTTCTGTCACGCATCCTCCACGACGTCGTGAAGGGGATGCTCGGCGGGCAGGGATTCGTCGGGCACATCGGCGGGGACGACTTCATCGTGGTCATTCCCATCGAAGCCATTTCGGAGGTCTGCACCGAGGTGCTGTTCGTGTTCGATACGCTGATCCCGTACCAGTACAACGAGCAGGACCGGCGCGCGGGGTATTACTTCGGGAAAGACCGCCGGGGCCAGCTGCACCGGGTTCCGCTCATGACGCTGTCGATCGGGATCGTGACGAACCAGCATCGCCGCTTTACGCACCCGGCTCAGGTGAGTGAGTTGGCGACCGAGATGAAGAGTTACGCGAAGATCCAGCCGGGCTCGGTGTTCGTGGTCGATCGCCGCCACGATCCGTCCCCCAACGACGAGGAAGAGGGTTAACCGGCGGTGAACGTCACCTGTCCAACGTGCGAGACCGTCTACCGCGTCGATCCGGCCAGGGTGCCGGCCGGGGGAGTCCGGGCGCGGTGTGCGGTCTGCGGCAGCG
>QHUY01000046.1:4855-96785 GCA_003223415.1 Gemmatimonadota bacterium
CCCCCCCGTCTGCCGCCGCCCCCACCCCCTCGTCTTCTCCTGCGGCTCCGCCGAGGCCGCCGCTGCGACCACCGCTTGCCGCCCCCTCTCCAATGCGGCCGTCGGGCCCCTCGGTTGTCCCGCCCGTGGCGCCCGTGGCGCCGCCTTCCCCACGAGCCGCGCCGCCGATAGCGCCACCCGTGCGCCCGGCGGGAGCGACGTCCGCCTTCCCCCCCTCCCCTCGCCCCTCGACGGCACCGCCAGTCATACCTCCGGCGGTCGGCAAGCCGACTGGCCCGCGACAGGTTGCGACGCCGTCCCTGCCTCCCGCGGCACCGGCCGCGCCGGCCGCCCCCGCTGCTCCCAAGCTCACTGCAGCGCCGGTTGCTGCTCCGACGCCTCCAGCGGCCGGGGGAGGGGGAGCCGGAAGCGCAGGGGGTAGTGGGGTCGTCCAGCGCAAGACCGGCCCGCTGCGGGCGGTGAACCCGTTCATGGTGCAGGATCCCAAGCAGAAGGCGCGGCGGCTCGCGCGCGCGCTGATCTCGGACATGCTGGTGTATCACCCTGAGAAGCGGCAGCAGGGGATCCGCAACGGCACGTTGCCGCAGCTGTTCAAGGACGAAATTGAGAAGAGCTGGCTCGAGTACGTGGAGCAGGTCGGCAAAGACATGGCCGAGACCACGTCGTTCTGGACCGAAGCGCTCAACGAGATCCTGGCGGGAGGCGGCAAGGTCTTTTAGAGGGTGGTCAAAACGAGGCTAAGCCCTTATATTTCCAGTATTTCCAGAGCGTAAGAGCCGTCCCCCCGGTGCGGGCGGGCGGCTCATCTCATACTTAGCAGAGCGAGTGCATCGTGCCACTGACCGAGCGTTTCGTCGAATTCGACCGCCGACTCCAAGAGCTCCGGAGTTTTCTTTGACGTCGACATGAAGGCCGCTCGCCTGGCCGAGCTGGAGCGGACCATGGCGGAGGGGGGGGGCGCCCTCTGGACAGACCAGGAGCGCGCCCGGAAGGTCGTCGAGGAGGTCAAGAGCCTGAAGCGTTGGCTCGAGCCCTACCACGCGCTGCGCAAGCGGGTGGACGATGGGCGCGAGCTGAGCGAGCTGTTCGAGGCCGAGAGTCACGTGGACCTCGCGATGCAGCGCGGTCTCGAGGAGGAGGCCGAGCGGATTGCTGGCGATCTCGAGACCCTGGAGCTGCAGCACATGCTGCAGGGGCAGGACGACGCTCGGAACGCGTTGCTGACGATCCACCCGGGGGCCGGCGGCACCGAGTCGCAGGACTGGGCGGAGATGCTGACCCGGATGTACACGCGCTGGGCCGAGCGCCATGGGTTCGCGGTGGAGGTGCTCGACCTCGAAACGGGCGAAGAGGCGGGGATCAAGCGGGTCGAGCTCGAGGTCCGCGGGCGATACGCCTACGGGCTGCTCAAGGCGGAGATCGGCGTGCATCGGTTGGTCCGGATTTCGCCCTACGACGCGCAGTCGCGGCGCCACACGTCGTTTGCATCGGTGATGGTGTATCCGGAAGTGGACGAGGACATCGAGATCGAGATCCGGGATGACGACCTGCGCGTTGACGTGTTCCGCGCCTCCGGCAAAGGCGGCCAGCACGTCAACAAGACGTCCTCGGCGGTGCGGATCACGCATCTGCCGACCGGCATCGTCGTCCAATGCCAGAACGAGCGCAGTCAGTTCAAGAACAAGGCGACGGCGCTCAAGATGCTGAAGGCGCGCCTGTACGAGCGCGCCGTGAAGGAGCGCGAAGCGAAGAAGGCCGAGCACGACAAACAGAAGACCGACATCGCGTTCGGGAACCAGATCCGTTCGTACGTCTTCCAGCCGTACACGATGGTGAACGACCACCGCACCGAGCTCAAGGTGACCGACGTGCAGAAGGTGATGGACGGCGACCTCGACCCGTTCATCGAAGCGTTCCTCAGGCGGTTCGGGAGCAAGGCGGCATGACCAGTTTCGTGGAGGCTGCGCGGCGGGAGAAGCTCAAGGAGCTGATCGCGCGCGGGGTCGCGCCGTTCGCCTATCGCTACGATCGCACGACGACGACGCAGGCCGTGCTGCAGGGCTTCCGGGACGGCGATGAGACGGTGCACCGGCTCGCGGGGCGGCTGATCCTGCTGCGCCCCATGGGGAAGTCGACCTTCGGACATCTCGAAGACGCCTCGGGGAAGATCCAGATCTTCTGCAAACTCGATACCCTCGGGAAGGACGCCTACGGGATGCTGAGACTGCTCGACCTGGGCGATTTCGTCGGGGTCGAGGGTCACCTATTCCTTACCAAAACGGGCGAGGTCACCGTGTGGGTGGATCGCCTCACGCTGCTCACCAAGTCGCTGCGGCCGCTGCCGCTCGGCAAGGAAGACGCGCAGGGGGTGGTGCACGGAGCCTTGTCGGACCCGGAGCAGCGAGCTCGCCAACGGTATGCCGATCTCGCGGTGCATCCGCACGTGCGGGAGGTCTTCCGCCTGCGCACCCGCGTGGTTGGCTACATCCGCACGTTCCTCGACGCCCGCGGCTACCTCGAGGTCGAGACGCCCGTGCTGCAGCCGTTGTACGGCGGCGCCACGGCTCGGCCCTTCCGGACTCATGTCGAGGCCCTCGACGCGGATTTCTACCTGCGCATCGCGGACGAGCTGTACTTGAAGCGCTGTATCGTGGGCGGGCTCGAGAAGGTGTACGAGATCGCGCACGACTTCCGCAACGAGGGGCTGTCGCGCTTCCACAACCCCGAGTTCACGATGGCGGAGTGGTACGAAGCCTACGCGGACTATGCGGGGATGGCCGAGCTCACCGAAGCGATGCTCGCGGGATTGGTGCGGGCGCTGTTCGACACGACGACGCTCGAGCGGCACGGGGCGACCCTGTCGTTTGAGCCCCCGTTCGCCCGCCGCGACTACTACGCGCTGGTGCGGGAGACGGCCGGCATCGACCTCACGGGGGCGACGGAGGCAGAGTTGCGGCAGGCGCTCCAGCGCAAGGAGGTGGCCGAGGCGGACGCGCTCACGGGGGCGAAGCTCGTGGACGAGGTGTTCAAGGCCTACGTGGAGCCGACGCTGGTGCAGCCCACCTTCGTGCTCGACTATCCGGTCGCGCTGTCGCCGCTCGCGAAGCTCAAGCGCGATGATCCGACCCGGGCGGAGCGCTGGGAGTTGTTCATGCACAAGCGGGAGATCGCGAACGCCTTCAGCGAGCTGAACGACCCCGAGGAGCAGCGGCGCCGGTTCGAGCAGCAGGCGCGGCTCCGCGTCGCCGGTGACGCGGAGGCGCAGCAGCTCGACGAGGACTTCCTGCGCGCGCTGGAGTACGGCATGCCGCCGACGGGCGGGGTGGGCCTCGGCATCGACCGACTGCTCATGGTGCTTGCCGACCAGACGAACATCCGCGACGTGATCCTGTTTCCGATGCTGCGGCCCGAATGAGTCTCCCGGAAATCGCGCTGGCCGCGCTCGTCCTCGCCCTGCTCGGGTGCGCGGTGGCCTTCGTGCGGGTCAACTGGCCCTCGCGACTCGAGGCCGGCGTCGCGTTGCGCTACCTGCGCAGCCGGCGCTCCTCGCGGCTGCTGTCCCTGATCACCGTCATCGCGGTCGGCGGCGTCGTCGTGGGGGTCATGGCGCTGGTGATGGTGCTGGGCGTGATGAACGGGCTGCAGAACGACCTGCGCGACAAGATCCTCGTCGCGAACCCGCACCTGCGGGTGCTCACCTTTGGCGAGGGGCTGCGGCTCGACGACTGGCGCCGCGTGCTCGCCGAGGTTCGGCGCACGCCGGGCGTCGAGGCCGCCGCACCATTCGTGCTCACCGCGGGGATGATCTACAAGACCCGGGACTATACCGAGGGCGTCTACGTGCTCGGCGTGGAGCCGGACACGGGAGCCCGGGCGGTCACCACACTGGCCCACCACTTCATCAAGGGCGATCTCCGATTCCACGCTACACGCCCGGACGTGGAGGGCGGCGTCGCACTCGGGAACCGGCTCGCCACCAAACTGTCAGTGGTCACTGGGGACGTCGTCACGGCCGTCTCCGCCGCCGGGGCGAAATTCAACCCCAGCCTGGGGGCGTATCTGCCGCAGTTCTACCGCTACCAGGTGACGGGAGTCTTCGACACCGGGATGTACGAATATGACAACAATTACGTGGCCATGTCGCGCGCGACGGCGCAGCGCTTCGCCGGGCTCGACAGCGCTGTGACCGGGCTCGAGGTGCGCCTCGCGGACCCCTGGGGCGCGCAGCGCTTCGCGGCCGACCTCGAGAGCCGCCTCGGCTACCCCTACCGGGCGCTGGACTGGCAGTCCCAGAACGCGTCGCTGTTCTCGGCCTTGAAGCTCGAGAAACTCTCGATGGCGCTCGTGGTGTTTCTCATCTGCGTCGTGGCCGCGTTCAACGTGGTGGGCACCCTGACGATGGTGGTGCGCGACAAAACTCGGGAGATCGGGATTCTCCTGGCGATGGGGCTGCGCCGGGCCTCGGTGCGCCGCATCTTCCTGGCGCAGGGGGTGCTCATCGGGCTCACCGGCACCGCCATCGGTGCCGTGCTGGGCGGGGTGCTGGGCGGCATGGTGAATCGTGGGCAGTGGATCCGGATCGACCCGTCGGTCTACTTCATCGACCACCTCCCGGTGCACACGCAGCCCCTCGACGTGCTGCTCGTGGTCGCCGCCAGCCTGCTCGTCGCCACCCTCGCGCCGCTGTACCCGGCCATGCAGGCGGCGCGCCTCGACCCCGTGCCGGCGATCCGCTACGAATGAACGCGCTGCTGGAGGCCCGGGGCATCCGGAAGGTGTTCGCCGGTGGCGACGGCCAGCCGCTCGAGGTGTTGCGCGGCGTGGACCTGGATGTACGGCGGGGCGAGCTGATCGCCGTGGTGGGCGCCTCCGGGGCGGGGAAGAGCACGCTGCTCCACCTGCTGGGCGCGCTGGACCGGTCCACGAGCGGCGACGTGTGGCTGGACGGCTCCCGTTACGCCGACCTCGACCCGGCCGGGCTGGCCGAGCTGCGGAACCGCAAGTTGGGATTTGTCTTCCAGTTCCACCATCTCTTGCGCGAGTTCACCGCTTTGGAGAATGTGATGATGCCCCTGCTGATCGCGGGCCTCCCGGAGCGGGCAGCGCGCTCGCGCGCCGAGGAGCTGCTCTCGGAGGTCGGGCTCGCCGGGCGGATGACGCACCGACCGGTGGAGCTGTCGGGCGGGGAGCAGCAACGCTGTGCCGTGGCGCGGGCGCTGGTGCACGACCCGGCGCTGGTCCTCGCGGACGAGCCGTCGGGCAACCTCGACCACGCCAACAGCGAGCGGCTGCACGAGATCTTCTTCCGGCTGGTGCGCGAGTTCGAGACGGCGGTCGTCGTCGTGACCCACAACCGCCAGCTCGCGGCCCGGGCCGACCGGATCCAGTGGCTCGAGGACGGCCGACTCACGGCGGTGCGCTCGGTCGAGGCGATCCCCTGATGCTGTGCGACAACTGTAAGGAACGCGACGCGGTCATCAACCTGACCCAGGTGGAGCACGATTCGAAGGTGACGCTCCACCTCTGCGAGCAGTGCGCTCAGCAGAAAGGCGTGGAGACGGGGGTCGCCGTGCTCAAGTCGCCGCTGGGTGGATTCCTCGCCTCCATGGGCAAGGGGGGGGGGACGACCAACGTCCTGCCGAGCCCCGCCGACGGCCTGCGCTGCCGCGGGTGCGGCGCCACCCTGCGAGACTTCCGCGAGTCCGGCCGGCTGGGGTGCGCCCAGTGTTACGACTCCTTCGACGCCCACCTGCGCGACCTGCTGCGCCGGCTGCACGGGTCGAGCCAGCATGTCGGCGAGCGCTACCAGCCGCCTGGGGCCGGGGCTGATCCACGCCGCCAGCTGCTCGAGCTCAAGGACCAGCTGCGCCGAGCGGTGGACAGTGAGAACTTCGAGCTCGCCGCCGAGTTGCGCGACCGCATCAGGGTGCTGGAATGATCGACCTGTCCTTGCTCCCCGACGGCGGGATGACCTGGCTCGACGCTTCCGGCCCGGGCGGGCACATCGTGTTGTCGACCCGAATTCGACTGGCCCGCAACCTGCAAGGCTGCGTCTTCGGCCAGCGCGCTCGGGACGCCGACCGGACCGTCGTCCTGACCCGGGTGGAGGAGGCCGCCGCCGCCAGCACTCACCTGCGGCACGCCATTACCTTCCGACTGGACCAATTGGACCGGCCAGATCGGCAGCTGCTGCACGAGCGCCACTTGGTGAGCAAGGAGTTAGCGGGACTGGATCGGGAAGCACGCCCGCGGCCGGGGGCGGCGCTCGTCGTGCACGGCCCGGTGGGCGTGATGGTGAACGAGGAAGACCACCTGCGGCTGCACGGGATGTGTTCGGGGTTCGCTCTGGAGGAGGCCTATGCCGCCCTCGAAGCTGTCGACAGCGACCTGGGGCGGCTGCTTCCCTTCGCGTTTCACCCGGAATTTGGCTATCTTACGTCTTGCCCGACCAACGCAGGGACCGGGCTGCGGGCAAGCGTGCTTATCCACTTGCCCGGCTTGGTCTTGACCAAGGAAATCGGGAAGGTGCTACAGGGCCTGACCCAAGTGGGGCTGACTTTTCGGGGGTTGTACGGGGAGGGGAGCGAAGTCGTCGGGAACTTCTTCCAGTTATCCAATCAGACGACGCTGGGGAAGTCCGAAGAGGAGTTGCTTGACCACTTGGGGAAAATCGTCCGGCAGGTGATCGAGTACGAGACGCAGGCGCGGGAAATGCTGTTGCAGAAGGCGTCGGACGAAGTGGGCGACAAGACGTGGCGGGCGTACGGGCTTCTCAAGTACGCGCGCAGCTTGACCTTCGAAGAGACGATGAACTTGTTGAGCGGGGTGCGGCTGGGGGTGGGCCTGAATCTGATCAAGGGCCTGAGTGTATATACCCTCAACAAGCTGCTGATCTATACCCAGCCCGCGCACTTGGCGGCGCTTGAGGGGCGGCAGACCGGCGACCCCGAGCTGCCGACGGTGCGCGCCACGTATGTGCGGCGGCTGCTCGAAGCCGAGGCCGGTTGAGGCGGGACGTGAGGAGCGGGGATGAACGGCTACAACTTCACGGATCGGGTGCGGAAAGTCCTGCAGATGGCGCGGGAAGAGGCCGCCCGGCTGCACCACGAGTACGTCGGCACCGAGCACATCTTGCTCGGCCTGATCCGCGAGGGCGAGGGCGTCGCGGCCGCCGTGCTCACCAACCTCAACGTCGACCTCGAAGAGATCCAGCAGAAGATCGAAGAAACGGTCAAGAAGGGGAAGGCCGCAGCCGCCGCTGGTCCTGACCTGCCGTACACCTCGCGGGCCAAGAAGGTGCTGGAGCTCGCGATGAGCGAGGCCCGCGAGCTGAATCACTCCTACGTGGGCACGGAGCACCTGCTGCTCGGCCTGCTGCGCGAGGAGAAGGGCATCGCGGCGCAGGTGCTCACCGACGCCGGGGTGAATCTGGAGCAGGCGCGCGCCGAGACGCTGCGGCTGCTGGGGAGCGAGATGCCGTCCGCCGCGGGCGGCGGCGGCGCGGCGGCGCAGCCCGCGGCGCCCAAGAGCGAGAAGAAGTCCAAGACTCCCGCGCTCGACCACTTTTGCCGCGACCTGACGCAGCTCGCGGCCGAGGGGCAGCTCGATCCCACGATCGGGCGCCAGAAGGAAATCGAGCGCGTGATGGAGATCCTGTCGCGCCGCAAGAAGAACAATCCCGTCCTGATTGGTGAGCCGGGAGTGGGCAAGACGGCGATCGTCGAGGGCCTGGCGCAGCTGATCGCGAGCGGCCAGTGCCCGGAGGCGCTGAAGGATCACCGCGTCCTGTCGCTCGACATGGCGGCGGTGATCGCCGGCACGAAGTACCGCGGCCAGTTCGAGGAGCGGCTGAAGGCGGTCATCAACGAGATCGCGCAGAATCGCAACATCATCCTGTTCATCGACGAGCTGCATACGCTGGTCGGGGCAGGGGCCGCCGAGGGCGCGGTGGATGCCTCGAACATGTTGAAGCCCGCGCTGGCGCGTGGCGAGCTGCAGTGCGTCGGCGCCTCGACGCTGAACGAGTACCGCAAGTACATCGAGAAGGACGGCGCGCTGGAGCGTCGGTTCCAGACGGTGATCGTCGACCCGCCCACGGTCGACGAGACGATCGACATCCTGAAGGGACTGCGCAAGCGTTACGAAGACCACCACCGCGTGGTCATCCCCGACGCGACGCTTGAGTCTGCGGCGAAGCTGTCGGAGCGCTACATCACGGACCGGTTCCTTCCGGACAAGGCCATCGACGTGATCGACGAGGCCGGAGCGCGGGCGCGGCTGGCGACGCAGGTGCCGCCCCCCGAGGTGGCCGCGTTGAAGGAGAAGCTCGAGCACATCAACGGCGAGAAAGAAGGCGCCGTTCGCGACCAGAATTTCGAGCGCGCCGCGTCGCTGCGCGACCAGGAGCGGGAGCTCCAGACGGAGATCCGGCACAAGCAAGAGGAGTGGGAGCGGGAGCGGCAGACCCGGCGGCCCACGATCAACGAAGAGGGTATCGCGTTCATCGTGTCGCGGTGGACCGGCATTCCGGTCACGCGGCTGCAGGAGGCCGAGACCGCGCGGCTGCTCCGCATGGAAGAGGAGATCCACGTCTCGGTCGTCGGGCAGGACGAGGCGATCGCGGTGATCTCGCGCGCCATCCGCCGCAGCCGGGCCGGGCTCAAGGATCCGAAGCGCCCGATCGGCTCGTTCATCTTCTCCGGCCCGACCGGCGTCGGGAAAACGGAGCTGGCGCGCGCGCTGGCGCGGTTCTTGTTCGCGGACGCGAACGCGCTGATCCGCGTCGACATGTCGGAATACATGGAAAAGTTCTCCGTGAGCCGGCTGATCGGCGCGCCCCCGGGCTACGTGGGCTACGAGGACTCGGGCACGCTGACCAAGGCCGTGCGGCGCAAGCCGTACTCCGTGGTGCTGCTCGACGAGATCGAGAAGGCGCACCCGGATGTGTTCAATATCCTGCTGCAGGTGCTCGACGAGGGGCACCTGACGGACAACTACGGGCGCGTGATCGACTTCAAGAACACCGTGGTCATCATGACCTCGAACGTCGGCGCTCGCGACATGGTCAAGGGCAAGACCCTGGGCTTCGCCCAGCCGGACACGCGCGCGTCGTTCGAGCGGATCTCCGAGAAGGTGAAGGAAGAGATCAACAAAGTCTTCAACCCCGAGTTCCTGAACCGGCTGGACGATGTCATCGTCTTCCATCCGCTCAGCCGCGAGCACATCGCGCAGATCGTCGTCGTCCTGCTGCGCGAGGTGCAAAAGCGGCTGGGGGAGGAAGAGCTCACGCTCCGGCTCACCCCGGCGGCGAGCAGCTTCCTGGTGGATCGCGGCTACGACGAGCACTACGGCGCCCGCCCGCTGAAGCGCGCGATCCAGAAGTACGTGGAAGACCCGCTGTCGGAGAAGATCCTGGTCGGGGAGTTCGCCAAGGGCGACGAGATCGAGGTCGACGTGGCGCCCGACAAGGAACGCCTCGCCTTCCGCGCCCTCACGGGCACGAAGGCGTGAGCCGCCGGCTCCTCCTCAGTCTCGCCCTCACCGCCGTCGGTCTCGCTCCGCGCCCCAGCGCCGCGCAAGGCGGGGGCGTGACGGGGGGCGCCCGCGTGCCGGATTCGATCGCCGTGGTGGGCGCCCAGCGTGTCGGGCGAGCGAGCGTGCTCCTCACCAGCGGCCTGGTGCCGGGCCGCCAGGTGAGCTACCGCGACCTCGGCCACGCCATCCAGGCGCTCTACGCCACCGGCCAGTTCGACGACATCCGCATCGAGCAGGACACCACGGCGGCGATCCCGCTCCTCGTGATCCGCGTGAAGGAGCGCCCGACCCTCATCAAGTGGACGGTCCGGGGCGTCAACCGGTTGAGCGAGCACGCGGTCCGCGACCGGGTGCAGCTCTCCGAGGGGCGGCCCTTCGACCCCGCCGCGGTGGAGCGCGCGCGCGGGCGCATCGACTCGCTGTACCGCGCCAGCGGCTACTACCTGGCGCGCGTGCGGACGCTGCGCGTATTCGAAGGAGACTCGAGCCGCGTGCGGCTGGTGTTCGACATCGACGAAGGCCGCCGGGTGGCGATCGCCCGGATCGACGTCAAGGGGAACACACACTTCCAGGCTGCGCAGATCGTCGCCCACATGGGCACCAAGCCCGAAGGGTTCTGGTGGTGGCGGGACGGCGCGTACGACGACGAAAAGCTGCGGGCGGACGAGCAGGAGCAGTTGCCCGCATTCTACGGGAGCCGAGGGTTTGCCGACTTCCAGGTGACGGGGGACACGATCCTCGTCAACGACACCACCGGCAAGGCCACGCTCGTCCTGCAGGTGAGCGAGGGCGACCCGTACCGTGTGGGCACATTCGAGGTGGTCGGCAACCGTCGGTTTTCGACCGACGAGATCGAGACGTTGAACCCGTTCCGCCATGAGCCGCGGCAGGGCGCGCGCGCGGCCGTGACCTACTTCAACCAGGGCAAGTGGGACGACGCTACGCGAGCGCTGCAGACGTACTACTCGAACGAAGGCTACATCTACGCGCAGGTGCGGCCCGAGGCGATCCGGCGCACGGGGCCGGACGGCAAGCCCGTCGTCGACCTGCGGTGGGTGATCACCGAGGGTCAGCCGGCGATCGTCAACAAGGTCGACATCGTCGGCAACGACGTGACCCGCGAGCGGGTGATCCGGGACGCGATCGTCCTCATCCCGGGCGACGTGTTCCGCCAGGACGCCCTGATCAAGTCCTACCAGAACATCTCGAACCTCGGGTTCTTCAATCAGCCGCTGCCCGTCCCCGACACCAAGCCGGCCAACGACCAGGGCGACGTGGACGTGATCTTCCGCGTCTCCGAAAAGCGCACCGGTAACGTGAACTTCGGGGCGTCGGTCGGGCAGGGGACCGGATTGGGGGGGTTCCTCGGTCTGGACGAGCCCAACCTGTTCGGCCAGGGCAAGCGGGGCCGGTTCCAGTGGCAGTTCGGCAAGAACATCAACGACTTCCAGGTGACGTACACCGACCCGGCGATTCGCGAGTCCCGCATCTCGGGGACCCTCGACGTGCACGACACGCGGCTGCGCTACCAGATCGCGGACCTCGGCCGGTTGCGCCGGCGCGGTACCAGCCTGCAGCTCGGGTTCCCGGTCTTCAACGACCGCTACACCCGTCTCTTCGCCTCGTATGCGCTCGACGAGCAGACGTTCGAGGGCTCCGCCTCCAACCAGGCCTTCCGGGCCCGCTTCGGGTGCGCGAACTGCCTGCGCTCCACCCTCGGGGTCTCGGTCCTGCGTGACACCCGCATCGACCTGCCATTCCCCACCGCCGGCTCGATGGCCAGCGCGGGCCTCTCCCAGAGCGGCGGCCTACTCGGCGGCAAGGGCGACTTCCAGCGCCTCGACCTCGAGGGCCGCTGGTACGCGCCGCTTGGCCAGCTGGGCGGCAAGGGAGGGCCGGTCGGCGGCGGCATGCGCTTCGTGCTCGGCCTCTCGGCCCGGTCGGGGTTCGTGTTCGGCGACTCGCCGTTCTTCGACCAGCTCTTCTTCATGGGCGGCACGCAGTTCGGCATTCCCCTGCGCGGCTACGACGAGTTCTCCATCACCCCCAACGGCTACGATCCCAACGCCAGCTCGGGGCAGGCGACGGGCGCCAATTCCTTCGGGAAGGCGTTCTTCAGCATGACGGGCGAGGTGGGCCTGCGGCTGTCGCAGATGTTCTACGTGAGCACCTTCTACGACGCCGGCAACCTGTGGGCGCGCGCCAGCCAGTTCAACCCGACCCGGCTGTTCCGCGGCGCCGGCATCGGCGTCGCCGTCATCTCCCCGCTCGGCCCCCTCGGGGTCGATTGGGCCTACGGCTTCGACAAGATGGACCTTCTCGGCCGGCCCGCGCCGGGCTGGAAACTCCACTTCAAACTCGGCAACTTCTTCTGATGCCAATTCCCTCGGAGACGTTTATGAAGCGTGTAGTCGTGGTGTGTCTGGCGCTGGCGGGCACGCTGCAGGCGGCGGCCCAAGCCCCGGCCGCCCCCGCCCCCGCCCCCCCCGCCCCGCGGGCGACGGTCGCGCCCGGTCCGCTCAAGTTCGGATTCGTGTCCTCGCGCCAGATTCTGCAACGCACGCCCGGCTACGCCGCGGCGGAGTCGACCTTCAACAAAGAAGTGCTGGGCTTCAAGGAGGAGGTCCAAAAGCTGTCGCAACAGCTCGACTCCGCGACCCAGGCGTATGAACAGGCGACGATCGCGCTGTCCCCCGCCGCCAAGCAACAGCGGCTGGATCAGCTGCGCCAGATGCAGACGCGGCTGCAACAGCGCACCGACGAACTGCAGCAGCGGGCCCAGCAGCGCGAGGCCGAGTTGCTACAGCCGATCCAGGCGCGGGTGAACTCGATCATCCAGGGGCTGCGCGCCGAAGGGAACTACTCGTTCATCTTCGACGCGGACGCCCCGGGGAACCCCATCGTGGCCGCCGACCCCGCGCTGGACCTCACGGCCAAGGTACTGCAGCGCCTCCAGTCGGCGCAGTAACGGAAAGGGCGCCCGGCGCGTGAAGGGCGGCGCGGGAGGCGGCGTGGAGCACGAGCGGGCGATCACCGCGCAGGAGATCGCGGCCCTGACCGGGGGCCGCCTCATCGCGCCGGGGAGCGGCGAGGTGCGGGTCGTCGCGGTCGCGCCCATCGATCGGGCCGGGCCGGACGACCTTTCGTTTCTTGCCAGCTCCAAGTACCTCCCCTACTTTCAGCGCTCGCGCGCCGGGGTGGTGCTCTGCAAGGAAGAATTCGCCGCCGCCCCCGGAGGGCCGGCCGTGCGCATCGTCGTACCGGACACCCATGCCGCGCTGCTCGCCGTCCTGCCGGTGCTCTACCCGCCACCCGTGTGGCAACCGGGCGTGCACCCGACCGCCGTCATCGGGCGCGGCGCCACGTGGCAGGACCCGGTGGTGATCGGGCCGCATGTGGCCGCGGGGTGTGCCCTGGCGGACGGGGTGCAGGTCGGCGACGACGTCGAGCTGTTCCCGCGCGTGACCGTCTACAGCGGGACGGAGATCGGGAACCGGGTGATCCTGCATGCGGGGGCCGTGCTGGGCAGCGACGGCTTCGGATACGTGCCGAGCACGCGGGGCGAGCTGCCGCGCAAGATTCCCCAGGTCGGGCGCTGCCTCATCGGCGACGACGTGGAGATCGGCGCCAACACCACGGTGGACCGGGGCAGTGTCGACGACACGGTGATCGGCCCGGGCACCAAGATTGACAACCTCGTGCAGGTGGCGCACAACGTCCGGATCGGGGCCCGCTGCCTGATCGCCGCCATGGTGGGCATCGCGGGGAGCACCCACGTTGGGGACGACGTCTTCCTGGCCGGCCAGGTGGGACTGGCGGACCACCTCACGATCGGCAGCCGGGTGCGGGTCACGGTCCAAGGCGGGGTGATCGGCGACATCCCCGACGGCGCTATCGTGTCCGGGTACCCCGCCCGCTCCCATCGGGAATACCTGCGCGCCCAGGCGGCGCTGTATCGATTGGCCAAAATCGTCGACGACCTCGAGGCGCTGGTGCGCCGGGACCGGGATGCCTAACGCGAGACGCTCCATTCAGCAGCCGCAGTCGCTCTCGGGCACGGGGCTGCACACGGGGGCGGCCACGCAGGCGACGTTCCTCCCCGCGCCCTCGGGCCAGGGGATCGTGTTCCGGCGGGCAGACCTCGCCGGCCGGCCGGAGATCGCGGCGCGGATCACCGAGGTGGAGGCGCTCGAGCGCCGCACCGCCATCGGTCACGGCGACCAGACCATCCACACGGTCGAGCACCTGTTGGCGGCCGTCGCGGCCCACGAGATCGACGACTTGATGATCGAGCTCACCGGGCCGGAGCCGCCGATCCTCGACGGCAGCGTGCAACCCTACTTCGAGGCCCTGGCCCGGGCGCGTCCGGTGGACGTGGGGGGCGAGCCCTCGGTGCTCACGGTGCAGGCGCCGTTCACCGTCACCGAGGGCGAGGCGGCCTACGTGGTCGCGCCCGCGAAGACGCTCCGCCTCACCGTAACGGTCGAGTTCCCGCATCCCCTGATCGGCCGCCAGGCCGGCACCTTCGACGTGACGACGGAGCTGTTCGGCCGCGAGCTCGCGCCCGCGCGCACGTTCGGGTTCGCGAGCGAGGTGGAGGCGCTCAAGGCCAAGGGGCTGATCAAAGGCGCCAGCGCGTCCAGTGCGATCGTCCTGGACGAGCGCGGCGTGGTGAATGGCGGCCAGCTGCGCTGGCCGGACGAGTTCGTGCGCCATAAGACCGCGGACATCGTCGGCGATCTGGCGCTCACCGGGGCGCGCATTCGGGCGCACATCGTGGCCACGCGGCCCAGCCACATCGGGAACGTGGCGCTGGCGCGTGCCCTGGCGCGCGCCGCCAAGCGAACCGGACGCCCGGCATTCGACATCGGCCGGATCATGGACATCCTGCCGCACCGCTACCCCTTCCTGCTGGTGGACCGGATCATCGAGGTGGAGGGCGACAAGCGGATCGTGGGGATCAAGAACGTCACGATCAACGAGCCGTTCTTCCAGGGGCACTTCCCGGGGCACCCGATCATGCCGGGGGTGTTGATCATCGAGGCGATGGCGCAGGTCGGCGGGATGCTGCTGATGAGCCATTTCGAGGGACAGGACGTGGAGGACAAGGTCGTCTACTTCATGTCGCTCGACAACGTGAAGTTCCGCCGTCCGGTGCTGCCCGGGGACCAGATCCGCTTCGAGCTGGAGATGCTCCAGTTCCGGGGCAAGACCTGCAAGATGAAGGGCGCCGGCTACGTCGACGGCCAGCTCGTGGCCGAGGCGGAGATGATGGCGATCGTGACGGACCGGTGATCCATCGCACGGCGCTCATCGATCCCACCGCCGAGCTCGGGCCCGACGTCGCGGTCGGACCGTTTGCCATCATCGGGCCGCGGGTGACCGTCGGGGACCACACGCAGATCGCCGCCCACGCGGTGCTGGAGCGCACGACCCGGATCGGCCGCGGCGTGAAGATCGGCTACGGCACGGTGATCGGCAACGATCCCCAGGACCTCAAGTACAAGGGCGAGGAAACCTGGGTCCAGATCGGCGACGGTACCATCATCCGCGAGTACTGCACCATCAACCGCGGCACCACCGCGACGGGCAAGACTTCGGTCGGCCAGCGCTGCTTCATCATGACGTACGTGCACATCGCGCACGACTGCGCCATCGGCAGCGACGTCATCCTGGCCAACGGCATCCAGATGGCGGGGCACGTGACCGTCGAGGACCGGGCGATCATCAGCGGCCTCGTGCCGATCCACCAGTTCGTGCGTATCGGCACGTATGCCTTCGTGGGCGGGGGCTCGCGCGTCAACCAGGATGTGCCGCCATACACGAAGGCGGTGGGCAATCCGGTCCACCTCTACGGCCTCAACTCGGTGGGGCTGCAGCGGGCGGGGTTCTCGCCCGACGTGAAGCTGGCGCTGAAGCGGGCCTACCGCCTACTCTTCAATTCCGACCTCACGGTCAGTCAGGGGATCGCCCGGGCGCGAGCCGAGCTGCCGCCCCTGCCGGAGGTGGAGAAGTTCCTCTCCTTCATCGAAGCCTCCCAGCGGGGGGTCATGGTGTGACCACGCGGCGGGTGCGCGTCGGCGTCATCGGGACCGGCGCCCTCGGCTTCCACCACGCACGGCTGTACCGGAAGCTGCCGGACGCGCAGCTGGTGGGCATCTACGATCATCATCCGGGCCGTGGCGACCAGGTGGGGCGCGAGCTGGATACCGTCGCGTTTCCCACCCTGGAGGCCTTGCTCGAGCGGGTCGAAGCCGTGTCGGTCGTCGTGCCCACCAGGGCGCACGCCGAGGTGGGATTGGCCGTGCTGTCCCGCGGCATCTCCGCGCTGATCGAGAAGCCGCTCGCCGACACGCTGGAGAGCGCGGAGCGCCTGGTACGCGCCGCGGACGCGTCCGGTGCCACGCTGCAGGTGGGGCACGTGGAGCGGTTCAATCGCGCGGTACGCGGCGCGGCGCCCTACCTCGAGAGCCCGCGGTTCCTGCAGTGCGAGCGGTTGGCCCCGTTCCAGCCGCGGGGCACCGACGTCGCGGTGATCCTCGACCTCATGATCCACGACCTCGATCTCGTGCTCGAGCTGGTGCACGCGGACGTCACCGAGGTGCGGGCGACGGGGGCGCCGCTCCTGACCGCCCATGTGGACATCGCGAACGCCCGGGTCGAGTTCGCCAACGGCGCGGTGGCCTTGGTGACGGCGAGCCGCGTGACGCCGAAGCGCACGCGCACGCTGCGCATCTTCCAGCCGACGGGATACTTCTCCCTCGACCTCGCGCAGGGCACCGGGCATTTCTACGAGCTGAAGGCGGGCTGGCAGGCGATGGGCGCGCGCCATCTCGAGGAGATCGTGCACCACGTGAAGCTCAGCGCCCCGGAGGCCGAGCCGCTGGCGCTCGAGCTCGAGAGCTTCCTGCGCGCCGTCCGCGGGGAAGGCGACGTCGTCGTGTCCGGCGCGGCGGGGCTCCAGGCGCTGACGCTCGCCTACCGCGTCGCCGACGCCATCCAGGCTTCGCCGCTCTCCGCCGCCCGGCCGTGAGCGGGTCGCCTCGCATCTACCTCTCGGCGGGCGAGCCGTCGGGGGACGCCCATGGCGCCGCCGTAGTGGCCGCCTTGCGACGCCGCTTGCCCGGCGCGCAGCTCGAGGCGTTCGGCGGGCCCCGCATGGCTGGGGCAGGCGCGACGCTGCTGGACCGCATGGAGCAGTTCTCCGTGGTGGGGTTCGTCGAGGCACTGGCGAAACTCCCCGCGCACTACCGCCTCCTGGCGCGGACCCGGGCGGCGTTCCGGTCGGGCCGCTACGACCTCGCCTTGTTGATCGACTATCCCGGCTACCACCTGCGCGCCGCGGCCGCCGCGGCCGAGGCGGGGCTGCCCGTCCTCTATTACATCGCGCCGCAGTTGTGGGCTTGGGGGCGCGGACGGGTCAAGCGTCTCGCCCGGACGGTGCGACGGTTGGCCGTGATCCTGCCGTTCGAGGAACAGTTCTTCCGCGAGCGCGGCGTGCCCGCGACGTTCGTCGGGCATCCACTCAAGGACCGGCCGCCTGCACCACCTCGCCCGGAAGCCAAGCGTGCCCTCGGCCTCGATCCGGCGCGGCCGGTGCTCGGCCTCTTCCCCGGGAGTCGGGGGCAGGAGGTCCGGCGCATGTGGCCCGCCTGGCGTGTCGCCGCCGCGCGGGTGCGGGCGGCGCGGCCGGAGGTGCAGGTCGTCGTGGCGGGCAGCCCGGGCGCCGCCTACCCGGACGCGGGGGAGTTCCTCGTCGCCTCGGGGGATCCGGCCGTCGTGTTCGCCGCCGCCGACGCCGGCATCTGCAAGTCGGGCACGACCACCCTGGAGGCGGCGCTGGCCGACGTGCCGATGGTGATCGCCTACCGGCTGCACCCGGTCTCCGGGTTCATCGCCATGCGGTTGATCCAGGTGCGGTGGGTCGGGCTGGTGAATCTGGTGGCGCAGGCAGCGGTCTGCCCCGAGTTGTTGCAGGGCGCGGCGAACCCGCGCGCGCTCGCTGAGGCGGTACTGCCGTTGCTCGACGCGGACGGCGTCGCCGCGCGGCGCCAGCGCGAGGGCCTGGCGCAGGTGCGGGAGCGGCTCGGCGCTCCGGGGGCCGCGGACCGCGTGGCGGATATTGCTGCGGAGCTGCTGCGATGAAGCTGCGCTGGGCGGAGCGGCTCGCGGCCGTGATCGGCCCCGCGCTGGTCCGGCTGCTCGCCGCGACCTGGCGCATCCGCGTGCGCGGTGCCGAGCACCTGCGGGCGCTGCGCGAGACGCGGCGGCCGTTCGTGTTCGTGCTGTGGCACAGCCGCATCCTGCCCTTGTTGTTCCACCACCGGCACGAGGATGTCGTGCTGCTCATCAGCCGCCATCGTGACGGCGGCTACTTGGCGGACCTGGCCCAGCGCTGGGGCTACCGCTCGGTGCGCGGCTCCACGAAACGGGGTGGGGAAGTGGGGCTGCTCGGCATCGTTCGGGCGCTGCAGGGGGGCGCGGTGGTTGCCGTGACGCCCGACGGGCCGCGCGGCCCCGCCGAGCGGGTGCAGCCTGGCGCGGTCGCCGCGGCGCAGCACGCGGGCGTGCCCCTGCTGCCGATCGGCGCGCGGCCCTCGTCGGCGTGGTGGCTGCCCACTTGGGACCGCATGTGCATCCCCAAGCCGTTCGCGACGGTCGAGGTCGTGTACGGGCCGGCGGTGTCGGTGGCGGAGGGCAAGGAAGCCCTGCGCCGGGGGATGACGGCCGTCGCGCACGCCCTGCGCGAGGTGACGCAACCGGCATGAGACAGCATCCCCTCCACCGGCTGGCCCGCTGGCTGTGGCAGAGCCGGAACGCGCTCGCGCGGACGGTCCGAGCCGCGCTGCTCCCCCTCTCGGCGCTGTACGGTGCCGTCGTGTGGGTACGCGCCGCCCTCTACCGAGTCGGACTCCTGACGCCGCGGCCGCTCCCACTCCCTTCGGTCGCCGTGGGGAACCGCGCGGTCGGCGGCGCCGGCAAGACGCCGCTCGCGGCGTGGATCGCGGCGTTCTACGCGGCGCGCGGCCGGACGCCGGGAATTCTGCTCCGGGGCCACGGTGGGGATGAGCCCAGAGTCCACGAGCGGCTCGTGCCCGGCGCAGTCGTCGTACCGAACCCCGATCGCGTGGCGGGGGCGGCGCAGGCGTTGGCGGGCGGCGCGGACGTGCTCGTGTTGGACGACGCCTTTCAAACCCTCGCCGTGCGACGCGATCTGAACCTCGTTCTGGTGAGCGCCGAGGACGTCCGGCTCCCGCCCTGGCTGCTTCCGGCCGGCCCGTGGCGTGAATCGGGGAGCGCGCTGCGGCGCGCCGATGCGGTGGTCGTCACCCGCAAGCGGGCGGGAGCTGAGGAGGCCCGCGGGCGGGCCGCCGCCCTGGCCGCGCGCTGGCCCGGGAAACCCGTGGCGGTGGTGCACCTCGCGCTCGACCATCTGGAGGGCATGCTGTCCGGCGGCCGGGTGGAGACCGCCGCCCTGACGGGCCGGCACGTCGTCGCGGTGGCGGGCATCGCGGACCCGGAGAGCTATGCCGTGCAGGTCCGGGCCGCGGGAGCGAGCGTGCAACTCGTGGCGTACCAAGACCATCACCCCTACGACGAGGCCGACCTCGCGCGGCTGGTGCGGGCCCAGGCCGCGGCCGATTATGTTGTAGTCACGGAGAAGGATGCTGTGAAACTGCGTCACCGGTGGCCGGCCGACGCGCGCGAGCCGCTGGTGGCGATCCTGACCGTCCGGTGGGAGCACAACGGCGAGGCGATCGTGCAGGCGCTGGATGCGCTGCCCGTGGTGCCCCGCCGTTTTTGACCCGAGAGACCTTGACCAGGATCCCATGAGCGACACCGCCCGAGCCACCGAACCACGCGTGCTCATCCGGCCCGACAAGGACACCTTCCTCGCCGAAGAGAACCCGTTCGAAGCGATGATGGAGCGCTTCGACCACGCGGCCAAACTCCTCAATCTCGACCCCGGTCTCTACAAGGTGCTCCGCAACCCCGAAAAACAGATCATCGTGTCGGTGCCCGTCGTGCGCGACAGCGGCGAGGTGGAGGTGTACACCGGTTACCGGGTCCTCTACAACACGTCGCGCGGGCCGGCCAAGGGGGGCATCCGCTTCGACCTCAACGTCACGCTGGAAGAGGTCAAGGCGCTGGCGGCGTGGATGACCTGGAAGTGCGCGCTCGTGAATATCCCCTTTGGTGGCTCCAAAGGCGGCGTGGTCTGCGACCCGACCGCGATGTCGATGGGCGAGCTGGAGCGGCTGACTCGCCGGTATACGTCCGGGATCATCGAGACGCTGGGTCCCGACTCCGACGTACCGGCGCCCGACGTGAACACCAACGAGCGCGTGATGGCCTGGATCATGGATACCTATTCCATGCACAAGCGTCACACCGTCACGGCCGTGGTGACGGGCAAGCCCGTCGAGATGGGCGGCTCGCTCGGCCGGCGCGAGGCCACGGGGCGCGGCTGCACGTTCGTCACGCGCGAAGCGCTGGCACGCCTGGGGATGGCGCTGAAGGGCGCCCGCATCGCGGTCCAGGGATTCGGGAACGTGGGCTCCATCACCGCGGACCTGCTGGCCAAGGAGGGCGCCGTCATCGTGGCCGTGGCCGACAAGTCGGGCGGGCTGCACAATCCGCAGGGGCTGGACGTGCCGGACCTGCTGCGCTGGGTCCGGGAGCGCCGCCAGCTGGCGGGCTACCCGAAGGCCGACCCCATCACCGGCGAGGAGCTCCTCACCACCGACTGCGACGTGCTCGTCCCCGCAGCCACGGAAAACGTCATCACCCGCAAGAACGCTCCCAACATCAGAGCCAAGATCATCTGTGAGGGCGCCAACGGCCCGACCACCGCGGCGGCGGACAAGGTCCTGGAGGAAAAGGGCATCTTCGTCATTCCCGACATCCTGGCCAACGCCGGCGGGGTGACGGTGAGCTACTTCGAGTGGGTGCAGGACCGCGGCGGCTACTTCTGGGACGAGGAGACGGTCAACCGCCGTCTCGAGAGCATCATGGTGAAGTCGTTCCACGACGTGGTGGCCCTGGCCGACAAGCACAAGGTGAACACCCGCATCGCCGCCTACATGCTGGCGGTCGGCCGCGTCGCGGCGATGCACCGCCTGCGCGGGATGTATGCTTGATGCGCTACCGCGTCGTCGCGGTAGGCCGCGTGAAGGACGCGGCGCTCCGGGCGGCGTGCGACGAGTACGTGGGCCGGCTGTGCCATTACACGCGCGTTGAGGAACGGGAAGTGAAAGACGAGGCGCGGATCCTCGAGGCGATCCCCGAGGACTCGCGCCTCGTCGCGCTTTCGCGGACGGGGGACCAGTGGACCTCGGAGGAGCTGGCGGACTGGACCGCGCGCTGGGAGCTGGAGGGTCGCGACGTGGCGTTCGCGATCGGCGGAGCCGATGGCCTGCCCGAGCCGACCCTCCGCAAAGCCGAGCGGCGCTGGAGCCTGTCTCGGTTGACGTTCCCGCACGAGCTGGCGCGGGTGCTGCTCTACGAGCAGCTCTATCGCGCCTATACCATCCGGCGGGGGGAGCCGTACCATCGCGGACCCTGAGCTCTCCCCGGCCGACCGCGCCGCCCTGGCCGCGCTGGCGCGCCGGTCGGTCGAAGCGACCGTGCGAGGCGACTCGGCGCCGGAGATCCCGGACGTCCCCGGCGCTCGGCTACGGCGCGGGGCCTTCGTGACCGTCGCCGTCGCCGGAGCGCTGCGAGGATGCCTGGGCCGCATCCTCGGCGACCGTCCGCTGGGCCCCGTGGTGCGGGCCATGGCGGCCGCGGCGGCGCGGGAGGACGCGCGCTTCCCTCCACTCGCCCCCGAGGAGTTGCCGGAGCTGCACGTCGAGGTGTCCGTGCTCGGTGAGCCGGCGCCGCTCGCCGCGGCGGACGCCGCCCGGGTCACCATCGGCCGGGACGGGCTGCTGGTGCGGCGAGGGCGCGTGTCCGGGCTGCTGCTCCCCCAGGTGGCGCTCGAATGCGGCTGGGGACCCGAGGAGTTCCTCGCGGCCACCTGCCGCAAAGCCGGACTCGGGCCGGACGCCTGGCGGGAACCCGGGACCGAGCTGTTCACGTTCCTAGCGGACGTGTTCGGCGAATGACCGTAGGGTGGGGGGAGGTGCGGGCGTGATCCCACGCATCGTCGCCACGCCGCTCGCGGGCGACGCTCGCCCGCGCACCCTGGCGCTCCGCCGGGTGAGCGCCGACGTTCTCGCGGCGGTGCTGCCCGGCCCGGGCCGCGACCGGCTGGGAGCAGGGGAGGGGCTGGTCGTGACGACCGGACAGCAGCCCGGGCTGTTCACGGGCCCCCTGTACACCATTTATAAGGCGCTTTCCACGATCGCGATCGCCGCCCGGCTGGAGCGGGAGCGCGGCGGCCCCGTCGTCCCGGTCTTCTGGGTGGCGGGCGACGACCACGACTTCGCCGAGGCCAATCACGCCGAGTTCCTGAACAGTGGCGGCGACCCGGCGCGCATTGTGCTGCGCGAGCGGCCGCCGGAGGCGCCGCAGCTTCCCTTGTGGCGCGAGCGATGTGCAGAGGACGTCCGCGCCGCTCTCGATCAACTCCGCACCGGGACGCCGGAGACGGAGTTCAAGGCCGCAGTGCTGCGCTGGCTCGAGGCTGCCTACCGCCCCGACGCTTCCCTCTCCGACGCCTTCGCCGACGCCCTGAACGCTCTGCTCGGATCGCGTGGGCTCGCCGTCTTCAAGTTCCACATGCCGAGCGCCAAGCGTGCATCCGCCCCCCTCACCCTGAAGGGGCTGGACCTCACCCTCCCCGACGGGCTGACTCCGGTATTGGTCGAGGCCGCCCAGGGTCGCGACCGCCTGCGCGCCGACGGCGGCGCCTTCGTCACCCGCCGCAGCGGGGAGCGGTTCACGCGCGCCGCGCTCGAGCGGCTCGCCGCGGAACAGCCGGAGCGGCTGTCGCCCAACGTCCTGCTGCGGCCGGTGATCGAAGCGGCTCTGTTTCCCACCGTCGCCTATGCGGCGGGGCCGGCAGAGCTCGAGTACTTCCCGGAGGCGGCGCCGCTGTACCGAGCGCTCGAGGTGGAGGCGCAGCCCGCCGTGCCGCGATGGTCGGGCGTCCTGGTCGAGGCGCGCGTCGACAAGCTTCTCGAGAAACATGCACTGACGCTCCAGGATCTGCAGGGGCCGCCGGGCGCCTTGGAGGGGCGCCTGGTGCGTGAGACGCTGTCCGGTGAGCTCGCGGGCACCCTCGCCGCGCTGCGGTCCGGGATCGATGGCGATTACCGCCGGCTCGCGCAGGCCGTCGAGCAGGTCGACCCGACGCTGCGGCGGACACTCGAGTCCGCCCGCAATGCCGCGCTCGCGGGCACGCACGACATCGAGAAGAAGCTGGTGGCGAGTCTCAAGCGGACCAATGAGACCCTGCTCGGCCAAATCGCCCGCGCCCGCGCCGCCGTGTTCCCGACCGGGCGCCCCCAGGAACGCGTGCTCACGCTGGCCTCCTTCTCGATTCGCTACGGGCCGGCGCTGTTGGATGAGCTCGCAACCGAGGTGGCGCGGTGGGCGGACGCTTCGTAGTATCCACCGTATGATGATCCTCTCGCTTATCCTCGTGGTGGCGCTGATGATTCCCATCATCGCGATCCTCGTGGACTCACCCCTAGGCCGCTCGATCGCCCGCCGGCTGGAGGGGCGCACTGCGCGACCTGCAGCGCAAGGTCGACATGCTGGAGGGCGAGGTGGAGGAGTTGAACCGCTCGCTCTCGGCCACCCGCGAGGAGCTGCAGTTCGTGCAGCGGCTGCTGGAGAAGCCCAAGCGCCAGCCGAACGCCTGACCGTGGCGCGCGTGGGCGGCGGGGAGGAGGGGCGGGAGGGAGAGCGAGCGGACGCGGGGGGCGGACGACACGCCGTACTCGTCGCGGCCGGCATCCTCCTCAGCCGGGTGTTCGGGTACCTGCGCCAGTGGGTCATGGCGCATTACATCGGCAATTCGGGCGCGGCCGCCGACGCCATCGGCGCGGCGCTCAAGATTCCCAACGTCATCCGCAACCTGCTGGGCGAAGGCACGCTCCTCGCCTCGTTCATCCCCGTGTACGCGGCGCTCAACGAGCGCGAGGACAAGGGCCCCGCCCGCGCCCTCGCCGGCACGGTGCTCGGCCTGCTGCTCCTGGCGAGCGGCGTGCTCGCCGTGCTCGGCGTCCTCTTCGCGCCGGCCATTACGACGGCCGTGGCGGCCGGGTTCGACGAGCCCCGGCGCCGTCTCACCATCGCCCTGGTCCGGATCCTGTTTCCCATGACAGGACTCATGGTCGTATCGGCCTGGTGTCTCGGGGTGCTCAACACCCACCGCAAGTTCTTCCTGCCGTACGCCGCGCCGGTGGTCTGGAACGTCTGCGGGATCGCGGCCCTCGTGGCGGCGGGGACGTGGCTGATCAGCCCGCAGCTCCCCCTGGACGAGCAGCTCAACCGGCTCGCCTTCGCCCTCGCCTGGGGCCTCGTGGCCGGCAGCGTGGTCCAGGTCGTCGTCCAGCTGCCGGCCTGCTGGCGCGCGCTACACGGCATCCCGCTCGGCGCCAACGTCGCCGTCTTCGGCGTGCGGGATGTGCTCAAGGCCTGGCTCCCCGTCGTGCTGGGGATGGGCGTGTGGCAGATCTCGGCGTTCGTCGACACCCAGCTCGGCTCGCTCGCCGGGCCGAGCGGCGTCTCCAGTCTGACCTACGCCCAGCTCATCCAGCTTCTCCCGATCAGCATGTTCGGGACGTCGGTGGCCGCCGTGTCCTTGCCCGATCTCTCGCGGGACGCGGCGAGCGCCACCCCGAACGACCAGCTGCGCGCTCGCATCGGCATCGCGTTCCGGCGGATCACCTTCTTCGTGGTGCCCTCCTCGTTCCTGTTCGCCGCTTTCGGGCCGCTGCTCATCGCGGCCCTGTACCAGACGGGTAGATTCACGCGCGCGGACTCCATCCAGGTCGGCGGCGTCCTGGCCGCCTACGGCATCGGTCTCCTGGGACAGGCCTGCGTCAAGCTGTTCGCCTCTGGGTTCTATGCCCTGCGGGACACGAAAACCCCGGTCAAGATCGCTGCGTTCTCGGTCGTGATTTCCAGCGCGTTGGCCTTTCTGCTCATGCGGCGGTTCGGCGTGGCGGGGATCGCGCTGGGGTCCTCGATCGGCGCCTGGGTCAACGTCGTGCTCCATCTCAAGGACCTGGACAAGCGCATCGGCACGGTGATGCGCGGGGAGGACTGGCGCGGGTTCGGGACCGCGCTCGCGGCGGCCGCGGCGGCGAGCGGAGCAGGGGCGCTCGCGGCTCACGCCGCGGCCGGCTGGCATCCGATCCCCCTGGCCGTGGCGGCCGTGGCTATCTTTGCTGTGGTGTATGGCAGCCTGACCCTGGTGTTGCGCCACCCTGACGCCCATCGCCTGTGGCAGTTCCTGCGCTGATTGCCCGCAAGCTCGCCGCGCTCCCGGACCAATCGGGGGTGTATCTCTGGAAGAATCAGGCGGGCGAGGTGCTCTACGTGGGCAAAGCCAAGAGCCTGCGCAATCGCGTGCCGAGCTATTTCGGGCCCGAGGCCGCCGATAACCCGATGCATGCCGCATTGGTCCGCCAGATCGCCGACCTGGAGACGATTATCGTCCCGAGCGAGGCCCAGGCGCTGCTGCTCGAGAACAACCTCATCAAGGAGCACAGCCCCCGCTTCAACGTCCTACTGCGGGACGACAAGAGCTACCCCCGCATCGCGGTGACCGTGGGGGAGCCCTTCCCCCGGGTGCTGGTCGTGCGGCGGGTGAACCTCGAAGGCGCGCGCTACTTCGGCCCGTACACCGACGTCTATACGCTTCGCAATACCCTCAAGATCATCCGCCGCATCTTCACCGTCCGGTCCTGCCACTACGCCCTGCCGGATGACCACCCCGACCGGCCGTGTCTCGATTACCACATCGAGCGCTGCCGGGCGCCGTGCGTGGGCTACCAGTCGCGGGAAGATTACCGCCGGATGATCGACGACGTGCTGCTGTTCCTCGAGGGTAAGACGGTGGACGTGCGCCAGCGCTTGCGGGAGCGGATGCAGCAGGCGAGCACGGGCCTGGACTTCGAGCGGGCGGCGCAGCTGCGGGATGCCATCCGCTGGCTGGAGCAGCTGGAGCAACCCCAGACCGTCGAGCTGGTTGGCGGCGGCGACGCGGATGCCATCGGCTTCGCCCGCGACGGCGACGACGCCTGCGGCGTCATCCTGCGGGTGCGCAGCGGGCGGGTGATCGCCCGGGAGCACCGCTTCCTCGAGCACGCCGAGCACGAGGTGGACGGAGCGATCCTGAGCGCGTTCCTGGTGCGCTACTACCTGCCACTCGAGGCCCGCGCGTCGAGCGCTCTGCTGCCGTTGGTCCCCGAGGATGTCGGGGCGTTGCACCAGCTCGCGCCAGGGGTGACCTGGCACGTCCCCCAGCGGGGCACGAACGCCAAGCTGGTCGAGCTCGCGGACCAGAACGCCCGGCACCTCCTCGAGAGCCTGCTCATCGAGGCATTCGACATCGAGGAGCGCGCCGCCGACCCCGTGTACGCGCTGGGGCGCGACCTCGGCCTCGCCGAGGTGCCGCGGTCGTTCGTGTGCATCGATATCTCGACCAACCAGGGCCGCGACACGGTTGGCTCGCTCGTGTGGTTCGACGCCGGCCGGCCGCGCAAGGCGGAATACCGTCGCTTCAAGATCCGTGGGCCTGGCCAGCAGGACGACTTCGCGGCGGTGCACGAGGTGGTGACGCGATTCCTGAAGCGACGGCTGGAGGAGGGCAAGCCGGTCCCCGATCTCATGGTGATCGACGGCGGCAAGGGCCAGCTCGGCGCCGCGGTCGACGCGGCGCGCGCCCTCGGGCAGGAGGCGCTCCCCATCGTGAGCCTGGCCAAGAGGGAAGAGGAGGTCTTTCTCCCCGGCAGATCCGTGAGCCTGCGGCTGTCGCGGCGCAGCTCCTCGCTCAAGCTGCTGCAGCGCGCGCGCGACGAGGCGCACCGCTTCGCGGTCGGCTACAGCCGGCGGCGGCGCGCGCAGCGCACGATCACCTCCGAGCTCCTGACCATTCGGGGCATCGGCCCCGGACGGCGCCGGTCGCTGCTCGAGCGGTTCGGCTCGCTGGCTGGTGTGAAGACGGCGAGCAGCGCCGAGATCGCCGCGCTCCCCGGTTTCTCGACCACCCTCGCCGAGCGCATCCTCGAGACCCTGAACGGACGCCGATGAGTCTGTCCTGGACCCTCGAGTGCTCCGGCTGCGGGCAGACGCGCGGCGCCGAGGGCCTCCCCAGCGTGTGCGAGGCCTGTGCCCAGCCCTACCTGGTCCGCTACGCGGCCGCGCCGTCGCCCGAGATCAAGCGCCTGCTGCGCGAGCGGCGAGGCACCATGTGGCGCTTCCGGGAGTGGCTGCCGCTCGCCGATGGCGAGGAGCCCGTGACCCTCGGGGAAGGGGGGACGCCGCTGCTGCGGGTGGACCGCATCGCGGCGCGATACGGCTTCCAAGAGCTCCTCGTCAAAGAGGAAGGCACGAACCCTACCGGCTCCTTCAAGGCGCGCGGGCTCGCCGCCGCGGTGACCCGAGCGGTGCGCGCGGGAGCGAGCCGGTTCGTCGTGCCCACCGCGGGGAACGCCGGGATCGCGCTCGCCGCCTACGCCGCCCGCGCGGGGGCGAGCGCCCGGGTGTACGCGCCCGCGAACACACCGCCCACGATCCTCGCCCAGATCCGCAGCTTCGGGGCTGACCTGGTGCTGCTCGACGGCCACATCGGCGATTGCGGTACCGCGGCGCGCACCTACGCCGCGGACTCCGGTGCGATCGACGTGTCGACGCTACGGGAACCCTACCGCATCGAAGGCAAGAAGACACTCGGACTTGAGCTCGCGGAACAAGGGAACTGGACCCTGCCGGATGCGATCGTGTACCCCACCGGAGGGGGAACCGGACTGATCGGGATGTGGAAGGCGTTTCAGGAGCTGCGCGCCGCCGGGTGGCTCCGAGGGCGGGGGGGAGGGGGGGACGGAGCGGGCGCGCTGCCGCGGATGTACAGCGTGCAGTCGAGCGGCTGCGCGCCCGTCGTGAAAGCCTTCGAGGAGCGGTTGGACCGTTGCACCCCGTGGCCGGAGCCGTGGACCGTCGCCTCGGGATTGCGTGTGCCTGGACCGTTCGGCGACCGCCTTATGCTGCGCGCCTTGCGCGAGAGCGGCGGTGGAGCCGTGGCGGTGTCCGACGAGGCGCTCACCGCCGCCGCGCGGGAGCTCCAGACCGCGGAAGGGATCGATGCGGCCCCGGAAGGCGGCGCGGCCCTCGCCGCGGCCGTCGAGCTCAAGCGGCGTGGCGCCATGCGGCCCTCCGACCGCGTGGTCTTGTTTAACACCGGGGCTGGGTGGCTCTACCGGGGCTAACCCGTTTATATTGGGCCACTTGCCCATGCGAATCGCAATCCTGGACCCAGCCGCAGGGATCAGCGGCGACATGACGTTGGGCGCCCTCCTCGCTCTTGGGGTGTCGCCCGCCTGGCTCGAAGAGTTGCCGCGCCGGTTGCAGCTCGAGGGGGTCGCGGTGGCTATCCGGGACGTGCAGCGCGCCGGGGTGGGCTGCAAGCAGGTCGAGTTCACCATCCCCGAGCGGCCGCACGGGCGGCATGTCGGCGAGCTGCTGCGCCTCGTGGGGCGCGCGCCCGTCTCCGATTGGGTCAAGGAGCGCGCGTTGCGCGCGTTTCGGCTCGTCGGGGAAGCCGAGGGGAAGGTGCACGGCGTGCCACCGGAGACAGTGCACCTTCACGAAGTCGGCGCGGTGGACGCCGTGCTCGACATCGTCGGGGCAATCGAGGGATTCGAGCGCCTGGGCGTGGACGCGATCTATTCTTGGGCGCCGGCGCTCGGCACGGGCTGGGTGGAGGCGGCGCATGGCCGTTTGCCCGTCCCGGCGCCCGCGACGATGATCCTGCTCGAGGGGCTCGACGTCGCGTCGGGCGGTCCGGTGGAAGGGGAGGGGACGACGCCGACCGGCGCCGTGCTGCTGCGGGTGCTGTCGCAGGGTCGCCCGCCCGCGCGGTGGCGGGTGACGGGGAGCGGTTGGGGGGCGGGTGGGCGCAATCCCAAGCATTATCCCAACGCGCTGCGCATTCTCGTGGCGGAGGCGGCGGAGGAGGCTGGACGAGTAGCGCTGCTCGCGACGGACGTGGACGACATGACCCCCGAATACGTCGAGCCGCTGCGCCAGGCGCTGGTCGCGGCGGGGGCGCTCGATGTCCAAACCTGGCCGGTCCAGATGAAGAAGGGACGATCGGGCTTCCGGGTGGAGGTCGTCGCGCCCGAGGACCGGATGGACGCCGTGACGGCCGCGCTGTTTCGGCACAGCACGACGGCGGGCGTGCGGCGCTGGGTGGCCGAACGGGCCACGCTGCCGCGACGTCAGGTGACGGTGCAGCTGGGCCCGGACATACACGTGCGGGTGAAGGTGTTGGAGCAGCCGGACGGCGGCGCCGTGCGGCTCAAGCCTGAGTACGACGATGTGCTCGCGGCCGCCGAGGCGCTCGGTCGGCCGCCGCTCGAGGTGGCGCGCGCGGTGCAGCGCGACGCCGAGGCCTTGATGGCCAAATCCAAGGAGTGACGAGATGACGATGCGGCCGGTGTGCGGACTGGGACCGAGGTTGGGACTGGCGCTGGCGCTGGCGGCGACGCCGGCGGCCGCGCAGCACGGCATCTGGCTTCCGGTAAGGTGTGACCTCAAGCCGAACCACTACCTAGTGAATGCCGGCCTCCTGTATCTGAAGAGTGCGGCGGAAGGGCGCTTCCAAGAGCAGATCCAGAAGGACCTGAAGGACGCCAACCGGAATCTGCTCCAGGCCGTCACGGCCAATGGTCAGGACCAGAACCCGGCGGCCTGGTACTATCTGGGCCGCTACTATGGCATGGTGAAAGACGCCGCGGGGGCGGATTCCGCGTTTCGCCGGGCCGAGCAGCTGAAACCGGCCTGCAAGGACGATATTGCCTTCTGGCGACGGGATCTCTGGGTGCCCCTCTACAACGGCGCGGTGGCGGCCTATAACGCCGGTCAGAGCGACTCGGCGATCCACCTGCTGCAACAGGCCAACGCGATCTACGCGGGCGAGCCCACCGGTTTCAAGCTGCTTGGCGCGCTGTTCTACAACGCCAACGAGGCCGACTCCGCCGCCCGGTACTTCCGCCTCGCCATCGCCGCCTCCAGCGATCCCAAGTACGCCGCTGACAAGAAGGAGGCGCTGTTCAACGTCGCCGCCTCCTACTATCGGGCCCAGCGCTGGCCCGAGGCCGAGGCCGCCTACAAGGACTATCTGGCCGTCGTGCCGAGCGACGCGCAGGCTCTGGCCGGGCTCGCGGCGGTCTACACCTCGCTCGGGAGGACCGACTCGGCCACCGCGATTTACACGAAGATCGTGAACAACGCCGACTCGGTGGACGCCATGGGGTTGTTCTTCGCGGGCACGTCGATCTTCTCTTCCGCGCCGCCGCTCCCGGACACGGCCGCGACCGGGACCTCCTGTCGGACGGAGGCCCGGCGCACCGGCCGCACGCTCACGGCCCGCGCGATCAGTGCCCGCTGTGATTCGGTGACCGCCCGGCGGGTCCGCGACTACGACGGCGAAGTCGCGGTGACCTACCGACTGGCAGCGAAGGCGTTCGAGGCCGGTCTCGCCAAGAATCCATTCTTCCGAGACGGGCTGTTCAACCTGGCGAACACGTACCTGGCGCTGCATGACTCGGCGAGAATGCTGCCGGTGGCCCAGCGGCTGTACGCCGTCGACCCGATGAACCGCAGCACGCTGCGGCTCCTTGCCCAGGGCTTCCAGTTCCAAAAGAAGCCCGACTCGACCCTCCATTATCTGATGGTGGCCGATACCGCCCTGCCGTTCGAGGTCACGGTGGGCAGCTTCTTGCCGGGAGACCAGAATGCGACGCTCTCCGGCCTGTTCACCAACTATCGCTCCCTGCCCGATTCGGCCACGCTCGTCAGCCGCTGTCGGGCCCCTGGTCCGGCGACGACGGTAGCCGCTCGCTGCGGCTATCAGAAGCTCGCTGCTGACGCGGCAGCGAAGCTGACCAACGCGCCGCTGAAGGTCACGTTCGAGTTCCTGAACGCCAAGGGCGAGGTGGTGGTCGCGCAGTCCGTCGACGTCCCGGCCATCGAGCCGGGAGGCAATCACCCGTTCCAGCTGAAGGCGAACGGCGCGAAGATCGAAGCCTGGAGGTACAAGCAGAGCTAGCCGCGCCCTCCTTAATCGTTCAACGCCGGTCCGGGAGACTTGAGTGGATCGGGGAGCTTGCTCCACTGCTCGGGGGCGAGCACCGCGCGGGCGCGCTCGAGCGCCCACCGGGCGTTGTCCCGCGCCGCCGCGAGCTTCAAGCCGGTATCCAGCGACTCCGGGAGCAGGTGGTTCCGCGCGTCGAGCGAGTCCGCGATCGCCCGCAGCTGGGCGATTTGGTCGGGGGTGCAGCCCAGCGAATCCCGCAGCCCGAGGATCGCGGTGATGGGGTTGCTGGGCAGGGTGGGGGCGGGCAGACCCGGAGTCGTCTGCCGGGCGCCGCGCACGCTCCGGCGGATCGGGCCGGGGCCGATTGCGAGGTGTCCCTGCAGGGCGATCTGGAACGGGACGGTGATGCCGCTGCTCGCGCTGGCGGTAGCGCCGAACCGCCCGTTCACGGTGTAGTGGAACCGGGGGGTCGCCGGGTCGAAGCCGCGCACGTACAGGAGCACGGGGTCCGGCGCCGCAGCCCACCCCCAGCCGCGCAGGTTCACGGCGCCGTGCAGCCAGGCATCGAGGCCGCCGAGCAGATTCACGGTCAGGAGCGAAACCGTGAGCCGCCGGTCGAGCCCCAGCCCCGCCGGTCGCCAGTTGAGCTGCAGGTCGAGGGCGGGCTGCCAGGGCCCCGTGCAGGAGTTGCGCGCCGCGATCCGGCCGAGCTGGCGGCGCAGGCAGCTGCGCACGGCTGAGGGCGCGGTGGCGAGCAGCGCTTGCATCCCGTTCGTCACCGCCGTGTCCGCCGTCAATCCAGGATCGAAGATGAACGCGCGGTCGTTCCTGGCGCCGTCGCCGTTGATATCGGACCGGACGAGCGGCGTGAAGGGGACCCCCGAGGTGAAGCTGCCGATCGCGCTGACGTCGAGCGCCCGCGTGACGGGAAGCGTAACGGTGCCCACGAACGCGTGACGCCGCTCCAGACCGCTCCTGCTCCACTCGCGCGCGTCCGGATTACCACCGGTCGTCGGCGAGCCGAACCCGGCCGACGCCGAACAGCACGAGAATGACGACTGGTCACGGGCGCGCGTGAGCGTGTACCCGAGCCGGAACGACGCGCCCCACCGGGTCGCTCCCGTGAAGGTGAGGGTGAGTTGCTTCGTGTCCGACTGGAGATCGGAGCGCATGAGCAGCACGCTGCCGAACTCGGGGTGGAGGCGCGAGCCGGTGGAGCCAACGGTGCCCGTCGCCGGGACGATCGAGTCGGCCGGCACATAGATGGGGCGGCCGCCTTCGTCCGAGAGCGCGAAGCGCGGCGTCGTGGCCAGGTTCAGGTCGCGGAAGCCGTACTGGCTCAGGCCGCGCGCGTAGCTGCCCTCCAGCGTCACCCAGTAATAGCTGCTTCCGAAGCGTTGTACCAGCGCGAGGGATGCGCGCCGGGCGCGAGGCGCGGCGAAGTCGGGAGCGAAGGCTGTCACGTTCGGTCGGGGAGCGACGGCGACCGCGGTGGCCGTGTCCGCACACCGCGATGGAATCGTGGACGGGTCTTGAGCGTACCGCGACCACTCGGGTACCGGCACAGCCGGGCCGACGCAGATCAGCTGGGTTTCCGCGGTCGCAAGCCCCGGGGCACCGAGTGCGGCCGCGTAGAGGGAAGTCGGCGTCAGGCCGCGGAAGTCGCCGACCCCGCCGCGCAAGAAGGTGGTCTGCGGCCCCCCGGACCCGGCTCCCAACGCCCAGGTGAAGCCGATGCGGGGCGAGACGTGTATCTCGCTGGGAATCCGGTCGGTGCGCACCCCGAACAGAGAATCCGCGGCGCGATTATAGGGCGGGGCGCCGCTGAAGCGGGCAGCCTCGAGCCGCGCGCCATACGTGAGCTGCAATCCCCCGGCCGCGCGCCAGGTGTCGCCCGCGTACACGGCGCTGTTCCAGGCCGTCCCCGGCTGGGCTTGAGGCACGAGCGTCCGCGTGAACATCGCTGCGCTGTCGGCGGCGAGCGCGGCGAGCGACGGGTAGATGAACGTACCGAACTGGTTCGGCGTCTGGTTCTCCTGCAGCCGTGTCCCGATCACGTCGACGCCGACCTTCAGCCGATGCGCCGTGGCGCCCGGCAACCACGACAGCTCGTCGGCAAATTCGAGGCTACGATTGTTGGTGCGCTGGGGGAGCCCGCCGTTGCCGCCGAACGCCAGCGCCGCCACGCCCTGACCGCCGTTCGGCAGGTCCGATGCGACGTCCACGATCGCGGACGGCAGCGCGAGGAAGGCGCGCGCCTCCCGGTGCTGGCGCGCCACGTACCCGCGCAGCTCGTTGATGAAGCGTCCGCCGAAGTACGAGGTGAGCGACGCCATCACGCCGCCGCCCCGCGCCGAGCGCGTTCCTCCGGTCGCGGGGAGGGCGAGCGTGCCCACGCGCGTGGGCTCCTGGGATTCCCAGCTGCCGTCGAGACGGAGCGTCAGCGTGTGAACGTCGCTCGCTTGCCAATCGAGGCGCAGTAAGGCGAGGGTGGTGTTCGTGCTGCGGCCGTCCGGGAGGCTGGGGAGCGTCACCGGGACTCCCCTCGCGGCGGCGAGCGCGACGAAGCGCGCGGCGGAATCGGGGCTCACGCCGAGCCGCGCGAGCGTGCCGGGATCGGCGGTGGTGAGCGAGGGCAGGGCCTGCGCGCGCCAGCGTCCCTGGAGTGCCGCGAACACGAAGAGCTTGTTGGGGACGATCGGGCCGCCCATCCCGCCCCCCAGCTGGTTCTGCGTGGCGCCCTGGCCGAATGGCGAAGCCGTGGTTTCCCCCCAGGCGAGCGAGCGGTCGCGCAGCGCATAGGTGAACGCGCCCTGCGGGACGTTGGTGCCGCTGCGTGTGGTCGAGGTCACGAGGCCGCCGGAGAACTGGCCGCGGGCCACGTCCCAGCTGTTCGTGACGACGCGGATCGAGCGGACGGCGTCCTGGGGCACGCTCCCCGTGCCGAACGATAGACCGTCGAGGGTGACGTTGTTCGCGGTGGGTCGTTGCCCGGCGACGGAGAACGCCGTCGCGGTGGAGTCGCTCTCGCGCATCCCAAGGACCCCGGGCTGCAAGGTCGCCACGGCGTTCAGGTCGGAGGCGTTGATCGGCAGGCGCGCCAGCCGGTCCGGGTCGAAGCTGCGATCGCTCGACCCCGGCCCCGCGCGATCCCTCTGCGCGCCCGACCGTACGCTGACCGTGACGGGCTCGAGCGGCACTGCGAGCAGGCCCATCCGGATGCTGGCTTCGATCCGGTCTTCGTCCGCCTGACGGGCGACGTTGATCTGGACCGCGGCCATGCCGATGAAGCGTGCCGTCAGCTCGTAGCGCCCGCCGCCGTCGGGGAACACGATGGTGACCCGGCCGCGCCCGTCCGTGGTCCGCTGGCGCGACACCCGGGTCTCGACGGAGGTGGCCTGCACGGTGGCCCCGGCGAGGGGTTGGCTGTCGGGCCCCGTGACCATGCCGGTGATGATGTCGGTAGTCGCGCCGACCTGGGCGGCTGCCGGGCGCGCCGCCATCGCCACCAGGAGAAGGAGCGCCGGGAATAGCCGGCGGATTCGGTGCAGTCCGAGCGCGATCATGGCAACGACTCGCTCAGGAGGGTGGCCCGATCTGGCATCACCGGCTGTCCCCGCGCGGCGCGCTCCGCCGCCGCGCAGATGTGCTGCGCCAGGAGCCGCGGCGCGTCTGGGACACCCTTGAACCCGGGAAGGCTGGACACGTCCACGACGTACGGCTTCCCCTCGCTCTCGATGATATCGACGCCGTAGAGGTCGATGCCGAACGCCCGGCCGCAGCGCAGCGCGATGTCGCGCAGCTCCGGCGTGGGCATGAAGGGCTCCCCGTGCTTCTCCGCTTCGGTGCGGCGTGGAAACACCTTCTGGACGCCGAACAGCCGGCGGCCGATCGCGTAGATCTTCCGGTCAGGCCCCTGCGGCGGATGGTAGCGCTGAGCGAAGACCGGCTCGCGGCTCTGGCGCGGCACGCTCGCCAGCTCGGTCGGGTCCCGCACGATGTGCACGTGGTGCCCGCCCGCGCCGTCGTAGGGCTTGATGACGAGGGGCCCCGCGTCGAGCAGCGGGGCCAGGTCGTCGGGGCTCGACGCGCAATAGGTGGCGGGGGTGGGCAAGCCCGCGGTCTGCAGAATGCCGGCGGCGACGATCTTGTCGTGCACCGCTGCGGTCGCGGGATATGAGTTCAGGATCGTGGCGCCCAGCTCGTGCAGCGCCCCGGCGAGGCTTAGCGCGAGACCGCTGAGCTTGCGCAGCACGTACAAGTCGTGCCGGACCTGGAGCGTAGACAGCTCGAGTGGCCGAGCGAGCGGATGGATGATTTCGATCTCCGCCCCAAGGTCGGCGACCGCCTGCACTACGAGCGGCCAGCAGCTCGTGCTGCGCTGCGAGTAGCGTGGCAGTAGGAAGCCGATGCGCCGCCTCATGGCAAGGTCTCGCACAGGACCCTGGCCAGGACCAGCTTGGCGTCGAAGTAGGCCGCCGCGATGTCCCGGGCCGCGCGGCAATGCCGCTGGTAATCGGCGTTGATGGCGTCGAGCGCGGCGGCGGCTTCGTCGAGCGTGGTGAACCGGAACAGGCCTTCGCCGTTGGGCAGGTAGGCGCTGGGGCCGGTATGTTGCACGACCGCGGGCTTGCCGCTGGCGAGATAGCACCCGGTCCGATCGCTGACCCAGGCGTTCTGCAGCTTGACGAAGAAGGGCTTCGCACAGCTCCACTCTCCCCGGGAGCCCTGGATGTAGGCCCGATATTGCTCCGGCGTGCTCGCGACCTGGCGCGCGTCGCGGATGCGCCAACCGTGACGCTCGAGCAGGGAACGGTCTGCCACGTCACCGTTCGCCAGCAGCAGCGCGAGCTCGAGCGGCTGCGCAGTCATCTCGGGAAGGGTCGCGTACTCGAGGAAGGCCACCCGCTTGTTGTTGTCGTAGCAGATTTCGTCGCCGTTTTCGATCAGCTTGACCCACTTGCCCGACCACCAGCCGGCCACCGTGGTGAACGCCTCGCAGCGCGGGTCGTGCACGTACGGCCAGAGCTCCAGGAACACCGGCGGTTGAATGTGCACCCATTGGACGCCGCCATCGGGTAATCGCGCCGCCGGCGCTCCGACGGCTTCCCCGATCGTGAAGTAGACGTCGTGCGCGGGGACGCGCAGCTGGCCCGTGCTCATCCAGATCTGGGTCAGCCCCGGATCGATGTCGACGAGGGCGGTGCGACGCGCACAGGCGAGCAGCCGCGGGTCGATGGCGTAATGGAAGTTCAGCACGAGATCGGCGCGTCGCAGCACGGCCTCGGCTACGGCCCGGGACACGCCGATATACTCGATCGGCGCGCCGTCCCCCTCGTCGAGCGTGTAGAGCAGCACGCGCTTCCCCAACCCGAACCGCTCCATCCGCTCCAGGAACGTCGCGAGCGCGCGCGCGTCGCGGTCGGGGTCCTTGCGGCGGCGGACCTGCTCGAGCCAATAGACGTCGCATCCCAGGCGGCGCAGGCCCTGGACGTACTGCATGTACACCCAGAAGTGCCCGCCCCCTTCCGGGAAGCTCACCACGTCGTACGCAGACACAACGATGGTTGCCATCACTCGGGGAGCGCGAGCTCCAGAGCGTCGAACCACCGTTCGACCTCGGCGAGCTGCTCGAAGCCCCACGCGGCACGCTCCTCGAGCAGCGCCACGGCGGGCCAGATGATGCGATTGGCGTAGCGCGCGTACTCGGCGGTTTCGAAGACGGCGTTCAGGATCCCTGTCGGCGGCAGGCGCCAGCCGGCGCCCGCCACGGCGCGCCGATAGGCCTCCAGAATCCACCAGCGCTCCGGCTTGGGAAAGCGGTAGAGGAACGTCGAGAGGTCGTAGCTCACCGGGCCGACGGCCGCGTGGTCCCAGTCGATGAACCGCGCCACCAGGCCGCGGGCCGTGGGGCTGACGAGCGTGTTCGTCGTCCACAGGTCCCCGTGCAGCAGGGTATCGGGCCCCCCAAGCGTCTCCAGCAGGTGCACGCGCCGGGGCAAGTCGTCGCGGAGCTGGTACAGCCGACCGAGCAGGCGGCCGCGCAACGCGCCCTGCTGCGGAGTCGGATCGACCTTCGGTGGAGCCAAGGCCTCGAGCACGGCGATCGCATCGCGCAGGTTCGCGACGAAGAACGGTGCGCCCAGGTTGCCGCAGTAGTGCCGGCACTCGGGCACCACGGCGTGGCCGGCGGCGCGGGTGTGGAGCTGAGCGATGAGATCAACGACCGCCGCGACGGGTTTCGGGTCCGGATGCGCGGCGTCCAGCGCTCCCTCACCCAGGTCTTCGTACACATGCCACACGCAGCGGCCGTACCGCTCCGCCGCCGTGGCGAGCAGGCGGGGGGCACAGGCGCCCAGTCCCAGGGTGGGCAACCAGCGCTGCAGCACGAGCTCGTTGCGGCGCGCGAGCCAGGGATCGAACCGCTTCAGCACGAACGAGCGCGCGCCACCGTCCGCCCCAGCCCGCAGGCGATAGACCCGGGACTTCAAGCGCTCGAGCTCGGTGGGGCCCTCGTCCGCACCGTGGTCCGCGAGCAGCTCCCCCAGCACCTCGCCGAGTTCGGCCCAACCGGGTTCGGCGGTGCCCGGGATAGAGGGGCGGGGTGGCGCGCTGGCATCGATCACGTCAGTGCCTCCAGCTCCCGGACGGCGTCGGCGAGCCGCTCGTGTAAGACCCGCAGCCAGGCGGTCGGCCGGCTGAGGTACAGCGCCCGGTCGTACGCGAGCTCCGGGCTCACCCAGCGAATCCCGGCGAGCTGCAGGAAAATCCGGCCCACGACAGCGAGGCGCTGTACGTCCTTGAGCCGGACGTGAGGCCAGAAGGGCCGCACCACGGACCAGTACGTCGGCAAGTCGACGAGCGGCAGGTCCGAGGCCGGCATGCCCCAGCCGGCGGTCTCCCAGTCGATGAGGAAGAGCGCGGGCCCGTTTGCGACGCTCCGGATGTAGATGTTTTTCCGCTGGATGTCACCGTGTGTCAGCGTCGCGGGGACGCCGGTGCACGCGGCCTCGATGCCGGCCCAGCGGCTCTCGAGGGCATCGAGGTCCACCGAGAGGTGCTCAAGCATCGTCACGGCCGCGGGGGTGAGCGCGGGATTCGCGAGATGGACGCGGATCGTGTGGCGACCGGCGCGCAGATGATCCCGGTAGCGCGGCGGCCCGCCATCGGGCAGGTCGCGCGCCGCGGCGACGCCGGTCGCGCCGGTGTGCATTGCGCCGACCCAGCGGGCCGCGAGCTCTGCGTGGGCCGGGTCGGTCTTCGAAAAACGCTCGTCGCCCACGTCTTCGAGGAACAACCAGACGAAGTCGCGGCCTTCCGCGCGGGACCCGTAGTAGCGGGGCGCGGTGACGGCGAGGTGCGGGAGGATCCGCTCGTAGACCGCCCGCTCGATCAGCGCCCTGGCAACGGGCGCGCGCTGCGCGATGATCGACTCACCCTTCGGCCCCGCGCTGACGAGCCGATACGTGCCTGACTTCTTCCCGTTGCGCAGCACTTCGATGCTTTCCGGCGCGGCCGCGCCGGCCGCGAATGCGGTCCAGGCCACGACCGCCGGATGCCACGCGAGTTTCCCCCAGAAGACGGCTCGGGGCGGCTTCCGGCTCAGCGTGTCTGACATACCAACGACGGGGTAGCCTCTACGAGGCGTCCTCGCTCCAACTGCAGTTGCCTGTCACAGGTCGCGAGCGCGCTATGCCGGTGTGTGATCAGGAACGCCGTGCGGCCTCGCATCAGGCGATCCATCGCCTCGAGGATCACCGCCTCGGTCTTCACGTCGACGGAGCTCGTGGGCTCGTCCAGGATCAACAGCGGCGCGTCCTTGAGGAAGGCGCGCGCCAGCGCGATCCGCTGCCGCTCGCCGCCCGAGAGCTTCATGCCACGCTCCCCGACGGGTGTGTCGTACCCCTCGGGGAGCCGCTCGATGAACTCGTGGGCGTTGGCTGCTTGGGCCGCCGCGACGATTTGCTGCGGGCTTGCTTCGGGGGCCGCATAGGTGATGTTCTCGGCGATGCTGACGGAGAAGAGCACCGGCTCTTGGAGGACGATCGCGAACTGGCGACGGAGATCGGCGAGCTTGAGCCGGTGCTCTTCTCCGTCAGCATCGCCGAGAACATCACCTATGCGGCCCCCGAAGCAAGCCCGACGACCCCCAGACGCGTCCCCGGTGCGATCTCGAACGAAATGTCGTGCAGGACGGCGCGATCCGGGTCGGGCCCGTAGGCAAAGTACACGTTCCGAAACGTCACGGCGCCCGCGGCGCGCGCGAGGGGCCGCGCGTGGGGGCGCTCCGGCACTTCGGGTTGCTCATCCAGGAGCGTGAAGGCCCGTTCGGCGCTCGCGAGGTAGGATTGGAGCCCCGCGGCCTTGCGGCTGATCGTCTTCAGCGGGTCATACAGCTGCCCCAGATAGATCAGCGCCATCAGCAGTTGCCCCAGCGTCAGCGCGCCCTCGCGCACATGGCGGACGCCGATGAGCAAGACCGCCGCCGTACCCGCCGCGATTGTCAGGCCCACGAGCAACCCGAAGAGGCCTTCGAGCAGAGCCAAGTGCAGGCGTGTGCGTAGCGCTTCGGTCGAGCGATAGACGAAGCGGTCGGTCGCGCGCGCCTCCTGCCCGAACGCCTTCACGACGCGCAGCGCGCCCAGTGTCTCCTGCACGACCGCGAGCGCGGCGCTCTCACGCTTCTTCAGACGCCGCGACTGGCGGCGCATGCGCGGGCGATAGACGCTGGAGAGCACCAGCAGGGGCGGCGAGACCGCCAGGGCCACGAGGGCGAGCTGCCAGTCGAGCCGGATCGTGACCGCGATCATCGTCGCCAGCGTGATTCCCGCTGCGACGAACGGGATGATGCCCTCAACCATAATCTTGTCAATCACGGAGGCGTCCTGCTGGATTCGGTACAAGGAGTCCGCGGTGCCCCGCGAGTCGTGATACGACAAGGACAGGCGCTGCGCCTGCTGGACGAGCTGGGCGCGGAAGCCGAGCACCAGCCGCTCGCCGACGGAGGTCTGCGTGTACTTGTTCACCAGCGCCTGCAGCTGGTTCAGCGCCGCCACGACCAGGAGGAGCACGATCGCGACCGCGAGGATCGCCCCTGGGGACCTTGTGACGGCCGTGGGGAGCAGGGGCTGCAGGAACGCCGGCAGCGGTCGGCTCCCGAGGACGGAATCCACGACGATCTTGAGGGGGACCGGGTTGAGCAGGGCGATGGGGCTCGCCAGCAGCCCGATCCCGAACAACACGCCCAGGCGCGGCCAGTAGGGCCGCGCCTCGCGCAGCAGGCGGCGGTACAAGGCGATGTCGCCCATCAGGCGTCTCCGCTCCGCAGTCGCGCCACGGCCCAGCGGATCGCGGCCATGGCGGCCATGCACTGCTCGACCATGTGCAGCGCGGGCAGCAGAGCGGCGAACCCGAGGAGGAGGGCGGCCTCCCAGGCCCCGGCGCGCGCGGCGGCCACGGTGAGCCCCGCGAAGCCCAGTGCGAGGACCGGCCCCCGCCCTGGTACCTCCGGCCACCACCGCAACCGAATCAACTGCTTGCCGCCGGGATGATCTTCCAGGCCTATGAGGAGCCGTGCCGCGCCGAGAATGCCGCCACGGACCTCCAAGTCCCAGGGGTCGTGCTCTTCGCCGCGGAGCACGCACGCGCCCTCCACCCGGAGTCGTGCTTCGAGCGTCCGCAGGCGCTCGTGCTGCGTGCCCCAGCGCTCGCTCCAGATGGAGGCGGTGACGGGCCAGAGAGGCGCCGGCCGCAGGGCGCCGTGCCGGCGCCAGGGCGTGAGGCCGTTTTTGAGGCGCCCGCGCAGGCGGGCGAGGGGCTGGAGCAGGTGCAGTGCGGCGGTCAGCAGCCGCCGCAGCAACCGAGCTCGGCGCCCCGAGGCTTCCGGAAAGGGCGCGCGGGCCGCGCTCAGCCAGGCTTGGGCGACGGGCGGCAGCAGGGCAAAGATCAGCATGGGCACCGCGGGCTTGAGCGGCTCGAAGACGGCGCTCAACGCCGCCACGCCCGCCAGCGCCGCGGTGAGCAGATGCCATTCGGGCATCTGTGGCAAGAAGCCGAGCAAGCTGGGCGCCGGCTGGTAGAGCGACTGGAACGGCGCACTTCCCCAGACGCCGTGATAGATGCGGGGCTGGCGCCACCCGAGGGCGCGCGCGAGGCCGGGCCCGTACATGCGGCCCGCCCAGCGCACGTGCCCCGGCCCGTTGTACTTCTCGGGCCACTTCCGCTCCAGCATCGCCTCCGCGCGGCCGTAGCCGATCTGCTGCTTCCAGTAGGTGCGCACGGAATTCCGGCGGTGGTGCCAGACCATCGCGGCCGGACTGAAGCCGAGGCTCCAGCCGGACTCGCGTAGCCGCCAGCACACGTCCACGTCGTCGCCGGCCGTCCGGAACTGCGGATCGAACCCCCCAATCGCTTCCAGGCAGGCCTTCCGGAAAGCCATGTTGCAGCCAGGGATATGCTCTGCCTCGTGATCGGTCACGAGAACGTGCGCGGGCCCGCCGGGCGACTGGGCCACGCACTCGGCGATCGGTCCGTCCGCTGACGGGGCGATGTTTGGTCCGCCCACCCCCGCGTGCGATGTGCTCATGAAGGTGGCCGCGAGATAGGTGAGCCACTGGGGGTCAGGATAAGCGTCGTCGTCGAGATAGGCGACGATCTCCCCAGTCGCCGCTTTCAGCCCCGTGTTGCGGGCGTTGGCCAGCCCGCGATTCTCGGTGCGGATCAGCCGGCAGTCGTACTCGCGCGCGATGGCGGCGGTGCGGTCTGTGGATCCGTCGTCCACCACGATGACTTCGTAATCGGGGTACTCGAGCCGCCCCAATCCCTCGAGGCAGTCGCGGATGGTGCGACCGCCATTGTACGTGCAGACCACGACGGACACGCGTGGCCAAGGGAGGGTCGGCGAGAAGGGCACGTCGGTGAAAGCCTCGCGCACCGCGCGCAGCGCCGGCTTGGGGCTCCGGTCCCGGCGCGTGAGGCCGAAGTCCCAGTCCGCCACGTCTTCGGCGGCGCGGTGCCATTCGTCGGTCCAGGCGTACGCGAACGCGCCGGCGCACCCCGAAGCGAAGGCGCTGCGCACCTGCCAGTCCAGCGTCCGTGCCTGCATGTGCTCGCCGTGCCGCCGGCTGTCGAGCCCGAGCTCGGTCATGATGAGCGGGCGATCTCCGGCGAGCGTCTGCAGCCGGGCGAGGTAGGCCTGGAGCCGCTCCTGGCACTCGAGGTAGACGTTGAAGCAAACGAGGTCGAGGAAGTCGAGCCGCAGATACTCGGTGGACGGGTAGTTGACGTAGGTGACGAGGCTCTCCGGCGCCTCGTCCTTGGCGGCGCGGTACAGCCCTTCGAGGTAGCGCTCGACCCGGCGGTGGCCGAACCAGCGCGACACCGACGCCGGGATCTCGTTGCCGACGGCGTAGCACAGGACAGCCGGGTGACCGGCGCAGGCCCGCACACCGGCGCGTACCAACGCCTCGATGTGGGGGGCGCCTTTCTTCTTGTCTGCGAGGAAGCCGATATAGCGTTCCACGGGGAGCCCGACCATGACGCGCAGGTTGTGATGCTGCGCGACATCCAGCAGCCAGCGGGGCGGCACCGAATAGGTGCGCACGGCGTTGATCCCGTTCGCCGCCATCAATGCGAAGTCCCGCGCCGCGACGTCCGGCTCGGGGACCTCGCTGCCGTCGGCGCGCGGGCGGAACGTCCCGTAGGTGACTCCACGAATGTAGAGTTTTTCGGCGCCGGCGAAGAGGAACTTGCCGTGACGCTCCGGCGGCGCCATCGGCGACGAGATACGCGCCCTCGGCTGGGCGCGATCGAGCTCCGGCGCAGGCGCGCCGGCGGTGCCAAGACCATCGTGCTGCGCCGCGATGGCTGTGTTCTGGCCTAGCACCCGTTGACTGCGAGGCAGGTCCCCCTGCGTCACTCGTTGCGCGGCGGGCCTGGGCTGTGCCCCGGCACCCCCCCCCGGTGTCGGCGTGATCTTCGAGGCCAAAACCAAGGAGTGTTTCCGCAAGACACATGCCGAACGCAGTACGGACGTACTGGCAAGTGCACAAACTGCGCGGGCACCGCGCCGCACCGACAAGCGATTGTCGTGCAAAAGGGAACGCGCACACGCCTCAAGCGCGTGCGGCGTCGCGGGGCTGCTGCGATGGCTGGAGAGTTGCTCGGTGTATCTGTGTAGCGTCATCCCCTGTTGCGCCGAGGCGACACCCCTCGGAGGCATCGTCCCAGCTGCGTTACTTCGTGGGCAAACAACGCGTCTTTAGGTTTTTTCCCCCTTTCTCTTTTTGTTTTCTTTGTGGCCGCTTTCTTCGCGGCCTCCAGCGATCACCGTACTGGAAGTGGGGCTGACCCGGGGTGCACGGGTGGCAGATCTCCCAAGTCAGCAGCGTTGTGACCACCTGTGTTACCACGGTGGCGAATCGTCGCTCGCTCCGCCCGTCAGCGGGTTCGCCGCAGGCGGTCCCAGCAGCATCGCGGATCCACGATCGGCAGCGGGGCTCGCTCGACGACGCTCAGGAGATCCTTATCGCCGGTGACGAGGAGCTCGGCCCCACCCGCCACCGCTGAGGCGAGCACCCAGGCGTCTTCCGGATCGCGCAGCGGGACATCAGAGGGGGCGGCCGGTCGAGCGACGATGGTGTGGGCCCGCAGTTGGTCCTCGACCAGGGCGATCTTCGCTGGCGGCACCTTGAACCGCTCGCGCAAGACGCGGCGGAACTCCGTGAGATTGACTTCCCCGGTCAGCAGCTCGTGCTCCGTGACGACGAGGCGGAACAGGTCAGCGCTGAGCCCGCGCGTCGTGAAGGCGCCGATGAGGACGTTCGTGTCGAAGAAGATCTTCACGACACATCACGGAACACGTCCTCATCGGTCAGGTAGCCGGCGGCCTCGGCGTAGGGCATGAGGCGTCGCCGCCCCTCATCGAAGTGCAGCCGCGCGATTTGGCGGCGGAGCGCGTCTCGCATGACTTCGCTGCGCGTCCGGCCGAGCCGCCGGCACAGGCGGTCGAGTTCCCGTTGGAGCTTGGAGTCGAGGCGGATGGTCACGGCGCTCATGTATGACAGTGTAATACAAGAGCGGGCTGGAGGCAAGGGGATCGCGCAGAACGCCATGACGCTCAGTGTTGGACTGCAAAGTTCATATCAACAGCGCGGCGATGTCTGTGTCCACTTAGTTGAGCCGCACCGACACAGGTCGGGTCGCAAGGCGTAAGCCTTGGGCCGAAAAGGCTGCATGCACCGAGTAGACGCCCGAAGGGAGGGGGCTGGTCAGAGGCTCCGGGGCGAACTCCGTACCCCCGGCCCACAGAAACGTCTGTGTGTCGGGCTGCCCCGGCTGTAACTCGGTGCGTGATAGAGGAACGGTGACCGTCAGCCCGGCCGCGGACCCGGGTGTCACGGGCTCATTGTGGCAGGCGAGAGTAACGACGATGGTGAGCAACGTGAACGTCTGAAGTCCCATGGAGGCCTCCTTGTTCCGCGCGGCTAGCGGATCGCGCTCTTGCTGCGGCGCCCCGACTGCTCGACGCGGTGGCGGCCCGGGCTGGCTGGAAGCCGGGCGAGATCCGCTCGAAGATGTTCCGACACACCTACTGCGCCGCGCGGCTTCAAACGCTTGACCAGGGCGCCCCGGTCAGCGTCTATACGGCGGCGAAAGAGATGGGGCACGGTGGTGAGTCGATGGTGCGCCGGGTGTACGGGCACCTCGGGCAGGTGCGGCATCGGGCTGATGCGGTGGAGTACCGCATCGAGCAGTACACTGCTAAGTTGGGGGGTCGCTTGGAAGCGCTGCGCAGTGTAGGATTTGTTACCACCTGTGTGATCACGGGCCTAGACAGCCAGCTTGTTCGTGTAAGTGATGTAGCGGTAACCCCGCGGGCGTAATTCAGGGGTAGAATGCCAGCTTCCCAAGCTGGACGTCGCCGGTTCGAATCCGGTCGCCCGCTCTCTCTCCCTCCTGCCTTGACCTGAGGAACCCATGCGCTCGCCTGCCGTCGCTCTCGCTTGCTGCCTCCTTGCCGCCCCCGCCGCCCCCCTTGCCGGCCAGAACCCCTGGGTGCCACCCCAGCCGCCCTGCGACATCTCCCCGGGCTACTTCCGGATCAACAGCGCGGTGGTCGACCTCAAAGGGGCGTCCGAGCAGCCCCGGCAGCGGGAGCACCTGCTGGCCCAGGCTGTGGACGTCCTCACCCGGTCCATTCGCGACGACCATCAAGACAAGAACCCCGCCGCCTGGTACTACCTGGGCCGCTACTACATCGAGGTGGGGAATGCCGCCGGCGCCGACTCCGCCTTCGGGAAAGCGCAGGCGCTCGCGCCCCAGTGCGCCAAGGACATCACCAGCTATCGCACCCGGCTCTACAGTGACCTGCTGGCCGGCGGCCAGCGCACCTGGCAGGAGAGCAAGCTGGATTCGGCAATCGGGCTGTTGCATCTCGCCCAGCACCTGTCCCCCGACAACCCGCGGGCCTACTTCGTGCTCGGCGCCGTCTTTACGGCCCGCGATGAGCTCGACTCGGCGACTACGTACCTCAGCAAGGGAGTGCAGGCCGCCGGGACGGATACCGCGTTCACCGCGGCGAAACAGCAGGCGCTGAGCACCGTCGCCCACGCCGCCGTGCGACGCGTCCAGACCGATCCCTCCGCCCAGCAGTGGCAGCGAACCCGCTACAGCCGCGATTCCCTGGGCCGCGGGGTGGCCAACGACTCGCTCGTTCTGGCGCGCATGCAGGCCTCGGCGGCCTCGCGCCGTGCCCGCGGGGCCCGGCTCTCGCCTGCCGACCAGCGCACGTTCACGGCGGACTCCACGACCCGGGCCCAGACGGTGGAGCGGGGGCTGGCCGCCCGGCGCGAGATGGCGCCACGGGTCGCGCACGACAGCGCCGCCGTGGCAACCGCGTTCGGCCCGGCGATCAGTGCCTACCAGGCGTACGTGGCGGCCTACCCGACGGACGCCGATGCCGTCATGTCCCTGGCTGCCCTGTACTCCCAGAGCGCCCGACCTGCCGAGGCCAGCGGCGTCTTCGACGCGTTCTTCAGTCATGCCGCCGCCGTGGACGTTGGGGTGCTGTTTGATCTGGGCCAGCGTCTCGTGAATGGTGGAGCGCTGACGACCGGCGCGAAGGCCTACGCCCTGGGCCTCCAGCGGAGCCCCTGGAACCGGAACGCCCTCTTCGATCTGGGGAGCGCCTACCTGAACCTCAAGGACACGGCCAATGCCGTCGCGACCGCCCAGCGCCTGGTCGCCCTCGACCCCCTCAGCCGGGCCTCGCTGCGGCTCGCGGCTTCCGCCTGGGATCTGCGCGGCCGCCGCGACTCCGCTCAGCGGTACGTCGCCCTGGTAGACTCCACGCTCGCGGTGGACGTGAGCGTCGGGAGCTTCGTGCCCGACAGCGGCGGCGACATCCTCACGGCCATCGCGACCAATATCCGGACAGCCGACTCCAAGCCGTTCCGCGTCACCTTCGAGTTCCTCGATGCCCAGGGGAGCGTCCAGGCGACCCAAACGGCGGACATTCCGAGCATGCCCGGCGGCACGAGCCACCAGTTCCAGCTGCGCGTGACCGGGAAGGGGCTCCTTGGCTGGCGCTACCGGCCCTCCTGAGCGATATTACTCGTCGTCCAAGTTTCTGCCGGCGTTGAGGTTGCAACGCCAGGCCTGAGAAACTCCTTTAAGCCGCTGGAATGACACGGTGATTCGCGTTCAATCCGTGGCGCCGCGCTCCCTCGGCGCCGAACTCGGCCTCGTCCCCGGGACGCAGCTCCTGACCGTCAACGGCCGGAAGCTCGAGGACTTCCTCGACTGGGAATTCCTGACCGCCGAGGATGAGTTCCTGCTGCGTGCGCAGCTGCCTACGGGCGAGGAGGTCGAATACGACATCGAGCGTCCTGAGGGGCTGCCGATGGGCGTGAGGCTGGAGCCGCCGCGCATCCGGCGCTGCGCCAACCACTGCGATTTCTGCTTCGTGGATGGCAACCCCGAGGGGTTGCGTGAAGCCCTCTATATTCGGGACGACGACTACCGGCTCTCATTCCGGTACGGCAACTTCGCCACCCTGACGAACCTGAAGCCTTGGGACGAGGCCCGGATCGTGGAGTATCGGTTGTCGCCGCTGTACGTGTCGGTGCACGCGAGCGACCCCGTGATCCGCCGCTGGTTGCTGCGCAACCCGGAGGCGCCCGCGATCATCCCGCAGCTGCGCGGCTTCGCGGCGCAGGGGATCCAGTTTCATGCCCAGGTGGTGTTGGTCCCCGGCGTGAACGATGGTGCCGAGCTGGGGCGCACGCTCACCGATCTCTGGGGCCTGGGCGAGCCGATCCTGTCGGTCTCCGTCGTGCCGGTCGCCCTCACCGAGTACAGCAAGCATCAGTTGGTGCGCCAGCCGATACGTGAGGAGTGCCGCGCGGCGCTCGCCGTGGTATCCGACTTTGCCACTCGCGCGGTGGCGGAGCGGGGCTACCCGTGGTGTTTCGGCGCGGACGAGCTTTATCTGCGGGCGGACGAGCCGCTGCCGCCGGCCGAGTGGTACGGCGACTTCGAGCAGCGCGAGAACGGGGTAGGGGCGGTGCGCTACCTCCAGACGCGGATCGCGGCGGCGCAGGACCGCCTGGCCGACCTGCGCGGCAAGCGGATCGCGATTGCCACGGGGACGGCGATGGGCCCGCTCATGCCGCAGGTCGTGGCGGACCTGGAGCGGGCGACGGGCGCGACGTTCGAGGTGCTGGCGCTCGAGAATCCCCTGTTTGGGTCCGCCGTGACGTCGGCCGGCCTGCTGCCCGGCGCCGCGTTCCTCGCGGCGCTCGGGGACCGACGCGACGTGGACCTCGCGCTGTTGCCCGCCGAGGCGGTGAACGACGACCTGCGGTTCCTGGACGACCTCGAGGCGCACGGTCTCGCCGCGCGTCTCCCGATGCCGATCCGGTTCTCTTACGATTTTGCGGATGCGCTCGAGGATTGCGGATTGCGGAATGCGGATTGCGGATTGGAACGACCGGCGGTGGAATCCGCAATTCGCAATCCACAATCCGCAATGAGGGGAGGGGAAGAGTGAGTGGGGTCCCCACGGTGGCCATCATCGGCCGCCCCAACGTCGGGAAGTCCACGCTGTTCAACCGGCTGATCGGCCGCCGCGAGGCGATCGTGGACGGCCGGCCGGGCGTGACGCGGGATCGGAATTTCGCCGCCGCTGACTGGAATGGGCGGCGCTTTTGGCTGGTGGACACGGGGGGCCTCGTGCCCGGCTCCACCGATCCCTTGGACCGCGCGATCCGGACCCAGGTGGAAGCGGCGGTGGCCGAGAGCGACGTCGTGCTCTTCCTCGTGGATCTCGGGGCCGGGGTGCATCCCGCCGACCTCGCGATCGCCGAGTATCTGCGCAAGGCCCAGCGTCCGGTCCTGCTCGTGGTCAACAAGGCCGACCGCCTCCCCGACGAGACCGAGCACCTGGTGTTCTACGAGCTTGGGCTGGGCGACCCGTTCCCGGTGTCCGCGGCAGTGGGGAAGAGCACTGGGGACCTGCTCGACCGCGTGGTGGAGCGCTTGCCTCCCGCCGGCGGCGCGGAGAGCGAGCCGGGGATCCACGTGGCGGTCGTGGGTCGGCCCAACGTGGGGAAGTCGAGCCTCGTGAATCGCCTGCTCGGCAAGGAGCGCGTCGTCGTGGCCGCAGAGCCCGGCACGACGCGCGACGCCATCGACACGCCCTACCTTTACCAGGACCGCCAGCTGGTCTTCATCGATACTGCCGGCCTGCGCAAGCGCAGCAAGGTGCAGGACGATATCGAGTTCTATTCGACGCTGCGGACCGCGCGCGCCGTCGAGCGCGCGGACGTGTGCGTGCTCGTGGTGGATGCCGCCGACGGCATGCACACCCAGGACCTGCGCATCGCCACGGAGGCGTGGGACCGCGGCGCCGGGGTGATCGTCGCCGTCAACAAATGGGACCTGATCGAGGAGAAGGAGACCAACACGGCGGTGCGTGGCGAGCGGGAGCTCAAGGACCGCGCGCCGTTCCTCGCATTCATCCCGTTCCTGTACATCTCCGCGAAGACCGGCCAGCGCGTCACCAAGCTGCTCGACCTGATCCTCCAGGTTGCCGAAGAGCGGGAGAAGCGCGTGCCCACCGCCGAAGTCAACCGGGTGCTCGAGGCCCTGGTGGAACGCCAGCAGCCGCCGCAGCCGGTGGGGGAGTCGCTGCGCCTGTTCTATGCCTCCCAGATCGGGACGGCGCCGCCCCGGTTCGCGGTGGTCGCGAACCGGCCCGAGGCGATCCCGGAGTCGTACACGCGCTACCTGGTCAACGGCTTCCGCGCGGCGTGGGCATTCACGGGGGCGCCGCTCAACATCAAGTTCCGCCGCCGGCGGCAGGAGCGCCGCTGAGCGCCGCGCTGTGGCTCCTGGCCGCCTACCTGCTGGGTGCCACGCCCACGAGCTACATCGCGGGTCGGATCGGCCGCGGCATCGACCTCCGCGAGCACGGCAGCAAGAACCTGGGGGCCACCAATGTCTACCGCGTGCTCGGCGTGCGGTACGCGATCCCGGTGGGACTCGTGGACGTCGCCAAGGGGGCCGCGGCCGTGGCACTCCTCGGCGCCTGGGCGCGCGGCCCGGCGTGGCTCCCCGTGGCACTGGGCGTCGCGGCGGTGCTGGGGCACATGTACTCGCCCTACGTGCGGTTCCGGGGTGGGAAGGGGGTCGCCACCGCCGGAGGGATGTTCCTCGCCCTCGCACCGCTCGCCGTGCTCATCGCGCTGCCGGTGTGGGGTGTAACGCTCTGGCTCTCCGGCTTCGTCTCGCTCAGCTCGATCGTGGCCGTCCTCACGTTCCCGGTGTGGGTGCGGCTGACCGCGCCGGGCGCGCCCTTCGCCTTTTGGGCGAGTGGCGCGCTCGCTCTGATGATCGTGTTCGCGCACCGCTCGAACATCAAGCGGCTGCTCGCCGGCACCGAGAACCGGTTCCGGACGCGCAAGGCGGTCGCCTCGTGACCCGCGTCGCGGTTGTGGGGGGGGGCGCGTGGGGAACCGTCCTCGCGGACCTTCTGACCCGCAAGGGCGAGGCGGTCACCTTGTGGGCACGTGAGCCCGAAGTTGTGGAGGCCGTCAATCGCGACCACCGCAACCCGTTCTTCCTGCCGGACGCGCCGCTCGCGCCGGCGGTGCGGGCAACCGGGGACCTCGCCGCCGCCGTCCGGGACGCGGAGGTCGTCGTGTCGGCCGCCCCATCGCACGCCGTGCGCGAGGTGATGACGGAGGCGGCTCGGGCCGTGACGGGCAAGCCGCTCATCGTGAGCGTGTCGAAGGGGCTCGAGCCCGATCGGTTGGTGACGCTGTCCTGCGTGCTGGACCAAGTCTTCGGGCCCGCCACGCCGCTCGCGGTGCTCTCGGGGCCGTCGTTCGCGCGGGAGGTCTACCAGCGCCAGCCCACCGCCGTCGTCGTCGCGGCGGCGGACGAGGCCGTGGCCCGGCGGGTGCAGCAGGTATTCTCCTGCGCCCACTTCCGGGTCTACACGCACACGGACGTCGCGGGCGTGGAGCTCGGGGGCGCGCTCAAGAACGTGATCGCCCTCGCCGCGGGCATCCTCGAGGGGCTCGGCCTGGGCCACAACCCCCGGGCCGCGCTGATCACGCGTGGGCTCGCCGAGATCACCCGGCTCGGGGTCGCGCTCGGCGCGGACCCGCTCACCTTCGCGGGGCTGGCCGGCATGGGCGACCTCATTCTGACGGCCACCGGCGCCCTGTCCCGCAACCGGGGTCTGGGAGTGGAGCTGGGGCAGGGGAAGACGCTCGAGCAGGCGCAGGCCGGCAAGCAAACAGTCGCCGAAGGCGTCCCGACCGCTCGCGCCGCAGTGGCGTTGGCGGACCGCCACGATGTCGAGCTGCCCATCACCCGGGAGGTCGCGGCGATCCTGTTCGAAGGGAAAGCCCCCCGCGACGCCATCGCCGCCCTGATGGAGCGCGACCTCAAAGCGGAGCAGTGGCGGTGAGCGCTCCCCATCCCGTGCAGGAGTTCTTCTCCATCGGCGAGGTCTGCCAGCTCACCGACTTGAAGCCGCACGTGCTGCGCTACTGGGAGAGCCAATTCCGGTTCTTGAACCCCGCCAAGAACCGCTCGGGCAACCGCGTCTACCAGCGGCGCGAGATCGAGCTGATCATGCTCGTCAAGCACCTGCTCTACACGGAGAAGTACACCATCGAGGGGGCGCGGCAGAAGATCGAGCAGTACCGCCGCAGCGGCGAGCTGAAGCCCGAGGCCCGGCGCGCGCTGGCGACCGAGACGGTGCGCGACCTGCGCGCCGAGTTGAAGGCGGTGCTCGCCATCCTGGAAGGCAGCGCCCCGCCGCATGCCGGACCGCGCTGACGTCCGGATCGCCGTGGTCGTTCCCGCGTTCCAGGCGGCCACGAACGTGGGCGCCGTGGTCGCGCGGACCCTGGCGACGGTGCCGGCGGCGCGGGTGATCGTCGTAGACGACGGCTCGACCGACGGTACCGGGTCCGCCGCGTCCGCTGCGGGCGCAACCGTGGTCCGGCACGAGACCAACCTTGGCAAGGGTGCCGCCCTTCGGACCGGCGTGGCAGAGGCGGCCGCGCGCGGAGCGGGGGGCGGAAGGTGGAGGGGGGGGAGGATCCTCCCGAAGAGATCCCCCGCCTGGTGGCGCCGGTCGCCGCCGGTCGGGCGGATCTCGTCCTCGGCGCCCGCGAGCGGACTGTCGCCATGCCGTTCGGCCGGCGGCTCACCAACCGGATCTCGGCCGCCCTCGCCTCCCGCATCGGCGGCCAGCCGATCTCCGACGCCCAAACGGGCTTCCGGGCCTTCACCGGAGAGGTCGCGGCCCTGGTCCGGCCGGCCGAGTCCCACTTCGAGTACGAGACCGCGTTTCTGCTGGAGGCGCTGGCGCGCAGGATACGGGTGGCGTCGGTCGCCATCCCGACCGTATACGACGGGGCGCCGAGCCACTTTCGGGCGGTCGCCGACACGTGGCGACTGGCGCGCGTGTTCGCGCGCTACGGCCGCACGATCCTGTTCGGCGCCTCATGAAGATCCTGCTCAGCAACGACGACGGTATCCTGGCCCGCGGGCTCGCCCTGCTTGGGGAAGTGTGTGCCACGGTCGGACAGGTGACGGTGGTCGCCCCCGACCGGGAGCAAAGCGCGACCTCCCACTCGCTCACACTGCACCGCCCGCTGCGGTCGACGCGCCGCGTCGACGGATCGTTCCAGGTGGACGGTACGCCAACGGACTGTGTCCTGCTCGCGCTCGGCGGCTTGATGCCGGAAAAGCCGGACTTCGTGATCTCCGGCATCAACCACGGCCCCAACATGGGCGAGGACGTGCTCTATTCCGGGACAGTCGCGGCGGCGATGGAAGGCCTGGCGGCCGGCGTCCCGAGCATCGCCGTCTCCTACGGCAGCTTCGATCTCGAGTACTTGGAGAGTCATCGCGATGGCCTGCGGCGTCTCATCGAGCGGATCGTGCAGCGGAACGACTTTCCCCCCGAGACGCTGCTGAACGTCAACCTCCCGCCGATCGCGGGCGATGAGGTAAAAGGGGCGCGGATCACCCATCTGGGGAGCCGCGTCTTCCACGAGGAGATCGCGCGGATGAAGGACCCCTGGGGTCGCGAGATCTACTGGATCGGCGGAGGGCACGTCACCTGGTCGGGCGGGGCTGATTCGGACTTCCAGGCGGTCCAGGAAGGCTTCGTTTCGGTGACGCCGCTCCACGTCGACCTGACGAACTACAAGCTGATCGAGGTGGTGCGCTCGTGGAACCTCGGCACGTAGGCCGCGGGACCGACAGCTACGGCGGCTACCGCGTGCGGCTCGCCGAGACGCTGCGCGCGCAAGGGATACGCGACCTGGCCTTCCTGAAGGCGTTTGCGGAGACACCGCGTCATCTGTTCGTCCCGGAGGCCGTGCGACACCGGGCTTACGAGGACGCCGCCCTCCCCATCGGCGCGGGGCAGACGATCTCCCGGCCGTTCACGCAGGCGCGCTACCTCGAGGCGCTGCGCCTCACGGGGCGGGAGAAGGTGCTGGAAGTCGGGACCGGGTCGGGCTACGAGACCGCCCTGCTCGGCGCCCTGGCCGACCAGGTGTTCAGTGTGGAACGGGTCCTCACCCTCGCGGAGGCGGCCCTGCACGCTCTGCGCGCCGCCGGGGTGCGGAACGTCTCCGTCCTCGTGGGCGACGGCACGCTGGGATGGAGCGCCTACGCACCCTACGACACGATTCTGGTGTCGGCGGGCGGCCCCGAGGTCCCGTCGCCGCTGCTCGAGCAGCTCGCTCCGGGCGGTCGTCTGCTGATCCCGCTGGGCGCAAAGGGGGCCCAGGCGCTCACGCTGATCCAACGGACCACGGACGGCGTACGGCGAACCTCCCTCGGCGATGCCCGCTTCGTCCCCCTGGTCGGGGAGCACGGCTTCGATGCTTGAGCACCTCATCGCCTGGCTGCTGGACCGGTTCCGCGACCTCGGCTATCCCGGGATCGTCGTCCTCATGGCCATCGAGTCGTCGATCCTGCCGCTACCGAGCGAGCTGGTCATGCCGCCAGCGGGTTACCTCGCGGCCAAGGGTGAGATGGACTTCCTCGTCGCGGTCGCCTGCGGGGTGCTGGGGTCGATTCTCGGGGGGCTGGCGAACTACGGCCTGGCGCACTGGCTCGGCCGGGCGTTCGTGCGCCGGCTCGGCCGCTACCTGCTCGTGTCAGAGAAGAGCCTCGACCGCTCCGAGCGCTTCTTCGCCGCTCACGGCGAGATCAGCACCTTCATGGCCCGTATGGTCCCCGTCGTGCGGCATCTGATCTCGCTGCCGGCGGGACTGGCCCGGATGCCGCTGCCGCGCTTCGTGCTGTTCACCGGCCTCGGCGCTGCGGTCTGGTGCACGATCCTCACCTGGATCGGCTGGTTCATCGGCAAGAAGGAGGACCTACTGCGGAGCGCTCTCGACCAGGAGGCGCGCCACTACGCTGGCCGGGCCGTGATGATCGTGCTGCCGGTTCTGGCGGCCTTGGGGGCGGCGTACGTCCTTTGGTACCGTCGCCAGGCGTCCCGTCAGTCTGGACGGAGGGGCTGAGCGATGGCGCGGGCGCGCTACCTGGTGCGGGGACGGGTGCAAGGGGTAGGGTTCCGCTGGTTTGTCCTGCAGGAAGCGGAGCGGCTGGGACTGGGAGGAGTCGTACGCAACCTCAGAGACGGTTCGGTGGAGGTCTTGGCCGAGGGGGGCCCGGAGGCGATGGCAGAGCTCGAGCGAACTCTGCGGTGCGGACCGCGGCTGGCACGAGTCGACGATGTTGAAAAGAGCGACGTTCCACATGATATGAATCTGCCTAAGCCATTTGGAGCCAGTTGATTGGACAAGGATCCTGATTGTCCACTGCCAGAGATTTGACGGCGCTGCGGCGGGCTATACGGGACGTAGCGGACTTTCCCAGACCAGGGATCGTTTTCAAGGACATCACCCCGGTGCTGCTCGACCCGAGGCTGTTCGCGAGGGCCGTCGCACTGATGACGCAGCCCTACCGCGCGGCAGGTGTGACGCGGGTCGTGGCGATCGAGTCCCGAGGGTTCCTGCTGGGGGCCCCGGTTGCGCTCGCGCTCGCAGCCGGCCTGGTGCCGATCCGCAAGCCGGACAAACTGCCGGCGCTGCGGGACCGTGTGGAATACGCTCTGGAGTACGGCACCGACGCGCTGGAGATGCACCTGGACGCCGTTCAGCGGGGGGACCAGGTCCTGGTGGTGGACGACGTCCTGGCAACGGGTGGCACCGCAGAGGCGGCTGGCAAGCTCGTGACGAACCGCGGGGCGGAGCTCGTAGGATTCACGTTCTTGATCGAGCTCGAATTCCTGCACGGCCGCCGGAGGCTGTCGCAGGCGCGGGTCGAGGCCTTGCTGGGCTATACGTAACCCCTCTACATTACGACGCTTACGCCCCTGTAGCTCAGGTGGATAGAGCAGCGGTTTCCTAAACCGTTGGCCGGGTGTTCGAGTCACCCCAGGGGCACTGACGGGGGGGGTGGGGGTCGAACAGCAGGCGCGGCTCTTGAGAGGATCGAGCGGCATGGCGACATCGGTGGGAACAGCGCGGCCGGTTGCGGATGACAGCGACGTGCTCATGCGCGTGATCGCGTGGATCAAGGCGCACAGGCAAGTGTCCCTGTGGGTCGCCGTGATCCTCGTGGTGGGTGGCGGGCTGGTGTGGTGGAACGCGCTTTCCACCAAGCAGAGCGAGCAGAATGCCGGCCGGGCTCTGGTTTCGGCGCGTCTCGCCTTCGAGTCCCGAAACTTTCCACTCGCCTCGAGCGAGCTGGCACGCATCGTTGAGAACTACTCGGGCACGCACGCGGCGCAGGAGGCGAACCTGCTGCTCGCTCAAGTGCGCCTCGCACAGGGGCAGAACCAATCAGCGATCGAGCTGCTACGTCGGTTTGCGCCCGACGCGAGCCGGGACTTCCGCGCCCAGGCCTATGGGCTGCTGGGGGCGGCCTACGAGAACGTCGCTCATCCGCGAGAAGCGGCGGACGCTTACGAAAAGGCGGCTGAGGCGGCTCGGATGCCGTTCCTGAGGGCGCAATTCCTCTCCGACGCCGGACGCGCCTGGTCGGCGGCGGGGGATACGGCCAAGGCGGTCGCCGCCTACCAGGAGATTGTCACCAAGCTCGATTCCACCAGCACCGTGGTCGAGGCGAAGGTGCGCCTGGGCGAGCTGACTCGGGGAGCTATTGTGAAGTGAGACGGGCCAGGATCAGCTTCGTATAATAGATGTTATGTTAAGCTGCTCTGTGGTGGAATGTGGACAACCACTTCAGGTAAGCACACCCCGAAAGACCATCCGTGCCTCCCCTCCCAGCCATACGTCGTCGTAGCCATGGCCTGGCTTCCGTAGGGCCTGCACATCCAGCCTTCGGCCACTTGAGGTCAGGATGATGGTAGGAAGCCGCGCTAGGCCCCATTCAGACAAGGCGCAGGCCGCTGCCACGGCGCCTGTCCCGCACGCTAGGGTCTCCCCCTCGACCCCCCGCTCGTAGGTTCGCATCCGCCATTCGCCAGGCGCTTGGGCTGGCGAGATGAAGTTCACGTTGGCCCCCCCCTGGGGGGCGAGCGCGGGATGGAATCGTAGGGACCGTCCTCGAGCCGCCAGCGCTACCTGGTCGACGTTTTCGACCAGGACCAAGAGGTGTGGCACGCCGACCACGCCAAGGGCGAGACGCCGCTCCCCTGGCTCGAGCTCGATGCCGGGCACGGCCACCGGTGACTGCAATGGAGTCAGATGCAGCTCGGCCCGTCCGGGATCCGCGGTGCAGCGGCTCTCGTACACGCCCGCGTCGGTCTCCAATCGCATCCCTTCTGCGGGCGCAACGCCCAGGTGCGCGGCGAGACGGGTGCTGCACAGGGCCGCGTTGCCGCACATGGCCGCGTGCGAGCCGTCGCTGTTGAAATAGATCATGCGGACCGCCCCGGGCGCGGACCCCGCGAGCACGAACACGACGCCGTCGGCGCCCACCCCGGTGCCGCGCGCGCACGCCGCCCGGATGTCGGCTGGGGACCAGTCCCCGGGCGTGGAGACCCGCCCGTCGACCATGACGAAGTCGTTGCCCGACCCCGTCATCTTGTAGACGGGGAGCCCGACTAAATGCGGCCGAACCAGCCCATCAGCCGCAGGCGCGGTACCATCCACACCGCCTCGCGCACGATGGCCTTGTTCATCTTGCTCTGCCCCTCGGTCCGGTCCACGAACACGATGGGGATTTCCGCCAGTTTGAATCCTTTTCGCCATGCCCGGACACTCATTTCGATCTGGAAAGCGTACCCATTGGAGCGCACCTGGTCGAGGTCGATCGCCTCGAGCACATGCCGGCGAAAGCACTTGAACCCGCCGGTCAGGTCCCAGATCCGCAGCCCCGTCAACCAGCGGGCGTAAATGTTGGCGCAGTACGACAGTAACAGCCGGCCCATGGGCCAGTTGACCACCGTCACCCTGCCTCCAAGATAACGCGATCCGAGCACCAGGTCCGCCCCTTGGACGGCCTTGAGAAACTCCTTCAAGTGCGCGGGATCGTGCGAGAAGTCAGCGTCCATCTCGAAGAGGTAGTCGTAGCCGCGCTCGAGTCCCCAACGAAACGCGGCCCGGTAGGCCGTGCCGAGTCCCAGCTTCTCCTCTCGGTGCAGCACGTGGACCCGGGAGTCGGCCCGGGCGAGCTCGTCGGCGATGCGGCCGGTCCCGTCCTGGGAGTTGTCGTCCACGACCAGCACGTCGATCCTCGGGTCTTGCGCCAGGACCTGCGGCAGGAGATTGGCGAGGTTCGGCGCCTCGTTGTACGTCGGAACGACGACGAGGGCTCGCTCAGCCACGCCGCCTCCGCCGCGAAAGCGGGGGGACCACCAGCCCCAGGGCCAGCACCAGCAGCGACAGCAAGGTGGCCTTCCGGCCGGTGCGGTAGTCGTGCGAGTCGAACACCAGGTCGATCCCCCGGGCGCCCGCCGGCACCGGGACCGTGATGAACGTCTGGTCGCCGCGGTACACCTCTGCCGGCGCGCCATCCACCGTCGCGTGCCAGTCCGGATACCAGTTCTCCGCGACCAGCAAGTAGCTCGGCGCGGGGGGCGCGGGGTCGAGGCTGATCGACATCTGCCCGGGCGCCCAGTGCGTCACCGTCGGCTTGGACGGGCTCGGTGGTGGCATCTCGGTGATGGGTAGTGGGTTCAGGTGCTGTGTGGTATCGAGCAGCACCAGTCGGTCGAAATCGAGCCGCCGGTCCAGCAGCGTTGGCACGATGCGTTCGGGCTCGGCTTTAACTGCCGCCGGCACCACCCGAGCGTAGGGGGGCACGGTGTCGGCCTCGTGAACATAGGCGCGGCCGCCCGCCGCGGTGGTCGAGGGGCCCAACACGGGGTGATAGCCGGGCACACGGCTGCTGTCGGCCAGAATCACGTACCGTACGGCGAGCAGCTGCCACAAGTGCGTGGTGCCGAAGACGTAGCGGTAGCCCTCGTCCTTGTCCACCAGCTCATCATAGGCTCGCAGTTCGAAGCCATGGTAGCCCAGCACCTGTGGGATGCCGTGCCTCATGAGCACGGTGCCGGGGTAGACGGTATCGAGGGCGCGGTAGGGCGGCGGGGTCGCTTTGATGAGTCGCTCAATGGGGTCCTCGGCGTACAGCTCCTGCTCCGGGCGGCTCCACTGCCAGAAGCCTGCCCCCGCTCGCCAGAGATCTGCGCCCACGACGAGCGCGAGCACAGTGGCGAAGACAGGCGGGGAGGCCTTGCCGTCCACGAACGTGAGCCCCACCCCGGCGACCAGGGCGAGCGCCACGCAGCTCCCCACCGCCCCCCACAGGATTCCCGACTGGGCGGTGCGCGCGGCTGCCGTGACGTTGCCGACCACGTGGCGCACGGTAGCCGCGTGCGCCGCGGCCCAGGATTCCGCTATCGTGCCGTAGACGCCCACCAGGCCGAGCAGTCCGAGCAGGCCGGCGACGCCAAGTGCGTAGAGCAGCACCGTGCGGCCCTCGCGCCGCTCCAATCGCTCAACACCGGCGGCCGCGAGGATCGCGACCGCGAGCGCGACCACGTAGAAGGCGATCCCTGGGGCGCGGGTCTTGTTCACATAGGGGACCAGCGTCCACCACAGCCGATAGAACGGCGTTCCTCCCCCAAGGCTGACGAGCAGGAACAGCACGGCGAGCGCCAGCGCCCAACGCGTGAGCCTCTTGTGTTGCCCTTCCCCCTCCCGCCCCCCCGCGGCCCCGAGGACGGCGAGTAGGATGAGCGGGAGCCCGAGGTACTCACTGTGGAGCTTGAGGGAGTTCGGCCCCCAGTACGTGTCGTGCGCACCAGTGAGATCGGTGACGCCGGTGAAACCCGACAGGAAGAATTCCGGGACATGGATCCACGGCGTGCCGTAGCTGGCGGACCATTCGAACCCTTGGGCTGCCGCGCGAACCGAAAACGGTATGTAGTGGAAGAACGGGAGGACTTGGATCAACGACATTCCGAAACCGAGCAGGACACCGCCGAGGGCGAACGCGAGGCCGGTCCACCGCTCGCGCGGGGTCAGCTTGATCGGCTCACCAAAGACCAGGTACAGCGCGAAGATGCCGGCGACGATGAGCGCGTACTGCGCGGTCTGGTACTGCGGCGACAACAGCGCCAGGCCGACCGCGAGGCCGAGCAGGGCGTGGCCCTCGAGCCGCCGCCGTCGGATCCCCAGCACGAGGCCGATCAGCATCAGTGGCAGCAGCGCGGTGACAAAGAGCTTGCCGTCGTGACCTGGTGAGGCGTAGGAGACCACCACCCCGCTCAACTGGTAGGCCGTGCCACCGACGACCGAGCCGAGCCAGGAGAACCCCAACATCCGCAGCAGCAGATAAAGAAAGAACCCGGCCATCACGTAGTGGGCCACGAACGCGATGTCCATGGCAGGCACCGTGGACATGAACAAGCGGAGCCAGGCGGTGGGATAGAACAGGTCGCCGAAGCCGGCGAACACCGGGACGCCGCCCACCATCATGGGGTTCCACTGCGGAGGGTGCCCCGTGGCCTTCCACTGCAGCGCGCCCCACAGCCGGATGGCGTAGCCGGTGGCGTGCTGGTCACTGTTGGGCCCCGCCAGGAGCTGCCCGCCCCACATCGGCAGCGAGAGGATCGCGATCCACAGGCAGCAGAACCCGAATGCGGCCAGGTCGGGCCGGGCCGGAGCGTACGGGACGAGGGGTGGAGAGGGTGCGAGCGTGGGGGCCGGGGCGCCGCCGGGGGATTTGCTCAACGAAGGGCTCCCTTTCGCACGACGAGGAACGGCGCCGCGGCGCCAAGCTCGGTGATCGTCAGCAGCACCCGCGACGCGAGCGCCAGCGCGACCGCCAGCTTCGGCCCGACGGCGCCCGCGAGCAGGAGATAGAACAGCGACTCCCGAGGGCCGAGGCCCGCCGGGGCGAACACCGCCACGAGGCCTACAAGATACGAGATCGTGAACACGGTCGCGGCCAGGCCCCAGCCAAGCGTCACGTCCGCCGTGAGCCCGCGGGCGAGGCACTGGAAGGCCAGCCCATATGCGGCCCAGGCGACGACGTTGACCAGAAAGGCGGCGAGCATGACTCCCGCCGGGATCGGCGCGAGGGCCGGCCAGGAGGCGGGCAGGACGCGCCGCAGCGTCCCCAACGCCCGCGGCGAGGACAGCGCGACCACGCCCAGTAGCGCGCCAATGCCGAGCGTGAGCGTTACGACGACCATCCAGGCCGGCGCGGCGCGCAAGGCCGCGGGGCTGAGCGCCCCCACCAGGGCGAGGCCGCTCCCCAGCGCGAGGGCCTGGTTCACGAGCGCGGCCGCGACCGCGGCCGGCGCGTCTACACCGGCCTGTTGGGCCAGCAGCGCATTGCCCGCGATGGCCCACACCTTGCCAGGAAGGTACTTGCCAAGGTTCGACACCATGCAGATACGCGCGGCGTCGCGGTACCCGAGCCGCTGATGCATCGAGACCACCACCCGGCGCCACGCCTCGACGAGCAGCGCGTAGGCTGTCCAGACGATCGCCACACTCGCGACGAGCCAGGCCGGCCGCACTTCCCAGGCTACTGGCTGCGCTCGCAGCGCGTCCCAGCTTCCCGCGAGCCTGCGTACCGCGAGCCCGATGACGAGCAGTGCGAGCAGCGCCTGGGCGGTTCGCCACCAACGCCTCCGCTCAGCCATGGTCGCCGGCCGGCCAAGGACGCGTCTCCACCACCCTGCCCTGGCCGTCTTCCAGGACGAGCGGCCACTGCTGCCGCTCTTCCCCGTCGGCCACGAGGTCGAGCCGGCCCTCGGACGTCACGGTCCGCGCCCGCACGCCACGTCGCGCCGCGCGCCACGCGACGACCTCGCCGAGGGTCCCGACAAACGGGGGGCGCTCGCCCGCCAGGACCTCGCGCACCAGCCGCCCGTACCCTGCCGGAGCGTCGGGAAACCCCAGCGCGGGGGTGAGATTCGGGTGCCAGAGGCCCACCCACAACCCTTCCACCTCCCGGCAGGCGGCCGCGAGCGACACCCCGTCCTCGATCCAGGCGTCGGGATCTTCCACGCCGCCGTACTTACTCAACGCGCGGTCCATCCAGACGAGCGGCACCTCATCGAGCGGGGTGGACGCCTGCGTCTTCGCGTCCCAGCCGGGGACGATGTCGGCGACGCCGAGCCGGAAGCCGCTCCGGTCGGGGTAGCCGTAGGTGGCGTCGTAGCGGAAGCCCGCGGCGAGCATCGCCTGCTGGGTCGCCCCGGGGCGCATGCGCAGGAAGTGCTGCCGCACTCCCCCCGGCACCCGACCGGTAACGGCGGCCAGCCGTTCCCGCTCGCGGCGCAGCGTGGCCACGTCGAGCCAGCTCGCGAAGCTGCCGTGCAATCCGATCTCGTGGCCACCGTCGCTCACCGCGGAGAGGAGCCGCCGCGTGGCGCGGGACTCCGGGCGGTAGGTGACGTCTCCCCCGGCCCAGGTGCGCAGTGTGGGGGTCCCGCCGATCACGAACCATGTCGAGCGCACACCGGCGTCGCCGTCGGCGCGCAGCAACTGATCGACCCCCTGCCAGACCGGTGACTGCCCGCCGCCCGCCCTCCTCCCCGCGGCCGCGAGCCCGGCCCAGGTACTCCGTGCGGCCCGACCGACCTCGCCCCGGCGGAGCAGTTCGACCAACCGGAGCAGTGTGAAAACAGGCCACCCGGCGACGACATCGAGATCGTGGGTGAAGGCCGCAGCCCAGCGTCGCCCGTTCGGCCAGGGCGCGAGGCAGCGCACGGGCCGGGGGCCGGCGGCGGTGCGCACGGCCGCCCGCAGCGCGGCGGCGTGGCGGCTCACCACGGGTTCGCGCCAGCGCTCGGCGCGCACCAGGGGGTTCTCGTGGGACGGCACCCGGTCGTGCGGGTCGTAGCTCTCCGACCGCTGCTCCTCCCCCGCCCCGGCCACGTCGCTGACGTAGGTGAGCACGTTGCGGGAGAAGCGTACCTCACCGTCCTCGTGCGTCAGCGCCCAGCGGCCGGCGAGGAACGCGTCGTAGTCGTCGCGGCGATCGTTGGTGATGGTGAGCCGCACGACGTCGGCGGCGGGGTCGTCCACCGGCAGGAGCCGCGACGCGTCGAGCAGCACGGCAAGGCCGTAGCGCTCGTTGGGCCGGAGGTGCGCGGCCGGCGTCGTGAGGCGGATCACGACCAGCCGGTCGGCGGGGTGAGCACGCGGATGGTGCGCGCCGGCTGGCCGGCGACGACGTGCAGCGGCGGCACGTCTTGCGTGACGACGCTGTTCGCCCCGACGACCGCGCCGCGGCCGATCGTCACGCCGGGCAGGACCACGACCCCGGCCCCGAGCCAGACATCGGGCTCGATCACGATCGGCGCGCGCTTGACGGGGGCAAAATCCCGGATGCGGGACTCGTTGGGGTGCGAGGACAGCACGAGAGTGACCCGCGGCGCCATACTCACGCGGTCCCCAATGGTCAGGTTGCCCTTGTCCTCCAGCTCCTCGGCGATGAGGATGTCGTCGGCGATGTACACGTCCCGCCCGATGCGGTAGCCGCACCAGCGCAGCAGGTGCACGCGCCACGCGGGGAAGAAGGCGTTCCGCGCCCAGCGCTTCAAGACCTTCTTCCGCAGCCGCCACAGGAATCGCACCGGATCACCCCAGGAAGCGGTACAGGGCCGACCCCAGTCGCGCGACGGGCGCCGGGAGCCACCCCCACACGCGGGCCGCCAGGGCCAGCGCGCCCCGATCGCGGCGCGCCTGATTCAAGCCGCCGGCGTCCGGCCAGTAATCATATGCCAGCGGTACCGCCTGCGCACCCCAACGCAGCTTGAACTCGGCGAGCGAGGCCTGCTCCGGCGCCGTGCGACCGAGGTCGCAGGTGACGCCGGCCGCCGCGGCGCGTTGCAATCCGGCCCAGAGCAGCACATGCGTGGGCCGGTACTGCTGCACGTACGCCGGATCGGCGGCGCTGAACGCGTAGATCCACTCGCGTGGCCCCTTGAACATCACGAATCCGGCGACGATCCGGCCGTCCGGGACGCGGGCCAGGTAGAGGTCCGCGAGCCGCTCCCGCTGCAGCCGCCGGCAGAGGTCCACGAAGAAGCGGCGTGGCGGTGCGGGCACGCCGTGGCTCTGCTGCACTCGCTCCTCGAGCCGGGCCATCGCGAGCCAGTCGGCCTCGGACTCGCCGTCCACGACCACGACGCCCGCCTTCTGGCCCTTGCGGATGCGCTGCCGGGTGCTGGTGACGTGCAGCCGGCTCCACACCGCCTGTTCCCCGCCCTCCGTCGAGACGCGATAGGTGGTGTAGNGGGCGGCGGCGCGGCTGACACACCTGTACCGAGCTGCTTGATCTCAAGGCGCCGGGCGCCGCGCTCTGCGGCGAGCTCGCGCGCCGCCGTGCCCAGGGCTCGGGCGACCTCGGGCGTCCGCGCCATGGGGCCGGCGATGAAGCTGAACGGGAAGCTCACGAGCCGCTTCCCCCCAAGCAGCTCCGGCACCGCCGCGAGCGCGAGCCCGCCCACTAGCCGGCCGCCGTCGCTCGCCGACAGGCAGCAGAGCTCGTATCCGAAACACTCGGCGAGGCCGGTGATCCAGCGCGGGTCATGGTAGAAGGTGCCCAGCTCGCGCGCGAGCTCCGCCCAGCCGCCAGGGCCAGGCGGCTCAGCGTGCCGGGTGATCGCGAGCGATGGCATCAAACAGCGCCAGGAATCGGCCGCCGGCAGCCGCGGGGGAGTACGTCGCGCGCATGCGGCGCATCCCCGCCTCGGTAAGGCGGGCGCGGAGGGCGGGATCGGTCAGCAGACGGGCGAGCTGGTCGGCGAGGTGCTGGGGGTCGCCGTCACGGGCGAGCAAACCGGTCTCCCCGTCCACGACGACTTCCGGGATGCCCCCGGCGGGCGTTCCTACGACCGCCGACCCCGCGAGCAGGGCCTCGACCAGCACGAGGCCGAGCCCCTCGGCCTGTCCGCGCGTCGGGAGCACAGTGATCGTGCTGGCACCGTACTCAGCCGGCATCGCGTCCTGAGGCACGAAGTCCGACCACTCGACCGCGTCGACGATCCCCAGCTGGCGGGCCAGGGCCTCGAGACCACCTCGCGCCGGCCCCTCTCCCACCACCCTCAGCCGACAAGGAATGCTGCGCTCTCGGAGGATCGCCAGCGCTCGTAGCAGGACGTCCACCCCTTTGCTCTCCAGGAGGTTCCCAGCGTAGAGGATGCGCGGTGGCCGTGCCTTGGGGGTCGCCGCACCCGCCTCGAAGCGGTCCACCTCGACGGGCATCGGGGCGACCACGACGGGGCGCTTGAGCCGCGGGACGTGGCGTTCGATATCAGCGGCGAGAAAGTGAGAGACCGTCGTCACGGCACCCGCCTGACCGAACACGCGGCGCGCCAGGCGGGGGAACAGGACCCCCCGGTCGAGGAGCCGCACATCGCTGCCGTGGCAGGTGAGCACGAAGGGCATTCCGGCTCCGGCGACGACCCACCCGGCGGGAAACCACCAGTGCGCATGGATCAAGTCTGGGGCGAACGCCGCGACGGCCCGACGAACGGCACGGGCGAATCCGGTGAGATAAAGAGGCAATACTAGGAGGCTGAGGGGGGAGAGGAATGCGCGAGACCGAACGTCGCCGCGGTAGCCGATGCGTTCGAGCAGCCCGGGCGCGTAGCGGAAGCGGCATACTGGGACGCCGCGATCGCTTTCCTCGGAAGCCGCCCCCGGCGTGTGCGGTGCGACGACCCACACCTTGGCACCGGCGGCGTGGGCGGCCCGGGCCAGCCGCGCTACGTACCCCCCCGCGGGATCCCCTGGGAAGCGGGGGTAGTTGTGGCTGACCACCAGGATCCGCATCGGGGGTGAAACTTAGTGCCGACGGCGGGGCCGGCAAAGCGCCCGGCGCTACTTGATGACGGAGATGAAGCCCGACTCGTTGGGAATCAACGCCGTCGTGCCCAGTCGGCTGAACGCGATGCGCCGGGGCATGCCGCCGACACCCAGCGTCTGGACGACGGAACGGCTCGCCCGATCGATGATCTTCACCAGGCCGCTGCTGGGGAATGAGGCGTACAACTCGGTCCCGTCCGGCGACAGTTTCAGGGCGAACGCGTTCGCCGCCGCGGGAATGGTCGTGAGGTCGGCGCCGGTCGCGGCATCCCGAACGTCCAGCGCTCCCGCTTCGTTCGCGATGTACAGCTCGGTCCCATCCAGCGAGACGGCGATGTCCTGCAAGGTCCCGCCGACAGCGGCGAAGCGCACGACGCCTGTCGACAGGGTGATCTCGAAAAGGCTGCCGCCGGTGCTCGTGGCGTACAGTACGTCCCCGTTGGGCTGGAACGCCAGCCCGTTCACTGGAGAGACACTGAGAGCCAACTGCCGGGTGATGGTGTTGGTGACGGTGGAGATCTCGTACAACATTCCGGTGCTCGTGGACACGTAGCAATACTGGTCGTCAGGCGCTACCACGACCCGGAACGGGTTCCCGGACGGGATCGGGATGCTGTCCACCGACCGCTTTACGCCGACGCTGATGACGCCAACGTTGAGGCTGAACTGATTGGTCACATAGGCGGTCGTCCCCATGGAGGTGAAGGCGATGTCCGTCGGGTCGCTGCCGACGCGTACGGAATCCCCGAAGCCCGCGTCCGGCAGCTGGCTCAATTGCAGGTACGGCAAATCCTGGCGGCCGGCGTAGGCGAGGCCACTTCGGGAGATCGCGATCGCGAAGGGGCGCGATGCGACGGCGGCCGTGCCCGCCACCGTGCCGCTCGGATGGGTGACGACCACGACGGACACGGTCGTAGCGACCGCGCCGGCGGTCACTGTCACCGATGCGAACCCGAGGGCTCGCCCGGTGAGGAGGCCGGTCCCGGATACGGTGGCCACGGTGGTGTCAGTGGACGCGAACGTCACCGCGGGGTTGTTGAGGACGCGGGATTGGGCGTCCCGTACGGTCACGCTCAGCTGGCGGGTACCACCAAGCGGGATGTCCGCGGCTGAGGGAGTGACGTCGATGCTTGCGGCAGCGGGGGCAGGGCCGGTGCTCTCGTGACAGCCGGCGAGAGCGAGAGTGAGCCCAAGTGCGATGTACCAGCGAGGAAGGATCATGTGCGCCTCGGTTCAACGCTCCGCTCGTTCCCGGAGTCGGTCGACTTCCTGTTCCAACGCTCGGACGTCTTCGCGGACGCCGGCGACGAGCTCGCCTACGAAGCCGAAGCCGAACAGCGCGATGCCGGTGATCACCAGTAACATGATGAGGTAGAGGAGCGGCCGGTAGCCGAAATGGAAGACGTAGCGCTCGACGAGCGCGACGATGCCCAGCAGGAAACCCAGGAAGATCAGGATGGCCCCGGAGAGGCCGAAGAACAGCATCGGCTTGCGACCGAAGCGCAGCTGGAACCAAACGGAGAGCAGGTCGAGCACGCCGACGGGGATGCGGCCGAGGCCGAACTTGGACTTCCCGGCCCGGCGCGGGTACAGCGGCACCGGCCGCTCGGCCAGGCGGTAGCCTTCCGCGGCGGCGACGACGACCATGAAGCGGTGCCAGTCGGGTCGCGGGGGCACGCTGGCCATCACCTCGCGGCGGTATGCTTTCACGGAGTTGAGATCCGTGACGCGGATGCCGAACAACCAGCGGCACAGCCCGTTATAGACCCAGGAGACGAACCGCTTCTCGTAGGCCCCCTGCTTGGCCCCGGTCACGACGTCCGCCTCGCCCGCGAGGATCGGCGCGACGAGGCCGGGAAGGTCGGCCGGCCGGTACTGCAGGTCGGCGGGCCAAAAGACGAGCACCCGCCCCCGCGCGGCGGTCGCGCCGGAGCGCAACGCATCAGCGATGCCGTGGGGTGCGCGATGCGTGACCACGCGGACGAAGGAGTGCTGGTCGGCGAGCTGGCGCAGGACGTCCGCGCTGCCGTCCTGGCTGCCGTCGTTGACGATCACCAGCTCGCAGGCGTACGGGAGCGGCAGCAGGGCTTCGCGTGCCTGGCGTACCAGCTCGGGGAGGTTCTCGGCTTCGTCCCGCGCGGGGACGAGGACGCTCACCTCGGGAGGAGGGAGCGCCGTTGCGGTGGCGAGGCTCATAGCCGCTTGCGCATGCGGGCCGGCAGCACGCCCAGCTGGTCGCGGTACTTCGCCACCGTGCGGCGGGCGATCTTGACGCCGCGCCGGGCGAACAACTCCACGATCTGCTGATCGGTCAGCGGATTCCTCTGGTCTTCCTCGGTCACCATCTTCTCGATCTGCGCCTTGATGCTCCGCGCGCTAGCGTCCTCTCCCGTGGTCGTCGAGAGGCCGCTCGAGAAGAAGAACTTGAGCGGCAGCAGCCCGCGCGGAGTCTGGACGTACTTCTCGTTGGTCACGCGGCTCACTGTGCTTTCGTGCATCCCGATCACCTCGGCCACCTCCCGCAGGGTGAGCGGCCTCAGGAACTCGACGCCCTTCTCGAAGAACTCGCGCTGCCGGTCCACGATGAAGTTCATCACCTTGAGCATGGTCTGGCGCCGCTGCTCGATCGCCTGGATCATCCAGTGGGCGCTGTTGAGGCGCTGGTTGATGAACTCCTTGTTCTCTCCCTGGTACTGCTTCTTGTCGCGCGCAATGTCCTGGTACGTCTTGGAGATCCGCAGCCGGGGCAGTCCCGAGTCGTTCAGGAAGACGTGGTACTTGTCGTCGATCTTCTGGACCACGAGGTCGGGGATGATGTAGACGTCGCTCGCTGCGCTGTACTGCAGTCCCGGCTTGGGATCGAGCTTGGCGATGTCGTCGGCCGCCCGCTGCACCTCCTCCGGCGAGAGGCCGTAGCGTTTGCCGATGTCGCTCCAGCGGTGCGCCTTCAGGTCTTCCCAGGCCTCCTTCACAAGGCGGTACGCGAGCGTGTCGGTGCGCTTCTGGTCCTCGAGCTGCAGCAGCAGGCACTCGCGCAGGTCGCGCGCTCCCACGCCGGGCGGGTCGAGCGTCTGCACGATCTTGAGCATCTCCTCGGCGTCGGCCAGCGTGTAGTGCTGGACGGTGAGCTCCACCTCCGACTCGGCGGCGTGCTCTTCGAGCAGCTGATTCGCGCCCTTGATGATCTCTTCCAAGGTGGCGGTGAGGTAGCCGTCCTCCGCGATGTTGCCGAGGAACTCGTCGGCGAGCAGCCGCTGCCGGGGCGTGAGGTCGAGCATCTGCACCTGATCCCGCAGATGATCGGACAGATCCTTGGTCTCCACCGGCACCGGCTCGACGTACTCTCGCGCCTCACTGAGGTCGCGGGAGCCGGCGAGCGCCTCGGCGCCATCGTCCAGCAGGATGTTCTCCCAGTCGGGCTCGTCGTCCCCCTTCTTCTCCTTCTCGGCCTGGGCCTCCTGGGCGACCGGCGTCTCCTCCTCCTCTTCGGGCTCGAGGAGCTCGAGGAAGGGGTTGCCGAGCAGCTCCTGCTTGAGGTGCTGTTGCAGGTCGAGCAGGGGCATGTACAGCAGATCCATCGCCTGGTAGAGGCGTGGATTGATGCGCAGGTCCTGCCTGAGCGCCGTGTGCTGATGCAGGCCCGTCTTCACGCCGCCTGCCCCAGACGCGCGCGCAGCCGCGCGGTGAGCGTCGGACCGAAGTAGACGTCGGCCACCCGGTCGTTGAACACCAGCTCGCGCACCGTACCGGCCACCTGCACCTTCCCCTCGAACATGATGTAGGCCCGGTCCACGATGTCGAGCGTCTGCTCGACGTTGTGGTCGGTGATCAGCACGCCGATGCCGCGGTGCCGGAGGCCCGCGACAATCGTCTGGATGTCGTTCACCGCGATCGGGTCCACTCCGGCGAACGGCTCGTCGAGCAGCAGGAACTTGGGCTCGGTGACGAGCGAGCGCGTGATCTCGAGCCGGCGCCGCTCGCCGCCCGACAGCTGGTAGGCCCGCTGGCGCCGCAGGTGCTTGATGCCGAGGTCGTCCAGCAGGCGCTCGAGCCGCGTCCCCCGCTCCGCCGGCGCGAGCGACAGTGTCTCCAGGATCGCGAGCAGGTTCTCCTCCACCGTCAGCTTCCGGAAGACCGACGGCTCCTGGGCGAGGTAGCCGATGCCGGCGAGGGCGCGCCGGTACATCGGCTCCGATGTAATGTCGGTCCCGTCGAACGTGATGCGGCCCCGCTCCGGCCGGATCAGGCCGGTGATCATGTAGAAGGTCGTGGTCTTCCCCGCCCCGTTGGGGCCCAGGAGCCCGACGATCTCGCCCTGCTCGAGACGGACCGAGACGTCGTCCACCACGCGGCGGCCCTTGTAGCTCTTCACGAGGCCCGTGGCCTCAAGCACGCTCGCTCCCTGCACGCGAGGGCGCTCCCCGCCCACCGTCTCCGCCCGGGCGAACGCCTGCTCGGCCGCCCCGGTGAGCCGCTCCACCGTACCCAGGCGGTCGGCGGAGACCGCGGCCCAGAAGTCCGGTCGGAACGCCACCGGCGCGTCGTGCCACAGCTGGCCCGCCGGCACCACCACAGCGCCCGTGAGCGCGAGGCGCGGCAGCACCGAGCTGCCCAGGTTCGCGCGGGCGTCGTCCACGGAGAGGTTGCCGGCCTCGGGCAAGGCGCCGCCGCGGGTGTGGGCCCACAGCTTGAGGAATTCCTCGCGGTAGGCCACCGCCAAGTCACCGAAGGCGGCGCGGCCGCCCCCATCGGCGATCCGGGCGAGTGCGGCTGCGGCGAGCGGCAGTGAGGGGTCGCGGCCGACGAGCAGCTCGGCGAGCTCGGGCACCGCGGCATGCGGGTCGGTCATGGGCGCTTGGGCGCGGCCGGCGCCCGCTTGATGGAGGCGGCCGGTGCCCGTTTGGTCGTGTCGGGAAGCGGCGGCCTGGGCTCGAGGTGGAGGCCGTCGGCGTGGCCGCCGGCGACGACGCGGTCCAGCTTGCCGTTCTTCAAGGCGATCGCAATGCTCGCGCCGCGGGAGTAGTTGAGCGATGGGCCGGCGGTGGAGTCCTTGTCGTCGGTCAGATGCGTGAGGGCGCGCGCCGCCCCGCGGGCCAGGATGGTGTGGAGCCGCGCTCTCAGCTTGCCGGCGGAGTCGGGCTCCTGCACCCAGTGCGCCGTGAGCGTATCGCCGGCGATGAAGTCCGGTCCCTCGACCCACCGAGCCGCCGCCGTGTCCCGGGGGGGGAGAGGGGCGGAGGAACCGGGGGCGGGAGTCCGAGCGACGGGGCGGTGACGCGCGGTGGAATCGGGCTTCGAGGTCGAGAAGGCTTTGCCGAATCCCCGCAGCTCGGTCAGCACCTGGTCGGGCGCGTCGAGCGCGAGCGAGTCGGCGTCGAATGTCTGGAGCGTCGACACGGCATGCGGCCGGGACGAGCGGCCCCAGGCGAGCGCCCGCTGCAGCTTGCGGTGCTCGAGGCCAAGGTGAATCGTGTCGGCCGTGAGGGTCCAGTCGGCGCCGCTCGCGTGCCCGGCGCCGAGGGCCTTCACGAGGTGGATCTCGCGGTTCGTGAGACCGAGCTCGATGCGCGTGCCGACGAGCGTATAGGCGCGCCCGCCGCTCGAGTCCTTCCCCTCCATGCGTGGCTGGCCGACGAGCACGCCGACCCCGCGCGTCTCGTCCAGGGCCATGGAGTCGGCGCGCGCCGCCAGGTCGCTCCGGTCGATGGTGACTTTGCCCCCGCCCCACATGCGGTCACTGCCTTTGAAGCGCACGCGATCGGCCACGATGAGGTACGGCTCGCTCGAATCGGCGGTCCCGCGGTACTCGATCGTGGGGCGGCTCGAGGCGAACAGCTCGAGCGTGTCGCGCACCCCCGTCACGGCGCGATAATAAGTCAGGTTCGGGCCGCGCAGCACGGAGCGGTTGTTGCGGTTCACAGCGACGACGTGGTTGTGCGCCTCGAGGCGCTCGTTGTTGAGGAAATAGCTGGCGACGTTCGCGTCCAGGGCGAGCGAGCTGTCGCGGATGTGCACGTTGCCGATCATATCGAAGCGCCCTGCCCCACTGAAATAGGCGACGCTGTCCGACTTGAGCCTCGTGTTCGTCCCCTTACAATGGGCGACTACGCCGCCGCCGCCGAAGTAGTTGGCCGCCGCGCCCGCCGTGACCTGCCGCACTCGCGGCAGCGTGTCGATCGCGACCTCGCAGGGCCGTCCCGGGTTCGTATCGGCGACGGGCATCGGCGCAGGTACCGGCTGCTGGAGCAGGGCGAGCAGGGCGACGGAGAGAGACGCGAACATCGTCAGTGACTCGGCAGCACGAACTGGCCGCCCGTGCCGGTGATGTGCTTCGCCGCGACGGTCTTGAAGTCGGGGTCGGCGGTGAAGCCCACCCCCTTCAGGTGTTGGTTGGGCGAATCGAAGGTGAACGGCAGGTCGGAGCTGACCTCGTTGCGCGCCTGGCTGTAGCGCATCGCTTCGGTGTGCATGGTGCCGCCGTCGGAGCTCCGGACGGCGATCACGTTGCCGCGCCCCTCCATGTCGCCCGTGCGCCAGTGGAAGGTGCCTTCATTTGCCGTGAGCGTGGAGGTCTTGTTGCCCTGGGCGTCGTAGAACGTGACGTGCACCACCCGCAGCTCGGCCACCTGCGTCGGATTGAAGAAATACGCCGTGTCGGCGAGCACGAGGGCCCGGAGAATGCTGCTCGTCGTCACGTAGTGCTTCATGCCGATCAGCACCTGGTCGGCCGAGTCCGCGACGGTAGTGGTCGCGGTCGGTTTCACGCCCTCCCCACACCCCGACACCAGAAGGACGTCAAGGAAAAGCGTCAAGAGACAGAGCGTCGAGGAGATACGTCGACGTTTCTCCTCGACGCTGTGTCTCTCGACGCCTTCCCTCGACGTCGTTCCCGTGGTGTCTTTCACGCGGCACCGGCGCGCATGAGATCGTGCAGGTGCACCATCCCGACCACCGTGTTCCCGCCGTCCAGCACGGGCAGCGCCATGATGCCGTGCCGCTCCATCAACGCGATGGCGGCGCCGGCGAGGGTGTCGGCCGTGGTGGACTTCGGCGCCTTCGTCATCACCTCGCCGACGGGGCGGTCGAGGAACGCCTCGGTGCGCTCCATGAGGCGCGTGAGATCGCCCGCAGTGACGACGCCGGCGAGGCTGCCGCGCGCGTCCACGACCGCCACCGTGCCGCGTTTTTCGGCGAGGAGCACGACGCACTCGCGCATCGGGCGATCGGGGGTGAGGGTCGGCAGGTCGGTGGTGAGCATCACGTCCCCAACGCGTTGCAGCAGCTTGCGGCCAAGCGTGCCGCCCGGGTGCAGGGCGGCGAAGTCCTCGCGCCGGAACCCCTTCACCTCCAGCAGCGTGACGGCCAGGGCGTCCCCCAGCGCCAGGGCGACGGCGGTGCTGGCGGTCGGCGCCAGGGTCTCGGGGCAGGCTTCCTCCCGCACGCCCGCATCGAGCGCCACGGTCGCGCTGCGCGCCAGCAGGGACTCCTGGGTGCCCGTCAGCGCGATGATGGGCACGCCGAGGCGCTTGAGCTGGTCCACCAGGCCGAACAGCTCGTCGGACTCGCCGCTCTTGGAGAGTAGCACGGCGACGTCGTCCCGTCCGACAATGCCGAGGTCGCCGTGCAAGGAGTCCACGGGATGAAGGAACGTCGCGGGCGTGCCGGTCGAGGTGAACGTCGCCGCGATCTTGCGGGCGATGAGCCCGGACTTCCCTACTCCGGAGACGATGACACGGCCGCGGGCGGCGGCGAGGAGCTCCACTGCGCGCGCGAACGACGCGTCGAGGCCGCGGGCAGCGGCTTGGATCGCCTCGGCCTCGAGCGCCAGCACCCGGCGGCCGCGGTCAACGTGATCGGGCTTCGCGCCGGGCGACATCGCCCCGCTCCTCGAGATACTGGTGCACCGTCTCCTCCCACGTCCCGCGCGCCGTGAGGATCAGCTCGGCGAGCTCGCGCACCACACCCTCTCCACCGGCGCGCCGCGTCACCACCGCCGCTGCGGCCTTGACTTCCGGCACGGCGTTCGCCACGGCGATCGGCAGCGTCACGCGGGTGAGCAGCGGGAGATCGGCGAGGTCGTCCCCCACGAAGGCGCAGGCGTCCCAGGCGACGCCCCGCCGCGCCAGCATCGCTTCGAACGTCGCGAGCTTGCGGCCCCCGCCCGTCTCGTCCTCCAGGACCTCGTCGATCTTCATCTCCCGCGCGCGAATGGTGGTCGCCTCGGAGTGGCGGCCGCTGGCGAGCACGAGCGTCACGCCCGCGCGTCGCAGCAACCATGCGCCGCTGCCGTCCTGCGCGTGGAACCGCTTGAACTCGACGGCGTGATCCCCCACCCGGCCGACGTAGATGCCGCCGTCCGACAGCACGCCGTCCACGTCGAGCCCGACGAGCCGAATGCGCTGGGCGAGGGTGCGGTCAAGCATGCTCGCACCCTTGCGTCGGGTTATGTGCGCGAGACGCCCGCGGGGCGGTGCGGGCGTCCCAGGGGTTGGGTAGAGTGACCGTCGTGGACGGCCGCGGAGCCCCGCGGGTGCGAGCGCACACGTCTCTAAGCACGAACAGCCTCCCGGGCGCGTTGCCACACCTCCAACGCGACCTCCAGGATCCGCGGCAGCTCGTCCAGCGGCACCATGTTCGGCCCATCGCTCGGCGCGTGATCGGGGTCCGGATGCGTCTCGAGGAAGAAGCCGTCGGCGCCGGCCGCCGCCGCCGCGTACAGCAACGGCGGGATGAACTCCCGCAGGCCGCCGCTCGCGCCTGCCTTCCCCTGCCCCGGCTGCTGGACGGCGTGCGTCGCGTCGAACACCACCGGGGCGCGACAGGCGGCGCGCAACCGGGCGAAGTTGCGCATGTCGACCACCAAATCGCCGTAGCCGAAAAACGTGCCCCGCTCCGTGACGGCGACCTCGGGTGCTCCGCCCGCGCGCACCTTCTCCACCGCGCCGGCCATGCCGTCGGCGGCCATCCACTGCCCCTTCTTGACGTTGACGGGCCGGCCCGCCTTGCCGGCGGCGATCAGCAGGTCGGTCTGGCGGCACAGGAACGCGGGGATCTGCAGCACGTCGGCGACCTGGGCCGCGGCGCGCACCTGGCCGGTCTCGTGCACGTCGGTGAGCACCGGCAGCCCCGTCGCAGTGCGGACCCGCTCCAGCGTGCGCAGCCCCTCCTCGAGGCCAGGGCCTCGGGCGGCCTGGAGGCGGGAGCGATTGGCCTTGTCGTAAGAAGCCTTGTAGATGACGTGCAGGCTCAGTCGCGTGCCCAGTGCGGCGAGCGCTTCGGCGACCCGGACGTTCAGGTCTCCGGACTCGACCACGCAGGGCCCCGCGATGAGGAACGGGGCCGCCCCCGCGAACTGCGTCATGGCTAGTCCTTGAGGCCGGCCAGCGCCGACACGGTGTCGGCGCCCTCGGCAGGCGCGGCGGACGCGGCGCGGCGGTGCGCCAGCGCGGCGCCAATGAACCCGGCGAACAGCGGGTGCGGGTGCATCGGCCGCGACTTGAGCTCGGGGTGGAACTGGCAGCCCACGAACCAGGGGTGGTCCGGCAGCTCGATCATCTCGACCAGCGACCCGTCGGGGGACAGCCCCGAGCAGCGCAGGCCGAACTCGGCGAGCACGTCTCGGTAGGCGTTGCTCACCTCGTAGCGGTGGCGGTGCCGCTCACTCACCTCGACGGTGCCGTAGATCTGCGCCACCCGGGAGCCCGGGCGCAGGCGGCAGGGGTAGGCGCCGAGCCGCATGGTGCCGCCCATCTCCTGGATGCCCTCCTGGGAGCGCATCAGCGCGATGACGGGGTTCTCGCACTCGGGCGCGAACTCGCTGGAGTTAGTGTCCGGCAGCTTGCAGACGTCCCGGGCGAACTCGATGATCGCCGTCTGCAGTCCCAGGCAGATCCCGAAGAAGGGTAGCTTGTGCTCGCGCACCCAGCGGATCGCCTCGAGCATGCCCTCCACGCCGCGCACGCCGAAGCCGCCTGGCACGAGCAGCGCGTCGTAGGAGGAGAGCAGCTCGCCGGTCGCCTCCTGGTCGGTGAAGCAGTCGGAGGCGATCCAGTCGATTTGCACGCCGCACTCGTGGGCGATGCCGCCGTGGACTAGGGCCTCGCGAATGCTCTTGTAGCTGTCGGCCAGCTCCGTGTACTTGCCCACCACGGCGACGCGCACGCGGTGGGAGGGAGGCGGGTTCAGGATCTTCTCCACCATCGCCGCCCAGCCGCGCAGGTCGGGCTCCTTGGTGTCGAGCCGGAGCCGCTGGCAGACCTCCTTATCAAGCCCTTGCTCGTGGAGCTTGAGCGGAATCTCGTAAATCGACTTCACGTCCGGGCTCTCCACCACGCACCCGAAGTCGACGTTGCAGAACTGGGCGATCTTGCGCTTGAGATCCTCCGACAGCGGCCGCTCGGTCCGGCAGACGAGGATGTCGGGCTGGATCCCGATCTGCATCAGCTCGCGCACGGAGTGCTGCGTCGGCTTGGTCTTGAGCTCGGCGGTCGCCGCGATGAAGGGGACCAGCGTCAGGTGGATGAAGAGCGTGTTGTCGCGCCCCACCTCCTGGCGGAACTGGCGGATCGCCTCGAGGAACGGCAGCGACTCGATGTCGCCCACGGTGCCGCCGATCTCCGTGATCACCACGTCGTGGTCGGGCGCGAGCCGCCGGATGGCGCTCTTGATCTCGTCGGTGATGTGCGGGATGACCTGGACCGTGGAGCCGAGGTACTCGCCGCGGCGCTCCTTCGTGATCACCGCCAGGTAGATCCGACCGGTCGTGACGTTGTTCACCTGGGATAGCGAGCGGTCGATGAAGCGCTCGTAGTGACCCAGGTCGAGATCGGTCTCGGCGCCGTCGTCCGTCACGTACACCTCGCCGTGCTGGAACGGCGACATCGTGCCGGGATCGACGTTGATGTATGGGTCGAACTTCTGGATCGTCACCTTCAAGCCCCGCTCGGCGAGCAGCCGCCCGAGCGAGGCCGCCGCGATGCCCTTGCCGAGCGAGGAAACCACGCCGCCGGTCACGAAGATGTACTTCGTCGAGCTCACGAGCTCACCTCCTTGAGCTGCCGGGTCAGCTCCCGCTCCGTCCAGCGGAGATCGTCCGCCGTATCGACCCCGGGCGCTACCCGTCCGTCGAACAGCGCCACGCCAATGGGAATGCCGTGCAGCAGGGGGCGCAGCTGCTCCAGCCGCTCCCACGCCTCGTGCGGCACGGGTGGCAGCTTCACCCACCGCTGCAACGCGTCCCGGGTGTAGGCGTACACCCCGACGTGCTGATGGTAGGCCACCGCGCCCGTGCCGTCCCGGTCGAACGGGATCGGCGCGCGCGAGAAGTAGAGGGCGCGCCCCGTGGGGCCGACCACGACTTTGACGCGATTGGGGTCGGCCGCGAGCGCCGGATCGAGCGCGCCCGCCGCCGTGCCGATGGGGTCCCCGGCGCGCACCCGCGCCACCGCCCCGCGCACCGCCTCGGGCGCGACCAGGGGCTCGTCGGCCTGTACGTTGAGGAAGAGGTTGAAGTCGCTAAAGTCTTTCATATCAATCACTTCAGCGATTCGTTCGGTGCCGGACTGATGGCGCGGCGAGGTCAGCACCGCCGCGAACCCGGCGCGCTCCACCACGGCGGCGATCTCCTGGGCATCGGTGGCGACGACGACGCGATCGCACACGCCCAGCTCGGCGACACGTCGGACCACCCAGAGAATGAGGGGTTCGCCCGCCAACGGTAGGAGCGGTTTGCGAGGCAGGCGTCTGGAGCCCAGCCGTGCAGGAATCACGCCAAGGACGGGCACAGGGGAACATACAAAATCTGTGCCGCGGCGTCTAGGGGAGCAGCCAATGCCGCCCCTGGTAATTGGTTAGGTCGTCACGCGGGCCGTGGCGTGGGCGATCTTCAAGAAGTTCTCCAACAGCCGCTTCCCATCCGGGGTGCCGATCGATTCGGGGTGGAATTGCACGCCGTACACCGGGAACAGCCGGTGCTTCATCGCCATGATTTCCGCGCCGCGCGGCCGGTCCCCCGCCCAGGCGGTGACGACCAGGTCGCGTGGCAGCCCTTCAGGCCGGGCCACCAGCGAGTGATAGCGCATCGCGGTGAACGGCGAGGGGATTCCCTCGAACAGCTCGTCCTCCTCCTCGTGTACGACCGGGCAGGTCTTCCCGTGCATGAGGCGCTCGGCCCGCACCACCGGTCCGCCGAACGCCTCCGCGATCGCCTGGTGTCCGAGGCAGACTCCGAGTACCGGCACCTTGCCGGCGAGCGCACGCACCAGGGGGACGCTGATCCCCGCCTGCGCCGGCGTCCCAGGGCCGGGGGAAAGCACCGCGCTCGTGGGCTTCAACGCCAGCACCTGCTCCACACTCACGGCGTCGTTGCGGTACACGACGGGCTCCTCGCCAAGCTCGCCGAAGTACTGGACGAGGTTGTAGGTGAAGGAGTCGTAATTGTCGAGGACGAACAGCATGAACAAAGCTAGCCGACGCTCGGACGGTCGGACAGTCGGACGGTCGCATAGATCACCTGGTCGAGGAGGTCGCCGTCCTTCACCACCGCGCAGCGCAGGACGGCTTCGCGGACGTAGCCGGCCTTTTCGAGCACCCGCATCGAAGCCGGGTTGGTCGAGAAGACACCGGCCCAGAGTCGCTCCAGACCGAAGGATTCGAGCGCCCAGGGAGTGAACACGCGCAGGGCTGCAGTGGCGATGCCCCGGCCCCACACGCCCTCGCCCAGCCAGTAACCGACTTCGGCGCTGAGCCGGTGGATGTCGGTCCCCAGGAGCAGGCCGATCCCGCCCACCGCCTCCGCATCCATTGCGATCGCGAAGCTGGTGACGGGGTCCTGCTCGGCCACATGGGTGAGCCATGCGTCGGCGTCTTTGGCGGTGTACGGCTGCGGGAATACGTCGCGCAGGTTGAGCCAGATCCGCCGGTTGTCGGCGTGCTTGACCAGCGCCGACTTGTCGCTGCGGCGCCAGGGGCGGATCAGGCAGGGACCGGCCTCGAGGGGGAACTCCGGCACGCTCCGGACCTCCTGTTCCTTGTTGGTCGCGCGTGCGCTATCTAACATATACCCCTGGAGGCGGCCAATGACGGATTGGCTCGCGACCCGATTGCAACCGGCGCTCGCCGCGATCGACACGCCCTTTCAGTGGCTGATCGGCACGGCTGGGGGCAGGTCGTCATACGAGGTCAGCCAATGGCTGTTCCTGCGGGCCCTGGGGCTGATCTACCTCATCGCATTCGTGTCCCTGTGGGTGCAGGTCAAGGGTCTCATCGGGCCCCACGGCATTCTTCCCGCCCAGGACTACCTCCAGGCGCTGCGGCGCTACGTCGGTCCCGATCGTTACCGGATAGTGCCCAGCGTGCTGTGGCTGGACGCAAGCGGCAGGGCGCTCGATGTCGTGTGCGCCCTCGGCGTAATCTGCGCCGCGCTGCTCGTGGCCGATGTCTGGGCGGGTGGCGTGATGATCTGTCTCTGGGTGCTGTACCTCTCGCTCGTGGCGGCCGGCCGGGACTTCCTCTCCTTCCAGTGGGACGTGCTGCTGCTCGAGGCGGGGTTCCTGGCGATCTTCCTCGGGTCGTGGCGTTTCTGGCCCGGCCGCCTCGCTCCTACCGTCTCTCCCCCCGCCCTTGTCCTGTTCCTGCTGTGGTGGCTCGTCTTCCGACTGACCTTCCAGTCGGGCGTCGTGAAGCTTTCGTGGGGCGACCCCACGTGGCGCGGCCTGACTGCGCTCGACTACCACTACTACACGCAGCCGCTGCCGACCTGGCCCGCATGGTACATGCACCAGCTGCCGGCCTGGCTCAAGAAGCTCCAGGTGCTGGCGACCTTCGGGCTGGAGATCGCGGTGCCGCTGCTCTTCTTCGGGCCGCGCCCGCTGCGGCTGCTCGCGGTCGCCGGGACGGTGCTCTTCCAGCTGACGATCTTCGCCACCGGGAACTACAACTTCTTCAACCTGCTGACGATCGCGCTCGTGCTGCTGCTGGTGGACGACGCCGCGTGGCGGTCCCTGCTACCCGATGCCCTCCTGGCGAGACTGCCTTTCTCCGTCACGGCCGCCGCTGGGGCCCCATTCGTTCCTCCCGGAGCCGGCCGGATGGCGGTGACGGTGGTCGTGGCGGCAGTGTTTCTCGTTCTGGGAGCCCTGCGGCTGTGGGAGTCGTGCTTCCCCCGCACGAGGCCGCCCATGCCGCTGGTGCGCTTCAACGCCTGGATCGAGCCGTTCCGCAGCCTCAACGGCTACGGCCTGTTCCGCGTGATGACCACGAGCCGGCCGGAGATCATTGTGGAGGGGAGCGACGACGGTGTGACGTGGCGGGCCTACGAGTTCAAGTACAAGCCGGGTGACCTGGCGCGACGACCGAGCTTCGTCGAGCCGCACCAGCCGCGTCTCGATTGGCAGATGTGGTTCGCCGCCCTGAGCAGCTACGACAACACGGCATGGTTCCCGGGGTTCCTCGCGCGCTTGCTGGAGGGCTCACCCGAGGTGCTGGCGCTGCTCGCGACGAATCCCTTTCCCGATCACTCGCCGCGCTACGTGCGGGCTATGCTGTACGACTACCGCTTCACCACGCCCGCCGAGCGGCGGGCGACGGGAGCGTGGTGGAGCCGGACGTTGCTCGGGGCGTACAGCCCCGTGCTCGGGCTCGCGGCTCCCCCCACACCTGGGACCCGCGCGCCTTAAGGGTGCGCGCGCGTAAGCGAAATCACCTATCGACGCTCGTGGGACACCCACAACCGCTGGAGAGTCGGTATGCGACACATCGCCATGGTTGCCCTCACAGTGCTCGCGCCAGGCGCTGCAGGCGCTCAAGCCCTGCCCCGTGCGCCCCACGCACTGGTGACCACTGTCACGGTCCCCGGTTACTTCAGCGAGCCGTCCATCGCGGTGGATCCGAACACCCCACAGCATCTCGTGGCGGCGTATCAGGACAACGCCCATGCCGCCTGGTCGCGAGACGGCGGGCGCACCTGGACGATCGCTCAGGGCGTTGAGCCGCCCGACTACCGCGTTTCGGGGGACGTGTCGATCACCTTCGACAACCGGGGCGACGCGATTCTGTGCTTCATCGCCTTCGACCGCCTGGGGACGACCGACTACTGGGCGAGCGGGGCCACCCGTAACGGCATCTTCGTGCGGCGCTCGCTGGACGGCGGCGAGACGTGGGAGCAGGAGTACCGCATCGTGGACGCGTGGCCCACGCGGCCCGGCATCCCCTGGGAGGACAAACCGTACGTCGTGGCCGACAACAACCCGACGAGCCGCTTCGCCGGCGCCCTGTACATCGGCTGGACCGAGTTCACGCTCGACAGCTCCGTGATTCTGTTTTCGCGCTCGAGCGACCACGGCACTACCTGGTCGCCGCCGATCCGCATCAGCACCCGGGCGGGACTGCCGCGCGACGACAACGGCAGCGTTGAGGGCTTCACGGGCGCCGTGGGAGCGGACGGCGCGCTGTACGTGGTCTGGGCCGACGGCAACAACGTGGTGTTCACGTCATCTTCGGACGGCGGGAAGACCTTCGCACCTTCGCGGCCCGTGATCCCGACCGCGGCGGCGTACTTCAAGGTGTCCGACGTCGACCGCGCCAACGGCTTCCCCGAAATCGCCATCGATCCCACGAGCGGCCGCCTGTACGTCGCCTGGAGCGACTACCGCAACGGTGATGTCGACGTATTCGTGGCCGGCTCGGCCGATCACGGGCGCACTTGGAGCGCGGCCGTGCGCGTAAACGGCGACTCCCTTCACAACGGCAAGGACCAGTTCTTTCAGTGGCTTGCCGTGGACCCCACGGACGGCGCGGCCAACATCCTCTTCTACGACCGCCGCGGCGACCCGGCGAACCGCAAATCGCTGATCGCGCTGGCGCGCTCCAGCGACGGCGGCCACAGCTGGGTCAACTACGCCTGGACGGACAGCTCCTTCGACGCGCGCAACGAGTTCATCGGGGACTACACCGGGATCGCTGCCCTCGGGGGTCGCGTGTTCGGCATCTGGACCGAAGTGGACTCGACGGCGGCCGCGGCACCGAACCCAAAGCCGCGGGCCCATCACGCCGTGATCAAGATCGGCGTGGCGGACTTCCGCTAGTGCCGTTCCAACTATTCGCGCCAAGGTACGGGAGCCCGTTCTATCTGGCGGTCGCGTGCGCTGATCGCAGCACGGCTGGCGAATCAAGTTGGAACGGCACTAGTCCACGAACGCCCAGAGCAGCGCCCGGCTGTTGCGATCGAGCGCCGCCGGGTTGGCGACGAGGTAGAGGTCCCCCGCGACATCCCGGATCAGGAGGCCGCCGTGCGGCAGCGCGCGCGGCCAGTCGTCGAGCCGCGTCTGAAACGAACGCGGCCCCTGGCGGGTCTCCACCCGCCAGTGTCGGATCTCGATCTCCTCCTCGATCTCGAGCACGCGGGTCACCTCGAGCACGAACCCCGCCTCCCGCATGGCCTGTTCGAGGGCGTGCCGAGAGGCGGCGTCGAGCTCGGCCGGCTCCTGCACCAGGGCCACCTCCTGATCGTCGTCGTCGCGCAGCGACAGGAACCGGCTGGGTTCCGACCAAGGGAAGGATCGCCGCACCCACACGGGGCCCGCGTCCTCACCTCCCCCCTGCACCGCCCACAAACGACCGTCGGGGCGGATCTCCAGGGTGAGCATGCCGGCCGGTGCTGATGCCGCCGCGGTCTCGGCTCTCCTGACGACCCTCGTGTCCATGGCTCCTCCTTGGGGACTGGGGGCTCGGGGTTCGGGACTCGGAGCCCCGATCCCGAGCCCCTGTTCATGTCAACTGCAACTGCATCTCGTGCAGACGTCGGTAGTGGCCGTCGGGCTTCGCCAGCAACTCGTGGTGCGTGCCCGCCTCGACCAGCCGTCCGTCCTCGATCACGAACAGCCGTGAAGCCTTGCGCAGGGTGGAGAGCCGATGCGCAATGGCGAACACGGTCCGGCCCGCGACGAGTCGATCGAGGGCCTCCTGGATGTGCCGCTCGGTCTCGGTGTCCACGCTGCTCGTGGCCTCGTCCAGGATGAGGATCCGCGGGTTGTGCAGGATCGCCCGTGCGATCGAGACGCGCTGGCGCTCTCCGCCCGAGAGCGTGTGGCCCCGCTCCCCCACCACGGTGTCGTAGCCGTGGTGGAGCTTGCAGATGAACTCGTGGGCGTTGGCGGCCTTCGCGGCGGCGATCACGTCCGCGAGCGACGCTTCCGGCAGGCCGTAGCGGATGTTCTCCAGCACCGTCCCGTGGAACAGATAGGGGTCCTGGAGCACCATCCCGATCTGGCGGCGATAGTGCCCGGCTTCGAGCCGCCGGATGTCCTGGCCGTCCACCCGGATCGCGCCGCTCGTGACGTCGTAGAACCGCGCGATCAGGTTCACGATCGTGGACTTGCCGCCGCCCGAGGGTCCGACGAGGCCGATGAGCTCGCCCGGCACGACGTCGAAGCTCACGCCGCGAATCACCTGCCGGACGCCGTCGTATCCGAAGCTCACGTGCGCGAAGGTCACCCGCCCGTGCACCGGCTCCAGCCGCAAGGGCTCCGGCGCGTCCCGGACCTCGGGCTCGGTGTCCAGGACTTCGAACACGCGGTGGGCCGAGGTAGTCGCCCGGCTCATCGTCCGCGCCATCTGCCCGATGATCTCGATCGGGGCGATGAACATCGTGGTGTAGAGCAGGAACGACACGAACGTCCCGGCCGAGAGCGCCGCCCCCCCGCCCAACAGGCGGGGCACGGCGAGCACCCACACAGCCACGGTGGTGGCGTGCACCGCCAGCATCAGCAGCGGCCAGAACGTCGTCCACAGCCGGTGGATGCGGTTGAACTCGGCGGTCACGTCGCTGTTGTGCTCGTCGAAGCGCCGGATCTCGCGCGCCTCCTGATTGAACGCCTTCACGACCCGAATGCCCGGAATCGTGTCCGACAGCACGTCCGTCACCCGCGACCATTTCCGCCAGGCGCGCAGGAACAGCTGGTTGATCGCCTCGCCGTGGCGGTAGATCAGCCAGCAAAAGGCCGGCACGGGCAGTGTCATCGCGAGGCCGAGGCGCCAGTCGAGGCTGAGCAACACGGCGCCGAGCCCCGTCAGCATCACCAGCGAGAGCGACACGTCCACGACCCCGAAGGCCACGAACTCCCACAACCGGTCGGTGTCCGCCGAGACGCGCGTGATCAGGCTCCCGGTCCGCTTCCGTGAGAAGAAAGACAGGCTGAGGTGCTGGATGTGCTCGTAGAGCTCCGCGCGCAGGTCGCGCGCCACCCACTCGCCCAGCACCGACATCAGCCGCAGCCGCACCAGCGCCGCGGCCTGGCGCAGCACGTAGACAAGCGCCATCGCGGCGACCGCGAGCCACGCCAACTGGCTGGCGCGCGCCAGGGACAGCCGCCCCTCCTGCGCCGGGCGGATCACCCGGTCGATGAGGTGTCCCGCCAGGTAGGGCGGCACCAGGCTGACCAGTGTGATCACGGCGGCGGCCGCCATGCCGAGGGTGAGGTCGCGCCGGTAGGGTCGCAGATAGCCGAGCAGGCGACGGATCACCGCCGCGCGGCGGCCGGCCACGTACGCCTGTGCATCGCGGATCGGACGGGCCACGGCGTCGGCGTACTCGCGATCGGGGTCCACGGGCGCGAGCGCGCGCCCCGCGAGGGCCTCCTCCAGCACGAACCGCAGGTTTTCGAACGCGCGCCGCTGCCGATGCGTGTATCGCACCACGGCGAGCGGCGGGTCGTCCGGGACACCGAGGACGGTGAGCGTGGTCGCGCTCAGCCCCGGCGCTTCCCGCACCGCCCCAATGCGCGTGCGCTCGAACGACTGGAGGTGCCAGGACCCGTCCCCCCCCCCCGCCCTCCTCCCGTCGGCCGCCCGCAACCCGTCGGGCGAGCGTGACGTGGGTGGCGCCGAGCGCCACCCAGGTCTCGCTGAGCCGCAGAGCGTGGTCCAGGTCCGCGAGGGCGTAGAGCTGCACCGGGGCGCCGCCCCATCCCGCTTCGATGCGGTGGCGGAGCTCGCCCGGCAGCCGCGGTGGCTGGTTGGTGTACCGGCTGATGATCCGGTGATCGGCGGGCAACAGTTCGGTTTCCATGCGCGTGATCCTGCTCAAGAGTGACGCAACAAAACAGCCTTCCAGGGCTCTTGCAGCACCCGGAAGGCCGGATCACGTGTGGGAATCCGGGACTTCTAGGGTGCTTCCCTCCTCGCGGCGACGTCGCCGAACGCAATACGCCCGGTGCCGCCCTTCAGGGGCGCGGCCCGCAGCATCGGCGAGGTGCAGCGAATTTGGTACATGAGAGAGACGATCCCTTTCCTTCTGAGAAACCTGCCGCTCTGCGACAACCTAAGAGAACCGCGCGGCTCGGGCAAGGGGGAGGGTGTCAGTGCCACAGCTCGTCGCCGTCCTGGCCGTGAGACTCCATCTGACGCCGGACCATGCGGTAATATGCACCGTGGGCACGCATGAGCTCCTCGTGGGTGCCACGCTCGGCGACGTGGCCCTCCTCCATCAGGAGGATCAGGTGGGCGCGGCGTATGGTGGAGAGGCGATGCGCGATCACGAACGTGGTGCGCCCGGCGAGCAGCGTGGCCATCGACGCCTGGATGAGCTGCTCGCTCTCCGTGTCCAGGTTGCTGGTGGCCTCGTCGAGGATGAGGATCTGGGGGGAGGCCAGGAGCGCCCGGGCGATGGCGAGGCGCTGTTGCTGGCCGCCCGAGAGCTTGACGCCACGCTCGCCGATGAACGTCTCGTACTGGTCAGGCAGTCTGACGATGAACTCGTGCGCGTTGGCGCGCCGGGCGGCGTCTTCGATGTCGGCGTCCGTCGCATCCCGGCCGCCGTAGGCGATGTTGTCCCGCACCGATCCATCGAACAGGAAGACGTCTTGCTGGACGAGGGCTAGCAGGTCGCGATAGGTGCGCAGACGAAGGTCCCGGATGTCGGAGCCATTGAGCAGGATGCGTCCCCGCGTGGGGTCGTGAAACCGCGCCACCAGGTCCGTCACCGTCGTCTTCCCGGCGCCGCTCCGGCCCACCAGGGCGACCACGGATCCACCGGGGACGGCCACGTGGAAGTCGCGGACCACCGGTTGGCCCTCACGGTATGCGAACTCGACGTTCTCAAAATGGATCTCGTGCACCACCGGTGGGGCGTCGCGGGCGCCGGGCCGGTCGGGCTTGTCGTGGTCTAGGGCCAGCACTTCGAAGACCCGTTCCATGGCCGCGAGCGACCGTTGCAGCTCGGAGAAGGAATTGACGATGTTCCACACCGGGCCCATCAGCATGAACGTGTACCACTGGAAGGCCATGATGTCGCCGATGGAGACCGCGCCGACGACGTTCATGTACCCGCCGTACCAGATGATCACGACGTTGACGCCCGCCTGCAGCAGACCCCAGGACGTCCACAGGACCAGCTCCCGGCGGTGCGCGAAGAGCTCCTTGCGCAGCACGGTGTGCCGGCCGACCATGTAGTCGAACAGCTCCCACAGCTCTCGCCGGAACGCCCGGACGACGCGAATGCCCGAGAACGTTTCGCCCACACGGCCGTCGATCTGTTCCACATCTTTGCGGACCGCACGGTAGATGGGCCGGACGCGCCGGGCGAAAACGAAGCTCATCAGCATCGCGCCCGGAATGATGGCCATGGCCGTCAACGCCAGCCGCCAGCTCAGCGCCAGCAGCACGGCCAGAGCGATGACCAGGCGGAGGATCGAGATGGCGGGCGAGATGATGGCCATCTGCAAGAGCCCGGTCGTCGTTTCCACGTCGCCCGTGAGGCGGGACAGAATGCCGCCGGTCTTCATGTCCCACAGCTTGGGCAGCGGCAGGTGCAGCAACCGGTGGAACAGCGCCCGGCGCAGCGACAGGATGACCCGTGTGTTGAGCAGCCGCTGGCGATAGTCCCTGAGCGCGTCGGTCAGGTTGGAGAGAATGACGACGCCGAGGAACGCCGCGCCCGCCAGGTGGAGTCGGGTCAGGCGCGACGTAGTGTCCAGCCCGGCATTCAGGAGCACGCGGTCGATGATGAACCGCATGAACAGCGGCTCGATCATCTGCAGTCCGGCGACCACCAGGGCGATGAGAAAGAGGGCGCCGGCCGCGTACCGATGCGGCCACAGCCACCGCACGTAGTCGCGCAGATACTCCCGCCGCGCGCCCTGCGCCGGACGCCGGGCCTCCGACGGCACGCCGTCCGCGCCGGTCTCCACCGAGTCATCGAGGCGCCGCTGCTTGTAGTCTTGAACGAACTGCCGATAGCGCTCGCGCGACGAGCGAGGCGGACGGGGCCCGGTCACGGTCGGTGGGTTCGGAGTAGCTCGTCCACCGCCGCGTGGCCCGATGGGAACGGGACGCCGCTCGTCGATGCGCCCGCGTCGAGCAGTGCCTTGACCGACTCGCGCGAGCACCGCTCGGTCCAATACGAGTCGGACTTCGCCGTGGCGTTCGCCTGATCGCGTTCGAGGAACCGGCGCACGGCGGCATCGTCGCCGAGGACGGCGGCGGTATGGATGTCGCTGCTCGCGAGCTCCGGGTGCGCGGCCAGGATCGCCTCGGCGCGCTCCAGTGAGCCGTGCCAGGTGGCGGCATCGATGAAGGCCGCCCGCGGGTCGTGCCTCATGTCACTCATGGCCAGCGCGACGTGGCGGAGTTGTCGGCCAGACCCGCCGCTACCGATCCGACGTCAGCGCTCCGCGTTGGCCAGATCCATGACCGCCGCGGCGAGCAGCCGCACCTTCGCCTGATCGGCCGCGCCCGCCACGCCCGTCCCCGCGATGCTGAGCTGGGCGGTCGTGCCCGACGCATCACCGTTGAGCTGCATCACCAGCTGCGTCAGCGCATCCCGGCGCGGCTGCCCTGCGAGCTTCTCGGCACGGGCGAGCGCAGTCCTCGCCGCCAGTACTTTGTCCGGCGCCAAGCCGTTCGAGCGCGCCAGCTGGTCCAGGTAGGCGCGCGCCACCATGAAGCTCGCGGGCCAGACCAGCTTCGGCTGGTCCTGGACGTTCAGGAAGTCGAAATGCACCAGCTTGGCGGCGTCGATCTCGTTCTGGGAGATGAACCCGCTGGGCTGCAACGCGAAGATGTCGAGCCCGCGGGCGATTTCGGAGCTCATGATGTAGCCGTTGTACCAGTAGGCGGACCACGACCCGGCGCCGACCATCTTGGTCGAGTCCATGGGGCCGCGGTCGAAGTAGGCGATCTCCTTGGGGTGCGCCGGATCGGTCCAGTCGAAGACCGAGATGCCACCCTGATACCAGGCCTGGACCATGATGTCGCGCCCGGGGATCGGGATCAGCGACCCGTTGTGCGCCACGCAGTTCTCAAACGGCGTCTGCGGGGCCATCATCTTGTAGTAACTCCGGAACGTCATCGTGTCCCGCGCCAGCGTGAAAATCGCGTCGGCCCCCCACTCGGGCTTGTCGGTCGCGCGGCACTTGGGCTGCCCGCCGCCGCCCCACTCGTCGGAGAAGAGGAGCTTGGTCCCGTCGTTGTTGAACGTCGCCGAGTGCCAGTAGGAGAAGTTCGAGTCGGCCACGGCGCCGATCCGTTTGGGGTGGGCCACGTCGTGGATGTCGAGCAGCAGGCCGTAGCCGCCGCACGCGCCGCCGGCCAGCCCGATCGCCGGGTAGACGGTGATGTCGTGGCACTGCGTGGGCCCGGGACGCACGCCGTTCTTCGTGCCGGGCGGCGGGCCGCCGACGATCGCGTCCACGATGCCCTGGATGGCCCCGCGCAGCGCGGCACTGTCCGCGCTCGTCGGCGCCCCGGTCCCCTGTCGCGCCTTGACGATGCTGTCGAGCAGCGGCTGGATGAGCCCCGGCCACAGGACGTATTCCATGCCCCGCACCGTCGCCGTGAACCCGCCCTTGGCACGCGCCTCGGCGGCGGCCGTGGTGGCGGCGGCGATGTCTTGCGGCATCTCAGCGTGCGTGGCGGCCTCGGTGAGATCATTGAAGATCCGAGGGGAGCTTACGATGCTCGCCATCTCCGGGTGGGCGAGCGGTACCTTGATGACCTCGATGCGGAAGAGCGCGGAGTTCGGGTCCTGGTCCGGCGCCAGCTTCGAGCACCCCGACAGCTCGTTCGGCGACCGAACGCCCGCCGACCCGGACACGTAGATGTACACGTTGTCCTTGTCGTTCGGATCCTCGACGACGGTGTGGGTGTGCGAGCCTCGGCAGGTCTGCACATTCCCGATGTACTTCGGATTGGCGATGTCGCTGATGTCGAAGATCCGGATGCCCCGTAGCCGGTCCGTGCTGACCGAGTCGTGCACCCCCTGCGTGCCGCAGTCGAGGCGGCCGGACGTCCCCTCTCCCGAGACGAAGAGCAGGTTCTTGTAGACGGACACGTCGCTCTGCGATGCCGGACAGAGATACCCGATCTTCAGCATCGGCTTCTTCGGATTCGAAATGTCCCAGACCTGATAGCCGTTGTAGTTTCCCTGGATGGCGTAGTTCCCGGAGAACGAGAGATCGGAGTTCGTGACGCCGGCGAACTTCTCCGACGGCCGCGTTTTCGAGACCACCCGCAGATTCCAGGACGCTTCCGCGGCGTTCCACTGTCCTGCGCGCAGTCCGACCCGGCGGTCGGGGCTGGGCGCCGTGGTGGACATATCGAGCTTCGACGTGGCGCATGCCGCGAGGGACAGCGCGAGGGTCGCGAGCGACAGAGACAATGATGCGGATTTCACTGAGGGCTCCGTTTGAGGGTATCGAGCATGCGATTCATGCGGTCAATCTCGGTGGTCTGATCGGCGTACACGTCGGAGGCGAACCGGTAAACGATCTCCTCTTCGCCCCCGCCCTGCGAGCCGAACAACTGATTCACCATGGTGATGGCACCCTGGTGGTGCTGGATCATGAACTTGAGAAACAACCGGTCGAACTCGGGACCCCGCGCGCTGTCCAGCTGCGCCAGCTGCTCCGCGGTCAACATCCCGGGCATCATTAGCGCGTGATCCATGCCCGGCATCCGGTGGCGCGACGTGTCCACCCCCGGAACCGTCTCATGGCGGTCCCGGAGCCAGCGCTGCATGAGCACGATCTCGTCGCGCTGGCCGACGACGATGCGTTCGCACAGGGCGCTCAGGGCCTGACTTGCACCGTGCGAGGGCGCCCAGCCGGCGATGAGGACCGCCTGCGCGTGGTGGCCGATCATGCCGGCCATGAACCACACGTCCGTCGCGGTGTAGGGGGCCCCGCCGCCGCCGGCCTGCCGCTGCGCTGCGGGCGCGGGCGGGACGGTGCCCGACGACGTCTGCCGTGTGGCGGTTGCGCACGCCGCGGCGGCGAGGATCGCCAGCGCCCCCACCGCGCGTACCGTCGGCATTGGTGTGTTCATGACGGGAGGCCGATCAGTGGTTGATGGCGAAGAACCACGCCGCGACCACGGGACCGCGGGGACCACGGCTTCCCGGTGCCGGTGGGGGCGAGCCCGGCGGGACCGGACCGTATTCCGGCTGGAACAGGTACGCCACGTGCTTCACCGGGTCCACCGCGATGGTCTTGGCGCCCCGCATCGTGGGGACGGTCGCCACCACCGTGTACCTGTCCGGCGCGTCCTCTCGCACCACGGTGACGTTGCTGTCGCGTCCGGCGGGGATGTAGATCAGGTGTTCCGAGGCGTCCCAGCCCAGGGCGTCGACGCCGTCGCCGTTCGCGATCGTCGCGACGACCTTGCCGGAGGTGGCGTCGACGACGACGGAGGTCTTGCCGCACCCGGAGAAGATGCGGTTGGTGCTGCGATCGTACGCGATGCCGGTCGGGCCTTCGCAGGGCGCGAGCGGCCACGAGGCCAGCACCGTCATCGTTTTGACGTCGATCACCTGGATGGTGCTCTTGCCTTCGTTGTTGACGAAGATCTTCCCCTTGCCGTCGCTCGCCGCGCCCTCCGGCGAGTTGTCCTCGAGCTCGGCGGTGCCGACGATGTCCCCGGTCTTGGCGTCGATCGCGACGACGGTGCCGATCGGACGGCTGTGATTCGTGAGGATGATCCGGTCCGAGAAGTCATCGTACATGATGCCATCGAGACCGCCCGTGCGGACGGGGATCTTCTTGATCACGGCCAGGCTGCGGAGATCGAACATCGTCACGGTCGAATCACCGCCGTTGGTAATGAAGCCGTGATTCGACGTCGGGGCGAGCGCGATGCCGTGCGTGCGCGGCGTGTCTGGAATGTCGCCGAGCACCTTGCCCGTGGGGCCATCGACCACCATGACATGCGTGCCGCGCGATATGAAGACGCGGCCCGTGCCGGGTTCGGCGGTCAAGTAGTCCGTGCCTCCGTCGCCACCGATGTTGAACCTGGCGACCTTGAACGTTGCTGTTTGGCCGACGCTTGGTGAGGCCACGGCGACGGTGATGAGGAACGCCCATGCGGGAAATGCGGACTTGGTCATACGGTCCTCGGTGGTGGATGCGGATCGCTTACATGACGAAGCCGCGGGGTGCAGGCGTCCGCAGGCGGACAATGTACCGTTCTGGGAACGCTCGTCCAGCGTCGCAGATTGGATCGCGACTACGAACGGTCAGCTTCACGCGCTTGTTGGGCAGCCCCGTCACGGATAGGAGGAGCGTGGGAGGGACGGGGTGGGCAATGCTCGGGCACTCCCCGTTCCGCCGCGCCCGGATCTCGAGAATCTGCTGCACGAGAAAGTGGTGTGAGCCGCCGTATATGCTTCCCGAGTCCGCCCTGACTCCCCGGAGCCGAACGAACAGCAGCTGATACGGCTGTGTCGCTTTGAGCCGGTAGCTCGTGGCCAGGGCCGAATCGCTCACCTGCAGGATCATGTTAGGTTGGTCGCAGGGGAAGAAGGCGCCCGATCCATCGTCGCTGACGTAAAGGCCGCGCACCTCGATCGGGCGTCGGCAAGCGACGAGAAGGCCAGAGATCACTACGAGACTGCATAAGCAGCGGCCCATACGAACCTCCTCCAAACGCTCTTACCGGTGGGTCGGCATCGCGCCGCTGTCTAATGGTGCGCGCTCAACCTGCAGCGCTTGGTCTCGCTCATTACAAGTCGAATTCTATCACAAGCGGCAGGCGCCGTCAGCTTCAAGCGCTTGTAAGGCGGCGACAACACGCGACTCCGCTTAACGGCGCGACAACCACCACAACACGAAGAGTGCCACCGCGGCTGGCACGGCAAACACAACGATGAAAAAAGGAGCTTCCTCGGCAACCGAGTACCCAGCTTTGGAGACTCCGATCCACATGTTGATGCCCGCCGCGACGAACCAAAGGGGGATAAACACCTTGGCCGCATTGGCGAGCCCGATTGCCGGAGCAGACCCGGCAATCAAGCGCCCGATCAGGAGGCATAAAGCGAGAAGCATGAGGCCTCCAACAAGGACCCTGATCGTGTGCGCCATGGACTATCCCCTGCCCCGAGAAGATGCTTGCACGTTAGGCAGCCACAAACGCTTCGCCGTCGAAACGTGGCACGCAGTCGCTCGAGTTCAGCTGCCCGGCGAGGATCTTGTCGTTGTTGTGGCCGCGGAGCTCTAGTTCGCGCCCAGAAGAACAGCTTGCAAGGGCTTCCATGGGGGATGTTCTATGCCGCTCGAAGACCGCCATAGCGGCTTGCGCCTCCGGCGATCGGCTGCCCCGCAGGTAGGAGAGGATCGCACCGGCCCCGAGCAGATCTTCGAACGCCGGCCGTAGCGAGCCGTCCCCCCAGCGCTCGCCGGCTGGTAGGATGTTGAACGTGGCGCCGAGACGCTGGGCGGACGCCGCGACAGCGTGAGCGTTGCGGAGGCAGCCAGCAAGTAGGACGGGAGCATTGGGTGCGGCCTGGAGTGTTACCTGGGCGCCATTCGGTGATGGCAGAACGCAGCGCAGGCCCGCAGGCGCGGCCAAGTAGGAATCCGGCGCCAGCGAGTAGCGTGCCTGCGTGCGACGGCCAGCCAACTCGGCGCGACGGGCTTGAGCAAACTCCGCGGCGGACGGGTCATTCCAAGGATAGGGCAGAATGGCCGCGCCGCGGGAGGTGGCCACGTCGACGCATGTGGTGAACGAGAACACGTCGACGACGATCGTCACGTCGGCGGGCGCGAGGGCCGTCACGGCCGCCGGTCCCCACTCGCACCGGCAAGTCCAAGACGCTTGGTTGAATGGCTGCATGTGACCCCGCACGGCCCCGCTTTAGGTGTCAGAACCGTAGTCACGACTTCGTAAGTGGTGAAGGATGGCGCTGGCTACAGCTGCGGGCGCCTCCCGATGGGGAAATGCCCGACGGCATCGAGCAGTACGCGCTCATATCTCCCTCTAAAGTGTCTCTCAAGACCTTCGGACGGTTGATATCCGAGAGCCAGAGCGGTGCCTGACGTGACCCGTTCTGGAAACAGTGCTGCGA
>QHUY01000246.1 GCA_003223415.1 Gemmatimonadota bacterium
AGCCGACGTTCGCCCGCCGGTCTCAAGTGGAATTCAAGGGACTAGGGAGAGGGGGGTTGCCGGGTGCCGAAACGGCTGACATGTTCACGCCGCCAGGCCGACTGCGTGCGGGCATGCGGCCTCTCGCCTTCGACAGCGCCTCCATCCGACGCTCCTCCGATCCCGAGACCCCCGTACCCGCCCGCCGCCGGAGAATGTCCAGGGCCCCTCGCGAGGAGACTCTATGCGCTTTCATCCCGTAGCCGCTGTGCTCATCGTCGCCACGTTCGACGCGGGCTGCGCCGACACGCAGCGCCCGCTCGCGCCGTCGCTCGCCGCCACGCCGTCGTTCTCGATGGGCGGCGCCGCGGCCTGTCCCACGCCCGCCACCGTCGTCGTCACGGACGAGGCAGGTCTGAACGCCGCGCTCGCCGCCGCGTCGCCCGGCGAGGTGATCGGGCTGGGCGCGTTCTTCGGCGTCAGTGCGGACGTTCTGGTCAACGCGTCGAACATCACGCTCACGTGCGCCGTAGCGGGTGCGGGGGTGTTCGCGACCAATCCCGGCGTCATCGACATGCTGGAGATCAACGGCACGGACGTCACCGTGGACCGGCTCGTGCTCGACGCGAGCGGCTCGTCGGACGGCCCCGCCGTGGCCAACAACGACGGGATCACCGGCTTCGCGACTGGTGTGCAGTTCACCCGGAACACGGTGACGTGCGGGCCGGGCATCTGCCTGTTCTTGGTCGGCTCGACGGGGGCCGTGGTCAGTGACAACCAGTTCACCGCCGGCGAGACCTTCACCGGCGTCCACATCCAGGAATCGGGCATCGCCGGGGTCGATGGCACTCACGTGGAGCGGAACACGATCGTCGCCACGGCGCCGTCCATCAGCCCCCAGTTCGGTGGGATCAGAATTCGGACGGGGAGCGGCGTGAGCGTTTCGGACAACATCGTGACCGGACCGTGGCAGAATTCCCTGTCGCCGGCCAACCTCACCGCGGGCGTGGTGGCAGGGAATCGGCTCGAGGGCGCCCTGCTCTACGGCATCCGCATGTCGACCAACACGCCGTTCTTCACGACACAGATGGCGTTCCGGAACAACCGCGTGACCGCGGCCGCCGTGGCGGGCATCTTCGCGATGCGAGCATGCGGCAACACGTTCTTCGGGAACAACCTGAACGGGAACGCAGGCGATGTTGGGCTCATCTTCCCCGGTCAGTCGGGCGCCAATGTTCTCTCCGGCAATCAAAACGTCGTGATCGACGACGGCGCCTGGGACTGCGACGGCGACGGCGTGAACGATCCGAACATCATCACGGGGAAGGGGAAGGTGCTGAACGGTGCGTCGCTCGCGCCGCTCGCCGACGTGCAGCAGGCCGACAGCCGCCTGAAGTAGCCAACACGGGACAACCGCAGTCGAACAACCGCCGGATGCGCTCGGCCTCCATGAGAAACTGGTCGAGCGCCTCCGGCCCCGGCAACCGCCCGTCCCGCCACCACATCAGCTCCCGCCCCGCTCCCGCGACGTGCTGCCCGGGATCGGTCGCGAAGACGTGACGCAGGTCCGGAGTGAACAGGCCGCGCACGGCGCCTTCGTCTTGTCCCTGGAGGCGGTAGGCGCGGGAGAACTCCGGCGAGTCGTCGAAATCGAGATCCTGCCCGCCAAAGAACGCCGCGATTCTCGCCCGGAGCCCCTCCGGCGTGAGCATGAATTGGGGCAGCTCGGCTTCCCGCTCGAGCGTCCACAGCACGGCGGCGATCCGGTGAGTGTGCGCGCTCTTCCCGCCGCCCGTGGTCCATTGGTACTCGAAGGCGCTGAAGGGCGCGTCGTTCCGGGTGCCGCTGATGGCGTACCGCCA
>QHUY01000247.1 GCA_003223415.1 Gemmatimonadota bacterium
AGCCCGACCTCGGTCGCCTTGAAGATCACGCCCATTCCTCCGCGTGCCAGCTCGCGCTCGACGTCGTATTCGCCCGCGAGCACCATACGGACGCGGTTGAGCAGTGCCTCGGGGTCCTCCGTCTCGATGAGGACCGTGGCCTCGTGCGGGTCCGTCGCCTGAGTCCCGCAACTCGCACAGAAGCGGGCATCCTCCGGGATCGCCGCGCCGCAACGAAAACAGTTCACGGACAGGTGGGTAGCGGCGGCCCGCCCGTGACCTTGATCGAGTCCTGGGCGCTCGGCACCGTGTCTGTGACCATCGAGCTCACGAGGCGGATCGTGAGAAGCACCTGTCCGACTGCGCAAGCGACGAGCGTGTCGCCGATCGGCGTGAGGGCGAGGACCGTGGGATCGGAGGAGGTGAAGCGGAGGCGGGGGTTCGGCACGGGGACGCCATCGGCCTCGACCGAAACGTCGGGCGCGATGCGCGTGCCGACCGATAGGTCGGAGGCACCGAGATAACTCACCACGACGCCGTTCAGCCCAGCGGGGCGGAACACGTCGGCGAGGCCGCAGGCACCCGTCGCAAGCCCGCTAAGAGCAGCGAGCGCAACGGGCGTGAGACATCGGAAGGGCCGCATCACCGCATCTGAGGGACGGAGGGCATCGGTAAAGATGCCACCGCTATCAGGTCGTTACAAAGGTGGGTGTTTCTACACTGCGAGCAATACCCGGCTGAAGCGCGCAGGGTTCACGGGCGCCTGGCTGGACCAGACGCCCGCGCGATAACGACCCTCACGGGGTCGGCCCGAGCAGCCGAATCTGACCCCGGATCTCGCCGCCGGGAAAGTCCCCCGGGCCGGTGTTGATCCCATCCACGCCGTCGTTCGTGTGGACGTTGACGTAGGTGCCCCCCGCGCTCATCGCGGCGATCAGGTCGGAGAACGGGTGGCCGGCGAGCGGGCCGATGAGATTGGCCGCCGTGATCGTGCCGTGTGCCAGCACGCCGTCAGAGCGGCCGCCGCCAGCAGCGACGGGGCCGAACAGGAATACAGTGACCGGCCCGGCGACGTCAGCGGCACCGAGGTGGATGTGCGACACGATGACGTTGTGGATGTTGGATGAGATCAGGCGGTACTCGAGCTGAGTGCCGTCGGGGCTGAGCTGGAACTTCGCCTCGCCGACGGCTGGACTCTCGCGCGCCGGCACTTCCGACGCGCCGATGAGATGGGCGACGAAGTTCAGCGGGACGGGAACGTCGGGCGCGGCACTCTGCGTCGCGACGAGCGCCGTGGGACTGCTCTGCTCCGTGGGAACGGTAGGCTCGCAGCTTGCAACCGCCGCGGCCGCGGTGAGCACGATACCGACCATCGCATGACGGGCGCTAGGCATAGGAAGCCTCCTGCAGGGGTGTAACGGTTCATACTAGCCCCCGAGACCCCGCGTGCAAGGGCGCGCGCGCGCGCGCCACTCCCGCTCCAGCGATCATTTCCGCCGGCCCTGCGCCTTCATCTCGTAGACCAGGCGATCGGCCGCTCCGAGGAGTGCCTCCGCACTCCCCCCGTCTCGTGGGTAGACCGCCACGCCGATGCTCGCCGCCATGCGGGGCCGCTCGAGGTCGCTGGCCACGCGCTCGAGAACGCGGTCCGCCACCCGCCGCGCCTCCGCCTCATCGGTCTCCGGGAGCACGACCGCGAACTCATCCCCGCCGAAGCGGGCGGCCGTGTCCACGGCGCGGCAGGAGACGTGCAGCACCTCCGCCAGCCGGCACAGTGCGCGGCTGCCGACGAGGTGGCCGTGGCGGTCGTTGATCCGCTTCAAGCCGTCCACGTCGAGAAACAGCACCGCGAACGGCCGCTCGGTGCGCTGCGACCGCCGGATCTCCCCCTCGAGCACCGTAATCAGCTGCCGGTAGTTGGCGAGCCCGGTCAACGCGTCGGTCACCGCCAGCAGCCGCAGCTGCGCCGCTGCCCGACTCCGCTCCGCGACTACCGCCCCCAGAATCAATGTCGTGACGGCCGTGACACCCATGAACGCTTGCAGCAACAGCAGCGATTCGTTGTGCGTCCCCCACACGAAGGGCCCGAACCCCTCCAACGTCCCCCGGATTGCGATCCCACAGAGCAGCACGAGGGCCGTCGCCGCCCCCCGCGCTCCGAATCGGAATGCCGCCCACAGGAGGAACGGGATACACACGAACTCGAGCGGGTAGTGCTTGTATTCCGCGGGAAACAGCCCGCCGAACACGAGCTCGCCCACGAACACGAGACAGGCGATCAGGAGTCCGGCCTCGAACAGCTGCGCGCGGCGTGGGGGCCAGCGCGGGCCTGTGGCCCACAAGAGCACGACGGGAGCCACCACGAGGTCTCCGGCCGCGTCTCCCAGCCACCACGTCAGCCAGATGTCGCCGTAGTCCTGCCAGCGGGCGAAACCGCCGAGCGAGAGGCTCGTGACTCCGCAGGTCGCGGCCACTGTGGTGCTGACGACGGCCGCGAGCAGTGCGAACCTGACGATGTCACCGGAGTGCTGGAGCGCCCGTGGGCCGTTGGCGAACCGGTTGACGAGATAGGCGGCCACCACCCCCTCGAGCGTGTTCCCGGCCGCGATGCCGATCGACGTGGCGAGCGATCCGGCCGTGGTGAGATTGACCAAAAAGGCGCCCACGAAGATGGCCGGCCAGACACGGACGCCCAGCAGCAGGAAGGCCGCGAGGGCGATCCCGGTCGGGGGCCAGACGGTGGTGGCGCTGACGTGCACAAACGCGAGGCGGAGGCCGAGCTTGCCCGCGACGAAGTAGACCGCGGCGAGGGCGATGAAGAGCCTAACATCCTTCAGGATCCGCGACGGGGTCGGCCGGGCCGTGTGGTCCGCCACGCGCGGCGCGCCGGCTCGCGGTGTCGGCCGCGAGCGTGCCGGGTGTGGCCGTCCGGACATCTCGGTC
>QHUY01000248.1 GCA_003223415.1 Gemmatimonadota bacterium
GCCAAGCGCCGCATCGCGGTGCTGGACTTCGATTACGCCACGGTGCACGCGTGGGTCGTCGATCTCTTCGGCAGCGACCAGGACATCGGCAAAGGCATCGCCGATATGCTCGTCACCAACCTGGTGCGCAACGGCAGCTACTCGGTCATCGAGCGCAAGCAGCTCGACCGCATCCTCCAGGAGCAGAACTTCCAGCAGAGCGGCCGCGCTGACCCGGCGAGCGCGGTGAAGCTCGCCCGCCTGCTCGGCGTGGACGCCATCGTCATCGGCAGCATCACGCAGTTCGGCCGGGACGACAAGAAGCTCGGCCTGGGGGCGGTGGGCGGCGGCGTCCACGTCGGCGGCATCGGCCTCGGCGGCCTCGGCCGCAAGACCGCCAAGGCGGTGGTGCAAATCGACGCGCGGATCGTGAGCACGACCACGGCCGAGATCCTCGGCGTCGCGACGGGGCACGGGGAGTCCAAGCGCTCCGGCATGACGTTGGTCGGCGGCGCGGCAGTCGGCGGCGTGGGCGGGGCGGGCGCCTTCGACATGAGCAGCTCCAACTTCGGCGGCACGATCATCGGTGAGGCGACGCGCTCGGCGGTGGACAGCCTCACCGGCCAGCTCGTCGCGGTCGCCCCGCAGATCGCCGAGACCAAGGTCGAGATTCACGCCCTCGTCGCGGACGTCTCGGGCAACGATCTCATCATCAACGTCGGCACGGGCGCCGGCCTGAGAGTCGGCGCCGAGTACGACGTGCTGCGGCCCGGCCGCGAGATCAAGGATCCGGCGACGGGGCGGGTGCTGCGGCGCACCACGACCAACGTTGGCAAACTGAAGGTGACGTCGGCGGACGAATCATCGGCGCAGGGGACGCTCACCGGCGGCCCGGCCAAGGTGGGCGACTGCGTCGGCGCTTGCCCGTCGAACACGTCCCCGGGAGGAGGGGGAGGGGCGGACCCCGGCACGCCCCCGCCATCGCCGGCTCCCTCCGCAGCGGCGGCTCCCCCCGCCTCAGCCCCCACCGCTCCCGCGGCTCGGGCCGCAGGCGCGGCGCTCCCGGCGCTCCCGGCACTCTACACCGCGCCGATCACCGGCGCGTTCACGTGGGGGATGTACACCTTCAAAGGCACCGAGCACTTCAAGTACGACGTCAGCGAGACCGAGCGCGGCCAGACGAAGACCGGCTACTACACCTTCGACGCCCAACCGGCGGGGGCGGGCGGCTACCGGTTGACCGTCGACGGGCATCTCGGCACCGACTCCTACGGCTCGTCGGTGATGATCTCGCCGAACGAAGGCATCCCGATGATGCAATTGGTGTCGCTGGGACCGGCGGTGATCGCGCTGTTCAACCCGGCGTGGGGCTTCCTCTTCATGGGCCACCAATGGGAGGTCGGGTCGTACTGGACCACGACGCGGAACGGCAAGACCAGCTCGTTCAAGGTGGAATCCACGTGCCAGTACGCGCGGGTCAACGGCCTGCGAGGCGTGTGGCGGGAGAATGAGAAGGTGATCATCGACATGTGCGTCTCGCCCAACGTGGGCCTGCCGCTCGCCGTGACGATGAACGAGGAGGGCGGCTCCAACTCGACGACGATGAAGCTGGTGGAGTTCCGGCCCTGATATATCGTATTGCGATACTCATCGCAGTCTGCAAGACCTCCGCGGAGACACCAGGGCTCCTGACAGCACGCGATCCTGCAGGCAACTCCTTGCAGGCGCTCGGTCTATGGCTCGAGGACTGATTCCGGCACGACTGTTGCGAAGACGCAATATGGG
>QHUY01000047.1:0-55203 GCA_003223415.1 Gemmatimonadota bacterium
AAACTCTCGCCGGTCGTGGAAGTCTGCCAGTTGAAGGCCAATCCGTTGTTGGTCCCGAGCACCGACTGCCTACTCGATGGCCTGGGTCATGCGGTGCTGATATTCGGGCCCGCCACGATGGCTCTGGACTTGACGAACGAGCAGTACACTCGCAACTGGGATACGAAGTCCCCGCTGCTCGACGCAGCAATGTTCTATCGCATCACCGTCCGCGGGGCGCCTAGAGGCAAGGCGCTCGGCTTCCTCGATGTCGATCCGGTCGATCAGGGCGTGAAGAACCTGAGGACGGGCGACGTCGTGCAGTTCCAAGACGGCCGCACGTTGCCGATCAAGGTGCGGATCCAGGAGGGAGCCTTCGGGTCGCGAAACCCGGATCACGTCGAGCAGGTGGTTCCGACCCACATCACAACCCCCACCGGGACGCTGGACGTCACCACGACCACGTTCTTCGCCGGCGCGCGCTTCTCCGACGGCTGGTTGCCGCAGGGCGCCGTGGAGGCCGGCATCGACCAGGTCGTGGTCACGATCGAGCGCGTCCCCGTGCACGACGCGACGCCGGCAACGACCTGCCTCCAGAGCGGCCTTCTCGAGCTCGAGGGCTGCTATCGCTTCCGGACCGACCCTGATCTGCACCAGTTCGGCCCGTTCCGCGTCAATGTGATCGAGGGCGTGTGTTTCGAGCTGCCGATTCACACGCAGGCGCCCTTCCAGCTGCACCGGCGGGCGGAGGATGCGGAAGGCAATCCGACGGGGCCGACGGTCGCCCTCGAGGACGCGGACGCGCCGTTTCTGCGGTGCGACCGGTTCGCGGTGACCCCGCCGCTGTTGACGCTGCGGGACCTCAGCTCAGGCCGCCTCCAGGAGTTTGCGAGCGCCGGCTGGCACGCGGTGCTGCGTGGCATCGGGCGCCTCGTCACGCCGCAGGCGCTGCACGCGGTGGACCTGGGCGCCGGCGGCAGCACCGATGGGTTCAGCCGCACTGGCTATGCCCGGGGCGTGACCATGGTGAAGACGGCGGCCACCGACAACCAGAGTGCGACGGCGGGTATGAGCGCATTGCAAGATCTGGAAGTCTGCCTGACCACATCGCATCCGACCACCGCGCCGCTCGTGGGGGCGCCGGTGACGTTCACCGTCGGGGCCGGTGGTGGGAGGGTCGGCGGAGCCAGCAGCGTGCAGATGTCCACGGGAGCGACGGGCTGCGCGCAGGCACCCTGGACCCTGGGTTCGAGCGCGGGCGTCAATACGCTTCAGGCCACCGCACTCGCGTTCGGGAGTCCTCAGACGTTCACGGCGACAGGGGTGCCAGTGTGCGACTGTTGGACCACCAAAGCATCGATGCCCACCGCGCGCAACGCCTTGGCTGTGGGCGTGATCGACGGAGTTCTCTATGCCGTCGGTGGCATCGGCGCCGGCGGCGCCGTGGCGACGGTCGAAGCGTATGATCCAGCCAGCAATACCTGGACCACGAAAGCGCCGCTGCCCACCGCGCGCCATCGCCTGGCTGTCGGCGTGGTCAACGGAATTCTCTACGCCGTCGGCGGCTCCGGCAACCTTGGTAATCCGCCCGCCGTGCTGGCGACGGTCGAAGAGTACGATCCAGCGACCAACTCGTGGACGACCAGAGCATCGATGCCCACGGCACGACTTGACCTGGCGGTCGGTGTGGTCAACGGGATTCTCTACGCTGTCGGCGGCGTCGGCTCTCTTATCCCAGGGCTGCCCACGGTTGAAGCCTATGATCCCGCGACCGACACCTGGACGACAAAAGCGCCGATGCCCACCGCGCGCTTTGGGCTGGGTGTCGCGGCGATCAACGGGAAACTCTATGCCGTGGGGGGGGCTTCGAATGCTCCGAATGGGGGGCAATATGCAACGGTCGAAGTGTATGACCCAGCTACGGACACATGGACAACCAAAGCGTCGATGTCCGCCACGCGGCATCTTCTTGGCCTGGGCGCAATCAACCGAACGCTTTATGCTGTTGGGGGGGAAGGTAGTATTCCCACTCTCAATACCATTGTGGGAAGCGTCGAAGCATACGATCCAGTCACCGACTTGTGGACTACTAAGGCAGTGATGCCCACCGCACGCGCCTTTCTAGGTGTCGGCGTGGTAAGCGGGATGCTGTACGCCGTTGGCGGAGCTGGACCCGGCTTCACCGTCTTGAGGTCGGTGGAAGCCTATCAACCGTAGCGTGGCGCTGGTCGCGCGAATTGACGGAGGGCGGCTCCAACTGGAGCCGCCCCTCGCGTTTACGGACCTGGGAAGCTCAGTGGTGGTGGAGCGGCCTGCGGGGACGCGAAGGTCGCGGCGCCGAATGTGATTTAGATCACCTTTCAACTCGGTGTGGGGTCTAGCGGTGTCGTTCGAGAAGTGAACCTTATCCGTGTTGCCGTTCGAAGCCCGTAGTTGCGGCGCTGCCACACCCATCGCTGCGTCTCTCCCGGGCCCACTTTGTGCTCCAGGAGCCTGTCATGAGACGCCTCGGACTCGTTGTCGCCGTCACCACCGTCTTCTCCGTGGGATGTACGAAGGATCAGCCGGTGCAGCCCCCGACCACCGGAGGCCCGGCGTTTCTGATTTCGGATGGCACGCACAGCAGCGGGAACGCGAACTTCTTTTTCCTCCCACCGCTCGTCCCGGACCCCAGCGGCAGCTCTAACTTCGACGTGGGCACGTTCAACTCCAAGCTCTCGCCCACGGTGGAAATCTGCCAACTCCACGACGACCCCCGGCAGTTCCCGACCACGGCCTGCGTCGACGGCGCGCCCGTGTTCGGACCCATGCCCATGCCCTTGGACGGTGAGCAGTACCACCTCAATTGGGATACGAAGGCTTCACCTCTCCAGGACAATCTGTTCTATCGCCTGATTGTGCGTGGCACGCGCCAGAGCAAGCCGCTCGGCTTCCTGGACCTCGATCCGGTATCGGGGGGGATGAAGAACCTGAAGACCGGGGAAGTCGTGATGTTCCAGGACGGCCGCACGCTGCCGATCAAGGTGCGCATCGAGGAGGGGGCGTTCGGCTCGACCAACCCGGATCACGTCGAGCAGGTGGTTCCGAGCCACATTACCACGCCGACGGGGACGCTGGACGTCACCACGACCACGGGCTTCGCCGGCGCGCGGTTCAGCGACGGGTGGCTGCCGAGCGGCATCGACCAGGTAGTGGTCATTATCGAGCGGGTTCCTGTGAACGACGGGTCGCAGGGGACCAGTTGCCTCCGGAGCGGCCTCAGCGAACTCGAGGGCTGCTATCGGTTCCGGACTGATCCCGACCTGCACGGCCTTGGCCCCGACAACACAGACCTGACATTTCGGGTGAACGTGATCGCTGGAGTGTGCTTCGAGATGTCGATACACACCGACGCACCATTCCAGCTGCACCGGCGGGAGGAGGATTCGGAGGGCACGCCGACAGGGGAGACGGTCGCCCTCCCGGACGTGGAAGCCCCCTTCCTTACGTGCGACAGGTTCGCGGCGACGGGGCCGGTGTTGACACTGCGAGACCTGAGGTCAGGCCGCGTCCGGGAGTTTGCACGTGCCGGCTGGCATACGCTCGTGCGCGGCATCGGACGCCTCGTCACGCCGCAAGCGTTGCACGCCGTCGACCTCGGGGCCGGCGGCAGCACGGACGGCTTCAGCCGCTTCGGCTACGCCCGGGCGGGGACGATGACCAAGACCGCGGGGGACAATCAGATCGCCAGCAGCGGGACGAGAGCGCCCGTGGATCCCACGGTCTGCTTGACGACCTCACATCCTTCTCCCGCAAACCTCGTGGGCGAGCCGGTGACGTTCACCGTTACAGCCGGGGGTGGGGCCCTGGACAGCGCTGTCGTCCATACGCATGCGGATGGGTGCGCACACGACGGATGGGTGCTCGGGTCGAGCACGACCCCTGGCGGGCAGTCGCTGAGCGCGAGCGCCGCTGTCAGCAACAGTCCCGCAACGTTCACCGCAACCGGAACACCCGTCGTGGCGGTCTTCACGGGGCGGCCGACCACTACGACGGCTGGCCAAGGCGTGCCGGTCCAGGTCACGGTGGAGAACGCCAACGGTGACACGATTAAGAACTTCCTCGGCAGCGTGACCGTCACCATCGGCAGCAACCCGAGCGGGGGCACCCTCTCCGGCACCACCACGGTGAGCCTGGTTTCGGGAACGGCGACATTTGGCGACCTGGGCATCGCCCAGGTGGGCAATGGGTACACTCTCGTGGCCACCGCCACGAGTGCCAACGGCGTGACGCCGACTCTCGCCACGAGCGCGCCGTTCGACATCAATGCGCAGCCGGTCCACATCGGCGTCAACAGCTTCGTCATCGACCTACGCGCCGGTATGATCGCGAACGCGTCGGTCGTTAACGGGGGCGGGTTCTACAAGGGCACGCAGGTGATGTTCGCCTCCGGCTTCGCCTACGGCACGAGAGGGAGCGATGTCCTCGTGGGCTACAACACGAGCACCGGCGCCTCCCGCTTCGACCTCAGCACGCCGCCCACGGTCGTGGGCGCGGATCCGTTGCATACCACGGTTCCGCTGACGCCAAGGTTTGCGGGCACCGGCATCCCTGGGGTGGGTGTTACGCAGGAGTCCTTCGCCTTCTCCAGCGCTCCCGACGCGGATTACGTGTTGCTCAAGTACACGCTGAGGAACCCAGGTGGGGCTGCGGTGAATGGCGTCTTCGCCGGTTTCGTCGCCGACATGGATCTGCTGTACTCGGGAAGCGCTGGCGATGACAACGCGTCCTTCAATGCGGACCTGGGGGTGACCGTAGCCACCGAGACGAACCTGGCGTCCTTCCCGCAGGTCACTGGAATCGTGCCGATCACGAGCGCGGACGCGGCGCTCGACTACATCGGCTACATCAACGTCGGGTCGCGCCCGAGGATTGGGCCCACCGACCCGCCGACCCTCGCGGGGTACTTCGGGTTCTTGAGCAGTGGCATCGTGAACCCCTTGCCCCTCGGCCCGAGCGATATCCGGCAGGTCATCGGGTTCGGTCCCTTCTCGATTCCCGCCGGCGGCTCGCAGGTCGTCTGGTTCGCGCTGGTTGGTGGAGACAACAGCAGCGCCTTCGGGGCGAATGTCACGGCCGCTCGTGCCAAGGCAGCGGCGCTCAGCTCCTCTTTGCTACAGTTCGCGTGTAGCCTTGAGCCGACCTTGCACTCGATCACCGGCCTGGTGTCGACCTCCATCCAGTTCGTGAACCAGACGACAGGGCCTGTGACTGTGTACTGGCTCGACTACCAGGGACAGCGAGTATTCTACAATACCCTCGCGGCCGGACAGTCCTATGACCAGCAGACGTTCCTCACTCATCCCTGGGTGGTGACTGACGCAAGCGGCGCGTGTCTGGGAATCTGGTTGCCCTCTACAGCGCCAGGCACAGCCTTGATCGGCGGGTGACGCGTTTTCGGAGGACGCTCGTCTGGTGCGAGCGCAGGAGGGCGGCTCTGCGGAGCCGCCCTTCTCGTTTACGGGTCCCGCACGAGCGGCTAGCTTCCTCCCCGTGCGTCCCACCACCCTCGGCATCATCGGCCTCGGCGCCATCGGCGGCTCGCTCGCGCGACGCGCCAAGCTGGCCGGCATCGCCACGGTCATCGGCTGGTCGCCCGAGCGGAGCGAGCGGGTCGCCGCCGCCCAGCAAGGGGCGCTCGATGACGCGCCCCACCATCCGCAGGACGTGGCGCGCGCGGCGGAGCTGCTGGTGCTCGCCGCGCCCCCTGCCGCCAACCTGCAGCTGCTGGAAACGCTCGCGCCGCACCTCGCGCCCGGCGCGCTCGTCACCGACGTCGGCTCGGTCAAGCGCGCCATCGTGGCACGGGCCGAGGCGCTGGGCCTGGGCACCCGGTACGCGGGCAGCCATCCGCTCGCGGGCACGCACCACCGGGGTTTCGAGGGCTCGCGGGCGGACCTGTTTCGGGGGGCCGTGGTGTACGTGACGCCTGCGGCCGGGGGCGAGGGCCCGGCACGGGAGGTGGCGCACTTCTGGAAGAACGTGTGTGAGGCGCACCCCGTCATGGTCGACGCCGCCCGGCACGACGCCCAGGTGGCCACCTCGAGCCACGTCCCGCAGGTGGTCGCCTCGCTGCTCGCCTGCTTCCTGGCGAAGCGCCTCCCGCCCGGGGCCACGCTCGGCCCCGGCGCGCGGGACACGACGCGCCTCGCGGCCAGCGATCCCGTGCTCTGGACCGAGATCCTCCTGATGAACCGGGATGAGCTGCTCCCCGCGCTCCGCTCCCTCGAAGAGCCGCTCGGGGAGATCGAGCGGGCGCTCGAGGCGGGGGATGCCGGCGCGCTGACCGCTTGGCTCGCTCGGGCCGCCGAGTGGCGGCGAGGAATCGACGCGTGAGGGTCGCGGGCACCGTGCGCGTGCCGGGCGACAAGAGCATCTCCCATCGGGCCCTGATGCTCGCCGCGCTGGCCCGCGGCCGCAGTGAGCTCACCGGCCTGCTCACGGGGGAGGACGTAAAGAGCACGGCGCGCGTGTTGCGGCAGCTCGGCGCCGACATCTCGCCGCTCCGGGAGGACGGCCGGGTCACGGTGCACGCCTCCCGCATCACGCATCCCGCATCCCTGCTGTACTGCGGCAACTCGGGTACGACGGCCCGCCTCACCCTGGGCGTGCTGGCGGGGCAGCGCTTCGCCGCGCGGCTCACCGGCGACACGTCGCTACGGCGGCGACCGATGCGTCGGGTGACCGAGCCGCTGCGGGCGATGGGCGCCCATATAGAGGAGGAGCGTGGGGGAGGTGATTGCCTCCCTCTCACGATCCACGGCGGGAGGCTGCGGCCGCTCACCTACACCACGCCGGTGGCGAGCGCGCAGATCAAGAGCGCGCTCCTGCTGGCGGCGCTGACCGGGCGCGTGCCGGTGACGGTCCGCGAGCCGCACCAGTCGCGCGATCACACGGAACGGCTGTTCGTGCACCTGGGGCTCGACCTGCACTTCCACGATGGAGCCATCAGCTATCAGCCGTCGGCCGCCAGAGTCCCATCGTTTCGGCTCACCGTGCCCGGGGACGCCTCCAGCGCCGCTTTTCTCGTCGCGGCGGCCGTGCTCGCGGAGGGCGGCGAGCTCTTGATCGAGAACGTCGGCGTGAACCCGACCCGCACCGGGTTCCTGGTCGTCCTGGAGCGGATGGGCGCCCACGTGAAGCGGGTGAACCTCGGCGAGCAAGGCGGCGAGCCGGTGGCCGACCTGCTGGTGCGACCGGCCACGTTGCGCGCGACCAGTGTTGGAGCCGAGGAAGTGCCGACGCTGGTGGACGAAATCCCGGTGCTCGCCGTGCTGGCGAGCCGCGCCACTGGCGGCGGGGAGACGGTCTTTCGAGAGGTCGGAGAGCTGCGGGTGAAGGAGAGCAACCGGCTGGAGCTCGTCGCGGCGAACCTGCGGGCCGTGGGGATCGAGGCCGAGGCCCGCGGGAACGACCTGCGCGTCCGCGGCACGGATCGCCCGCCGCGGGGCCGGGTGGACACGGCGCGTGATCACCGGCTCGCCATGGCGTTCGCGGTGCTCGGCACCCTCCCGGGCGCGGCTGTGCGGCTCTCTGAGCGGCGCTCGGTGGCGATTAGCTACCCCCGGTTATTCGCGGACCTGAAACGGATTACGCCGCGTGGTGCGCGTCATCGCGATTGACGGGCCGGCGGCCTCCGGGGGGGGGGGGGGGTGGGGGGGGGGGGGGGGAATGGGCGCATCTCGATTCCGGGGCTCTGTATCGAGCCGTGACGCTCGCCGCGCTCGACAACATCGGGGAAGGGGGACAGGGGAAATGGGAAGCGCAGAAGATCGTCAATCTCGGCCAGACCCTCCCCGTGCAATTGGTGCTGGCGGAGGGCGCATTCATTCCGACGGTCGCCGGCGTGGACGTCGAGGAGGCCATCCGCTCGGAGCGGGTCACCCGGCAGGTGTCGGCGGTGGCGGCGCTCCCCGAGGTCCGGGCCTGGGTCAACGCGCAGCAACGCCGGGCGGCGCAGGCGTATCCGGCCGGCGTCGTGGTGGACGGGCGGGACATCGGTACCGTGGTCTTCCCCGAGGCGCCGCTCAAAGTCTTCCTCACCGCCCTCGCGGATGAGCGAGCCCGGCGCCGCATTACCCAACGCAAGGGGGGAGGGGGGGGAGGGGTGGGACAGACGCCCGACGAGGCCACGCTGCGCCGCGAGAGCGAGGTGCTGGCCGCTCGTGACGCGGCCGACGCGAGCCGGGCGGTGGCGCCGCTGCGACCGGCGGCAGACGCCGTCCTGCTCGACACGACACATCTGTCGTTCGAAGACCAGGTCGCGAGGATCGTAGCGCTGGCGCGGGAACGGTTCCCAGGGTAGGTTCCGCGGTCCCCAAAGCGACCCTGGGCGCCTGCCTGGGCATCGCTCGTGCCCAAACTCACTACTGAACCGGTACCGAATGCTTGTAGAAGCGCAGGACCTCGAGGATTCCGCCCCCGAGCGCCCCCCCAAGAAGACCACCCACTCGCAGCTGCGCAGGATGTCCGGTGTCGAGGAGGAGTACTCCCCGGACGAAATCGCCAAGATGACGGAGCTGTACGAGGGAACGCTCTCGAACATCGAGGAAGGCGAGATCGTGAAGTCGAAGGTGCTGCGCGTGACCGATACCGCCGTCATTCTCGACGTCGGCTTCAAGTCGGAAGGCGCGGTGCCGATCGACGAGTTCAAGGACCCCAAGAGCCTCAAGGAAGGGGACGAGGTCGAGGTCTACCTCGAGCATCTCGAGGACCAGGAAGGCGCGGTGGTCCTCTCGAAGAAGAAGGCCGACTTCATGCGGGTCTGGGAGAAGATCCGCGAGGCGCACGAAAAGGACGAAGCGGTCGCCGGGACGCTGGTGAAGAAGATCAAAGGCGGCGTGGTGGTGGACCTGATGGGGGTGGACGCCTTCCTGCCGGGCAGTCAGATCGCGCTGCGGCGCGTGCCGAACATCGATGAGCTGTTGGGGCAGCGCTTCGAGTTCAAGATCATCAAGCTCAACAAGCGGCGCCGCAACATCGTCGTGTCGCGCCGCGTGCTGCTCGAGGCGGAGCGCAAGACCAAGCGCGACGTGCTGATGAAGGAGCTGTCGGTTGGTCAGGTCCGCAAGGGCGTGGTCAAGAACATCACCGACTTCGGCGCGTTCATCGATCTGGGCGGCGTGGACGGCCTGCTGCACATCACCGACATGAGCTACGGACGCGTGTCGCACCCCTCGGAGATGGTGCATATCGGCCAGGAGCTCGAGGTGAAGGTCCTCGACATCGACTGGGAGCGCGAGCGCATCAGCCTGGGGTTGAAGCAGCTGCTGGCCTACCCGTGGCAGAACGTCGCCGCCAAGTACCCGGTCGGCACGCGCGTGCAGGGGAAAGTGGTCTCGATCACCAACTACGGCGCGTTCGTCGAGCTCGAGCCGGGCATCGAGGGCCTGGTGCACATCTCCGAGATGAGCTGGACCCGCAACGTCCGGCATCCGTCGAAAATCGTCTCCATCGGCGAGACCATCGAGGCGGTCGTCCTCAAGGTGGATGAGACGGAGGAAAAGGTCTCCCTCGGCATGAAGCAGACCGAGGAAGATCCGTGGATGGCGCTGCCGCAGAAGTATCCGGTCGGCACCCGCCTCAAGGGCAAGGTCCGCAACCTCACCTCCTTCGGCGCGTTCGTCGAGATCGAGCCGGGTATCGACGGCCTGATCCACATCTCCGACATGTCCTGGACCAAGCGGGTGCAGCACCCCTCGGAGGTCGTCAAGAAGGGCGACGAAGTCGAGGTGCTAATTCTCAACGTGGACGCCGAGAACAAGCGGATCTCGCTGGGCCTGAAGCAGGCGCAGGAGGATCCGTGGCTCCGCATCGGCGAGACCTACCCGGTGGGCACCGAGCTGCGGGGTCGCGTGCTGCGCCTGATGGACAAAGGCGTGGTCGTCGACCTCGGCCATGACATCGAGGGCTTCGTGCCGATGTCGCAGCTGGGCATCCCCGACATCCAGAACCCCGCCGACGCGGTGAAGGAAGGCCAGGCGGTGGAGCTGAAGGTGCTGGAAGTAGACCCCATACACCATCGGATCGTGCTGGCCGCCACCGGCTTCCCCAAAGAGGACAGCATACCGGAGCCAGGGAAACAGGACGTTCAAAGCTAGACGTACAGACGCACAGGGGGTGAACAGCAGCCGGGGACAGGGTATTCCTGTCCCTGTTTGCTGTTTGCCGCTGTGCGTCTGTGCGTCTAGCCTTTGCCTCTCCTCCCTCCTAACACCTGTTCCCTGTTCACTCTAGATTCTCCGCATGGGCATGCGCGAGCAACTCGAGCAGCTGCAGCAGAAGCGCGCCGCCTCCGAGCAGGGGGGCGGGCCGGAGCGCGTCGCGACGCAACACCAGAAGGGAAAGATGACGGCCCGCGAGCGGCTCGACGTGCTGCTCGACCAGGGCTCGTTCGTGGAGCTGGACCGGTTCGTCACCCACCGCGCCACCGACTTCGGGCTCGCCGAGGAGAAGTACCTGGGCGACGGGGTCGTGACGGGGTGGGGCCGCATCGACGGCCGTCTGGTCTACGTCTTCTCCCAGGACTTCACGGTGTTCGGCGGGTCCCTGTCCGAGCCCCACGCGGAAAAAATCTGCAAGGTGATGGACCTGGCCGTGCGCAACGGCGCGCCGATCATCGGCCTCAACGACTCGGGCGGGGCGCGCATCCAGGAGGGCGTCGCCTCGCTCGGCGGCTACGCCGACATCTTCCTGCGCAACACCCTCGCCTCCGGCGTCGTCCCCCAGATCAGCGCGATCCTCGGCCCCTGCGCCGGCGGCGCCGTGTACAGCCCGGCCATCACCGACTTCGTGTTCATGGTGCGGGGCCTCTCCTACATGTTCGTCACCGGTCCCAACGTCGTGAAGACGGTCACCCACGAGGAGGTGGACTTCGAGCACCTGGGCGGCGCGGACGTGCACGGCGCCACCTCGGGGGTGGCGCACTTCGTCCACGACTCGGAGCTCGAATGCCTGGCCGCGATCCGCACGCTGCTCGGCTTCCTGCCCGGCAACAACGTGGATCCCGCGCCGAGTGTGACGGCCACCGACCCGCCCGACCGCCGCGAGGAGGCCCTGCTCGACATCGTCCCCGATAGTCCCACCAAGCCCTACGATATGCACGACGTGATCCGCCGCGTCGTGGACCAGGGCGAGTTCTTCGAGGTGCAGCGCGACTATGCCGGGAACCTGCTGGTGGGCTTCGCCCGGCTGGACGGCCGGTCGATCGGCGTCGTGGCGAATCAGCCGGCGATGCTCGCGGGCGTCCTCGATATCGCCGCCTCCCTTAAAGGCGCGCGCTTCATCCGCTTCTGCGACGCGTTCCACGTCCCGCTCGTCACCTTCGAGGACGTCCCCGGCTTCCTGCCGGGCGTGGCGCAGGAGCACGGCGGCATCATCAAGCACGGCGCCAAGCTCCTCTACGCCTACTGTGAGGCCACGGTCCCGAAGCTGACGGTGATCACCCGCAAGGCCTACGGCGGCGCCTACGACGTGATGAACTCCAAGCACATCCGCGGGGACTACAACGTGGCCTGGCCGACGGCCGAAATCGCCGTCATGGGCCCCAAAGGCGCGGTCGAGATCCTCTACAAGGGCGAGGCCACGGAGGCGCGCGAGGCGGAATACCGGGAGAAGTTCGCCCACCCCTACGAGGCCGCGGCGCGCGGTTTTCTCGACGACATCATCGACCCCCGCGACACCCGTCCCCGCCTGATCGACGCGCTGCGGACGCTGGAGACCAAGCGCGACCGGAATCCATCCCGCAAGCATGGCAACATTCCTCTGTAGCGTCGCCTTTGTGGCAACGCTGCTCCAGGGGCGGGGGGGGGGGCCGGTGGCGGACGCCCTGACCCCGCTGCGGTCCCGGGTGGCGCAGGACTCGGGTGACGCGGAGGCTTGGTTCCAGCTGGGCCAGGGATACCTGCGATGGCCGGTCACCTACCACCTGCATCGCGCGCCCGCTGCCGCCGGAGCCGGGGGGGGGCGGCGGGGGGGGGACGACACAGCTTGGGCGCGCGCCATCCTCGACACCGCCGACGAGGCGTTTGCGCGGGTCGCGACGCTGCGGGCCGGGACCGCGGCAGGGGACTCGGCGCGGGTGCTGCGCGTTTTCGCTTGGGGGGAGCGGGCCTTCCTCGCCTGGGAGCTGGAGGGCAGTGCAGCCGCCGCGCGGACTTGGAGCCTGTCGCCTACCGACGCCAAACTACCCCCGGTCCTTCAGGAGCTGGGCGAGAACCTGCTCCGCGCCTGCCCGCGCCAGGCCGTGCTGCTGACGGCGGAGCCGGCCAGTACGCACGCCGCGTGGTTCATGCGGTTCGCGCGCGTGCTGCGCCAAGACGTCGTCGTATTTCCCCTCGCCGTGTGGGCGACCGACAGCGTGTTCCGGCGTGCCGTGCTCCACGAGCTGAAACTGTCGCGGCCCGGCCGCGCACCGGACGCATCCTTTGGACCCGTCAGCGCTCGTCGGCCGCTATGCGCCAGCATGGGATTCGACCGGCCGCCGGAGCTCCGGCCGCGCGTCAGCTGGAAGACGCGGCCGCTCGTCTGGGCAGGCGGCCCCGGCGCCGCGAACAACCCGGTGCCGCCGCAGGATTTCGTGTTCGCCGCCCTGAAGCTCGCCCTGGATGCGAACGACACCTGGGCCCGTCCGGCGATCGTCCTCTACCGGCGCGCTGCGGCGCTCACCCCCGCGCTGTGCCGGACCATAACGGGGTACCAGGTGCCGAAGGAAAAGGTGGGGTGCCGGTAGCGGTCATGATCAAACGCGTCCTGGTCGCCAACCGCGGCGAGATCGCCCTCCGCATCATCCGCGCCTGCCACGAAGAGGGCCTCGAGGCCGTCGCCGTGTACTCCGAAGCCGACCGTCTCGCCCCACACGTTCGCGCGGCGGAGACGGCCGTACTGGTCGGCCCCCCGCCTGCCGCCGAGTCCTATCTCGACATCTCCAAGCTGATCGCCGCTGCCAAGGCGACCGGGTGTCAGGCGATTCATCCCGGCTACGGCTTCCTCTCCGAGCGGGCGGCGTTCGCGCAGGCCGTGGGGGGCGCCGGGCTCGTCTTCGTAGGACCGCCCGCCTCAGCCATCAAGACGATGGGGGACAAGACCGAGGCCCGCCGCCGCATGAAAGCGGCGGGCGTGCCCATCGTCCCGGGGATCACGACGCCGTTGCGCGACGCGGCTGAGGCGCAACGAGAGGCGGCCCGGCTCGGCTATCCGGTCCTGCTGAAAGCCATCGCCGGAGGTGGCGGCAAGGGGATGCGGTTGGTCGAGGCCGCAGGAGAGATCGAATCAGGGTTCCAAGCCGCGCAGAGCGAGGCGCAGAAGGCGTTCGGCGACGGCCGCCTGTACGTGGAGAAGTACGCGGTGCGGCCGCGGCACGTCGAGATCCAGGTGCTCGCCGACACTCATGGCCGGGTGGTCGCGCTGGGGGAGCGTGAGTGCAGCATCCAGCGCCGCCACCAGAAGCTGGTCGAGGAGGCCCCCTCCACCGCGGTCACGCCCGCCCTGCGGCGCCGAATGGGCGAGGTGGCTACCGCGGCGGCGGGCGCCGTGGGGTACGTCGGGGCTGGAACGATCGAGTTCCTGCTCGCGCCCACCGGGGAGTTCCACTTCCTCGAGATGAACACGCGCATCCAGGTCGAGCACCCCGTGACGGAGCTGGTGTACGGGGTGGACCTGGTGCGCGAGCAGCTGCGCATCGCGGCGGGAGAGCCGATGCGCGTCCGGGGCGGAGGAGGGGGAGGGACGCTGGAGCCGCGGGGGCACGCCATCGAGTGCCGCATCACCGCCGAAGATCCCTGGAACGATTTTCTGCCGGCCACGGGCGTGGTGCAGTACCTCCGCGTGCCGGGCGGACCGGGCGTGCGGTGGGACGGCGGGGTGGAGGCCGGCAACGAGGTCACGCTGTTCTACGATCCGCTGCTCGCCAAGCTCATCGTGTGGGGGGAGACGCGCGAGGCGGCCATCCGCCGCATGCGCCAGGCGCTGCGTGAGCTCGTCATCGTCGGGCTGCCGACCTCGCAGGCCTTTCACCTGCGCGTGATGGACGACGCCGATTTCCGACGCGGCGCGCTCGACATCACCTACCTCGAGCGCGTGGGCCCACGATTGCTCGGCGCCGAAGCGGCCCCTCCACCGGCGGTGATGCGGGCGGTGGCCGTTACGGCCGCGCTGCTCGCCGACGACCGGCGATCGGCCGGGCGCGTGCGCCCGGTCGAGGACGGCCGCGCGGGCGTCCTGTCGCCGTGGGAGCAGATGGCGCGACGCGAGGGGCTCCGCGAATGAGCGACACGGTAACCATCACCGGGATCGCCGCGGGCGGCGACGGGGTGGGGCGGCTCGCCGACGGTCGCGCTGTGTTTGTTCCACGCACCGTGCCGGGGGAGCGCGTCCGCCTGCGCACCGGGGAGGGGGACGGGAGGGGGGCGGCCAGCTCTCTCAGGGGACGGCACGCGTCACGCCGCCGTGCCCGCACTACGGGCAGGACCGGTGCGGCCACTGCCAGCTCCAGCACCTGGCGTACGACGCCCAGCTCGCGGCCAAGCAAGCCATCGTGGGCGACGCGCTCCGGCGCATCGGCAAGCTCGACGTGGAGGACCCCGAGATCGTTGAGGCCGTGGAGGAATGGCGATATCGGGCGAAAATAAGGCTGGCGGTCAGGGGGGCAGGCGGGCGGGCGGGCGGAGTGCTCACGGTCGGGCTCCATCCCTACGACCGTCCGGGCCATGTGTTCGCCCTTACCGACTGCCACATTGCGGATTTCCGGCTGATGGCGGTGTGGCGCGAGGTGCGGGCGCACCTGGAATTGCTGCCGCCGCGCCTGACCCGACTCACGCTGCGGCTCGACCGCGACGGACGCCGGCATGTCATTGCCGAGTCGCCGGGAGAGTCATGGCAGACGGCCGAGCGCCTGCGGGCCCTGCTCCCCGACGGCGCCCAGGTGGTCTGCTGGTGGCAACCGGCCAAGGGCGCGCCCCGCGTGGTGGCCGGCCCGAGCTCCGGCGCGCCAGCGCCTGCCTTCGAGCCTGTGAACCCGGGAATGCGCATGCTGGCGTGCCGGTGGGCGGTGGAGCAGCTGGGCGAGTTGCGCCGCCAGGTGACCTGGGACCTGTACGGCGGCATTGGGGATACGGCGGCGCTGCTCGCCGAACGGGGGGCGGAGGTGGTGAGTGTGGACGCGAACGAGCAGGCGATCGCCTGGGCAGACCGGCGCGGGCTGCCGGAATCAGTGCGGTTCATCGCGGGCCGGGCGGAGGACGTGCTCCCCAGCCTGCCGCCGCCGCACGCGGTGGTGGTGACCCCGCCGCGGGCGGGACTGCACTGGGACGTCATCCTCCGGTTCACCGGCGAGCCGGTAGCGCGGCTGGTCTACATCTCCCGCGATCCGGCGACGCTGGCGCGCGACCTGCGCCGGCTGAGCGTCAACTACCGGGTGGCGGCTGTCAAAGCGTTCGATCTGTACCCCCAGACCGCGCACGTGGCGACGGTGGTGGCCCTGGAGGCGGCGTGAAGGGCGCGCCTCCAGTCGCGGCTCGGCGCCAGCGGCCGATGCCGCTTCAGCGGCTGCCGAGTCGCGGCTTGAGCTGCGAATTCAGGGGGGCCGCGTGCGGTACTACGTGACCATCCGCGGAGCGACGTATGCCGTCGACGTCGAGGGCGGTCGCGTTGTCGCCGACGGCACGCCGCTCGAGGCACATTTGGCGGCCGTGCCCGGCACGCCGCTGCAGCACCTGTTGCTGGCCGGCGACTCTTGGACCGTGGCCGCGCAGCCGCGGGAAGGCGCGGTGCCGTTTCGCCTGGCGCTGGGGGTGGTGGGGGAGCGGTTCGAGGTGGAGGTGGTCGACGAGCGCACCCGGCAGATCCAGGCCTTGACCGGAGCGCCCCGCGGTTCGGCGGGCGGCGGCACGATCCGCGCGCCGATGCCCGGGTTGGTCGTGCGGGTCGAGGTCGAGGCGGGCCAGCGAGTGGATGCCGGGGCGGGGCTGGTGGTGGTGGAGGCGATGAAAATGGAGAATGAGCTGCGGGCTCACCGGGCCGGCGTCGTGGCCGCCGTGCACGTGGCGGTGGGGCAGGCGGTCGACAAGGGGGCGCCGCTCGTGACGGTGGAGAGCCCGGAACCCTCGGGTTGACAGGCCCTTACGGCCCTGGTAAGATTGCGGATTGCCAACTTCCGGGCCGCGAGGGATGAAGACGTATACGCTGAAACCGCAGGAGGTGGAGCGCCGCTGGTTCGTGGTCGACGCGGCCGGGCTGCCGCTCGGCCGGCTGGCGAGCCGGGTGGCGCAGATCCTGCGCGGCAAGCACAAGCCGACCTTCACGCCGCACGTCAACGGCGGCGACTGCGTCATCGTGGTGAACGCGGAGCGCGTCAAGCTGTCGGGTAAGAAGCTCGAGCAGAAGCGCTACTTTCGCCACACCGGCTACATGGGACACGAGCGGTTCACCCCCGTGAAGTCGCTGCTCGCGAAGCATCCCGAGCGCGTGATCGAGAAGGCGGTGTGGGGGATGCTGCCGAAGACCACGCTCTCCCGACAGAAGGTGAAGCAGATGCTGAAGGTCTACGCCGGGCCCGTCCATCCGCACGCGGCCCAGCAGCCGCAGCCGCTCGCGCTGGCGGCGGCCGAATGACCGCTGCGACGCCGGAGCTGCGCTGGCATGCGATCGGGCGGCGCAAGGTGAGCGTGGCGCGGGTATACCTCACGCCGGGCTCGGGCAAGTGGAACATCAATGGGCGCAATCTGGGGGACTACTTCCCGCGGCCGTCCCTCGTGTCGCACATCCAGCAACCGTTCACCGCGACGGACACGCTGGGCGCCTTCGACGTGCGCGCGCGGGTCGCCGGCGGCGGAGTCACTGGGCAGGCGGGTGCGGTGCGCATGGGCATCGCGCGGGCGCTGTGCCTGGCCGACGAACGGCACCGCAAGAAGCTGCGTGAGCAGGGTTTGCTGACGCGCGATCCACGCGCCGTGGAGCGGAAGAAGCCGGGGCGCGCGGGTGCGCGCAAGCGGTTCCAGTTCAGTAAGAGATAAAGACGTGGTCCGTCGTCCCTTATCCGGTTTCCGTAACGGATGACGGACAACGGAAAACGGACCACGCAGTCAGCAGTCATCACACACGTCGCTTGATCCCGTCGGGGTCTCCGCGAGGCGGAGCAGAGCGGGAGACGAGAGCGGCGGCGGAACAACCCCGGAAAGGAAGTGCATGGCGCAGCCTCAACTGCAGGACCTGCTCGAAGCGGGTGTCCACTTCGGGCATCAGACGCGTCGGTGGAACCCGAAGATGCGCCGTTTCATCTTCGCGGAACGCTCCGGCATCTACATCATCGACCTTCAGAAGACGCTGCGGCAGCTCGAGCAGGCCGAGGAGCTGCTGCGGGCGGTCGTGCTGAAGGGCGAGGGTGTGCTCTTCGTATGCACCAAGAAGCAGTTGAAGCTGATCCTGCAGGCGGAGGCGGAGCGGTGCGGCGCCTTCTACGTGACCGAGCGCTGGCTGGGGGGGACGTTGACCAACTTCCAGACCATCAAGCGGCAGATCAAGCGGCTGAAGGAGCTGGAGCAGGGGTCGGTCGAGGGCGACTTCGAGAACTACACCAAGAAGGAGCAGTTGCTCTTCGACCGCGAGCGCGTCAAGCTGGAGAAGAACCTGTCGGGTATCAAGAACATGGCACGCCTGCCCGGGGCCCTGTTCGTCGTGGACGCGAAGAAGGAGCGCATCGCGGTGGCCGAAGCCAACAAGCTCGGCATCCCCGTGGTCGCCATCGTGGACACCAACGCGGATCCCGACCTGATCACCGTACCGGTGCCGGGCAACGACGACGCGATCCGCGCCGTATCGCTGATCACGGCGGCGCTGTCGGACGTCATCGCGGAGGCCCGGCGCCAGCAGCCGCTGCGCGAGCACGGTGAGGAAGGCGAGGGCGTGACCTACTCGACCGAGACCGGGGTCGAGGCGGAGGTGGCGGGCGAGCGGAAGAAGAAGCCGGCCCGGCGCAAGCGGCGGCCCAAGCCGGAAGCGATCGCCGCGCGGCTCAAGACCGAGGACGCGCCGGCGGCGGGCGAGGCCCCCGCGGGGACCGAGGGCTGACCCGGTCCGCCTGCCCCCCGGACGCGCGTGACGACCTGACCGCCGCCCTCCCGGCCCCACGGCGTGAGGGCGGCGTTTTTACGAGGAGTAACCCGAGGTGGCGACTGTGAAAGAGATTCCCGCGAAGCTGGTGGCGGAGCTCCGCGCCCGGACGGGCGCCGGCATGATGGACTGCAAGAAGGCACTCGAGGAAGCGGGCGGTGACATCGAGAAGGCCGTCGACCTGCTGCGCAAAAAGGGCGCCGCCAAGGCCGACAAGCGGGCCGGCCGCGAGGCGTCGCAGGGCCTCATCGCCGCGTATGTGCATCACAACGGGAAGGTCGGGGTCCTGGTGGAACTGAACTGCGAGACCGACTTCGTGGCCAACACGGAGGAGTTCAAGCAGCTTGCCAAGGACCTAACGCATCAGATCGCGTCCACCGCGCCGATCGCCGTGCGGCGCGAGGACATTCCCGCGGACGTGATCGCCAAGGAGCAGGAGATCTATCGCGCGCAGGTCGCGGAGCAGAAGAAGCCCGACCACGTCAAGGAGAAGATCGTCGAGGGGCAACTCAACAGCTTCTACGAGGAGCGTGCCCTCCTGGAACAGAAGTTCGTGCGCGATGGGAGCAAGACGATCGGCGATATGGTCAAAGAGGTCGCGGCCAAGACCGGCGAGAACGTCCGGGTGCGGCGGTTCGTGCGCTTCCAGCTAGGCGGGGCCTGAGTGGGGGCGCCGCTCGCCTACCCGCGCGCCCTGCTCAAGATCTCTGGCGAAGCGTTCGCCGGGGGCCGGGACTCCGGGATCGACTTCGGCGTGCTCGACCGCCTCACCGAGGAGCTCAAGAGCGTGGCGGCCGGCGGGGTACAGTTGGGCCTCGTCGTGGGGGGCGGGAACATCCTGCGCGGGGCCACCGCCAGCGAACAGGGGATGGACCGCGTCTCGGCCGACTACATGGGCATGCTGGCCACGGTGATCAACGCCCTGGCGCTCCAGGATATCCTGGAGAAGAAGGGGCTCGACACCCGCGTCATGACGGCGATCCGCATGGAGGAGCTGGCCGAGCCCTACATTCGGCGCCGCGCGGTGCGGCACCTGGAGAAGGGCCGGATCGTCATCTTCGCGGGCGGCACCGGAAACCCGTACTTTTCCACTGATACGGCTGCGGTGCTGCGGGCCCTGGAGATCGAGGCCAAGGTCCTGATGAAGGCGACCAACGTGGACGGCATCTACACCGCCGATCCCAAGAAGCACCCGAAGGCGCGATTCATCCCCGAGCTGTCCTTCCAGGACGCCCTCGTGAAGGGGTACGCCGTGATGGATGCGAACGCGTTCGGGCTGTGCAAGGAGAACCGGCTGCCAATCGTGGTGTTCAACATCAACCAGCCCGGCGCGACGGCCAAAGTGCTGGCGGGCGAGCGCGTCGGCACGATCGTGCGATGACCACGCTCGCGGATCACCTCAAGCAGGCGAAGCAGGCGATGGACAAGGCGGTGGAGGCGGTGAAGCGCGAGTTCGCCACCGTCCGCACCGGGAAGGCCACTACCTCGCTGCTGGACCTCGTGCGCGTCGAAGCCTACGGGAACGAGATGCCCCTCAACCAGGTGGCGAGCGTGGCCGCGCCGGAGCCTAAGCTCCTGACCATCCAGCCGTGGGACAAGAGCCTCGTCAAGGCTGTCGAGAAGGCGATCCTGGCCTCCGATCTCGGGCTCACCCCGTCGAACGACGGCAACATCATCCGCATTCCGCTGCCGCCACTCACGGAGGAGCGCCGCAAGGAGCTGGTGAAGGTCGTGCACAAGTTCGCCGAGGAAGGGCGCGTCGGCGTGCGCCGCGCCCGCACCGAAGCGATCAACCGGATCAAGAAGACCGAGCACGTCCCCGAGGACGACCAGAAGCACGCCGAGAAAGACGCGCAGAAGCTCCACGACGACCATATGAAGCTCGTGGAAGAGCTGGTCAAAGCCAAAGAGGCGGAGATCATGGAGGTCTGACATGGGCGACGACCTCCTCGCACAGATCCGACTGGGGGGCGCGGTGCCGCGCCACGTCGCCATCATCATGGACGGTAACGGACGCTGGGCGCTCGACCGGCACCTGCCGCGCCCCCTGGGGCACCGCGCCGGCATGAACGCGGTGCGCGAGGTCGTGGAGGGGGCGATCGAGGCCGGCGTCGAGGTGCTCACGCTGTTCGCGTTTTCGGAGGAGAACTGGCAGCGACCCCCGACCGAGATTTCCGCCCTGATGGACCTGCTGGAGGAGTACATCGCGCGGGAGGTGGACGAGCTGCGCGAGCAAGGGGTGCGCGTGCACGTGCTCGGCGACCGCACGCGCCTCGTGCCCGGCGCGCGCGCCGCCGTCGAGCGCGTCGAGCACGACACGCGCGACGGTACGCGCCTCTCGCTCAACCTGTGCATCTCCTACTCGTCGCGGGCGGAGATCGCGCGCGCGGCGCGGCTGCTCGCCGAACAGGTCCTCGCGGGGGCCACGAAGCTCGAGGATATCGACGAGGCGGCCGTGCAGGAGCAGCTGTATACGGCCCCGTGGCGCGACCCCGACCTCCTGATCCGTACCTCTGGCGAGCAGCGTCTTTCCAATTTCCTCCTGTGGCAGCTGGCGTACACCGAGCTCCTCATTACGCCGGTGCTGTGGCCCGACTTCAGCCGCCGCCAACTGTTCGAGGCCATTCTCGACTACCAGCGGCGCGAGCGGCGCTTCGGCAAAGTCACGGCGTAATGACCAGCAACCTGGCACAGCGCATCGCCGTCTCGGCGATTGCCATTCCGTTGGCGGTGGCCTTGATCCGCCTGGGCGGCTGGCCGCTCGCGGCGGCCATCGCCGTCCTGGGTGTGCTCGGCACGCGGGAGGTCTACGACCTCGCGCGGCGCCAGGGCATCGAGGCCGTGCCGCTGGTGGGCTACGCCGCGGCCGCAGCCATCCCGCTCGCCGCCTTCTGGGCCAAGGGCTCGGGGCGGCATTGGGCGGAACCCGCGCTGTACACGGGCGCCGTGTGGCTGATGGCGGTGCTGGTCACCGCCATGGGGCGGGGCCCGGGCGCGCGTCCCCTCAGCGCCGTCGCCGTCACGGTCTTCGGGGCGCTGTACGCCTCGGGGCTGCTGTCGTTCCTCATCGTGATTCGGCACGGGAGGGAGGGAGCGGGGGGAGTCGGGAGCGACGGCGCCGACGCCGCGTGGCCCGCCACGTGGCTGGTGCTGCTGCCGCTCGCCCTCACCTGGATCGGCGACACGTGCGCGATGGCCACGGGGACCCTCCTCGGCGGCCCGAAGCTCGCGCCCGTGCTCTCGCCCCAGAAGACATGGGCCGGGGCCATCGGGGGCGCCGTCGGCGGGCTGGCGGCGGCATTGCTGATCGGACGCTTAATTCTGCCGCGGGTCGGCGTGCACTTGGGTGGTTGGCAGCTGGCCACGGTGGGAGGAGTGTTAGCGGTCGCAGGGCAGGTGGGAGACGTCGCCGAGTCGTTGCTCAAGCGCGAGGCAGGCGTGAAAGACTCGTCGACTCTGATCCCCGGCCATGGGGGCGTCCTGGACCGGCTGGACTCCCTCTACTTCGTGATCCCCTCGGCGGCCGGCTTGTACAGACTGTTCGGGATCGTATGAGTGTCGGCGTCGCCATCCTCGGCTCTACCGGCTCCATCGGTTCCGCGTCGTCGCGCTCACGGCGCACTCGAACCAGGACCTGCTCGCCCGGCAGGCCGACGAATGGCGGCCGGCCTACGTCGGGCTCGTCAACGGCGGGACTGGGGGCTCGGGCGCCGGCTGCCTCGTGGAGGCTGCGACCCATCCCGACGCCCGCATCGTGGTGAACGGGATCGTCGGCGCGGCGGGGCTGGAGGCGACCCTCGCGGCGCTGCGGGCCGGCAAGCGCGTGGCGCTCGCCAACAAAGAAACCCTCGTCATGGCTGGTGAACTGGTGACACGTGCCGCACGCGACGGGGGCGGGGAAATCGTCCCCGTGGACTCCGAGCACAGCGCCGTGCTGCAGTGCCTCACCGGCCGGCGGCCTGCCGAGCTGGCCCGCCTCATTCTCACCGCGTCCGGCGGGCCGTTCCGCACGTGGACGCCTGAGCGTGTGGCGGGCGCCACCGTGGAGGAGGCGTTGCGCCACCCCACCTGGAAGATGGGAAAGAAGATCACCGTGGATTCGGCGACGCTCGTCAACAAGGCCCTCGAGGTGATCGAGGCACACTTCTTCTTCGGCGTCGGGTACGATCAGGTCGAGGTTGTGGTTCATCCCCAGTCCATCGTGCACGCGTTCTGCGAATTCGTGGACGGCTCCGTGCTGGCGCAGGTGGGTTTCCCGACCATGGAGCTCCCCATCCTGTATGCCCTGACGCACCCCGAGCGGGTCCCCGACGCCGGGACACGGCGCTTCGATCCCGTGGCGGCGGGCAGCCTCACGTTCGAGACGGTCTCCCCGGAGTTGTTCCCCGCATACGCTCTGGGTCGGGCAGCGGCGCGCACGGGGGGCACGGCCCCGGCCGTCTTCAACGCCGCGAACGAGGTGGCCGTGCAGCTCTTCCTGGAGGGCAAGATCCGGTTCGGGCAGGTCGCTGACATCATCGGTAGTGTGCTCGGAACGTCCCGGACCAGCGATGCGGGCACGCTGGCCGGCGTGCTGGCGGCGGACGCCGAGGCGCGGCGGCTGGCGCAGGAGGCCGCGTGCTCCTGACCCTCGCGGCGTTCATCGTCGTCATCGGCGTGCTGATCTTCGTGCACGAGGCGGGGCACTTCCTCGCCGCCAAAGCCGTCGGCGTTCAGGTGCTGCGGTTCTCACTCGGCTTCGGGCGCCCGCTCCTGGCCTGGCGCCGCGGCGAAACGGAGTACTGGGTCTCCTGGCTGCCGATCGGCGGATACGTGAAAATGGCCGGGTTGGAGGACGAGGGGATGGCGGGGGACCTGGAAGGCGGCCGGTCGGGCGTACCGATTGATCCGGCCCGGGCGTTCGACCGCCGGCCGGTGTGGGCGCGGGCGCTCGTCCTCGTGGCAGGCGTGGGGATGAACGTGATCCTTGCCTTCGTGGTGTACGCGACGCTCGCCGGCACGGTGGGGGTGAGCCGAACGAACACGACCCAGGTGGACACCGTCTGGTCCTCGGTGCTGCCCCCAGGCGCCGGTGCGCTGGGCACGCTGCGCCGCAGGGAGCGCATCGTGGCCATCAACGGAGACTCCGTGCGGACCTGGGAGGCCGTCGAGGCGAGGCTCGCCACCGCGCCGGGGCCGCTCCGGATCAGCGTCGCGGGGCGATCGACGCCCATCGTGGTGGACGTGCCACGCGAACAGGAAGCCCGGGGGGCCTTGATCCGCGCAATCGACTACTACTTCCCGCCGCGAATCGAGAGCGTGCAACCGGGCCTCCCCGGTGATCGGGCCCGCCTCAAGCCCGGCGACCTCGTCGTGCGCGCGAACGGGGACACGGTCGAGTCGTGGCTGCAGTTTACCCGCATCATCCGGGGGAGCGTCCACCGTCCCGTGGAGGTGAGGGTGGTGCGCGATGGTCACCCCCTGACCGTCGTGATCGTGCCGGAGCGCCGCTACGGGCTGGATCCGCACACCGAGCAGGACGTCGCCTACGGCTTCGCCGGCATCGGCGTGGTGACGCCGGTGAGCCATCAGCGCTTCGGCCTGCTCGGTGCGGTCGCCGTCGGGGCACGAACGACCGCCAGCTCCGCGGGCCTGATCGTGTCGATCTTGAAGGGCCTCGTCAGCGGCGAGCTGTCGGTCCGTCAACTGGGTGGCCCGATCGCCATCGGCCAGCAGTCGGGGCAGGCGGCGCGCCAGGGGTGGGACGTGTTCCTGTCCTTCCTGGCGCTGATCTCGGTCAACTTGGCGGTGCTCAACCTGCTTCCCGTACCGATTCTGGACGGCGGCCAGCTGGTGTTTCTCGCCGCCGAGGCGATTCGCCGCCGACCGCTGTCACTGACCCTGCGTCTGCGCTTGACCCAGGTCGGGTTCGTCCTGATCGTCGCGCTGATGCTCCTGGCGACCTCCAACGACCTGATCCGCTTGTTCGACAGTGTTTTCGGCCGTTAAAGCGACCCTCGAGTCCTATGTGGCGGGGCGCGTCCCGCCCGAGCGTGTCGTCGCCGTGGTCGCGGAGGTCTACTACCGGGAAACGGGAAGCGGGAAACGGGAAACGTGGCAGCCGCTGATGGACGTCATTGAGCGGGCCCACCCGGGTGTCATCCGGCTGGCTGGAATCGCCGCCCCACCCGGATTCGCCGTCGAGCTCACCGAGCGGCCGTTTCCGAAGCAGTACGAGGCCGACTTGAAGCGGGCGGCCGAAGCGATCCTGCTGACGCTCGGGGAGTCCGGACGCGAGATGGGAGACGGGAGGCGTCGGCCGGGCCTCGTCGGTCGTCTCACGGACGCCGTGCGCCGACTCTTCAGCGCATCAACTTGACCACCAGCGCGATCAGGAGCAACAGGCCCACCCCCACCCCGGCGATCAGCATCCACGCCGTCCGCGATCGCTGGCGCCGCTGCCCCGTGATCGCCAGCAGTTGCCCGCTGCCGATCGGTGCCGCGCCCACGTCGGTCGTCGCCCGGCGCTTATCCGACACCTCGTGTAGGTCGGCCAGGAGCTCCGCGGCGCTCCTGTAGCGATCGTCGGGGTGCTTGGCCAGACACTTGAGCACCACCCGCTCGAAGCGCTTGGACAGGTCTGCCCGCTTCTTGCGCAGCGGGGGCGGCGAATCCTCCACGTGCATCCGGGCCAGCTCGAACCAATCGGTCGACGTGAACGGCACCTCGCCGGTCGCGGCCTTGTAGAGCGTCACCCCGAGGGCGTAGAAGTCGACGCGCTGGTCGAGGGGGCGGCCCTGGGCTTGCTCCGGGGACAGGTAGTGCGGCGTGCCGATCGTCATGTTGACGCCGGTCGAAGCCACATAGCCCGAGACGGCGCGGGCGATGCCGAAGTCGGTGATCACGGCGCTGCCATCGGAGCGGATCAGGACGTTGTCGGTCTTCAGGTCGCGGTGGATGACGCCCTGCGTGTGGGCGAAGCCAAGCGCCTGCGCGAGGTCGAGGGCCAGGCGGACGATGTCGGCCTCGGGCAGTGGCCCTTCGCGGGCGATCCGCGCGCCCAGGCTGTCGGCGCAGAGGTCCATCGCGAAGTAGACGTTGCGGCCGCTCTTGCCGACGGAGCGGATGTGGATGATGTTCGGATGCTGCAGGTGAGCCGCGGTCTCCGCCTCGTTACGGAACCGCGACTCGAACTGGGGATCGCCCGCGTAGCGGGGCTTCAAGACTTTGACCGCGACCGGCGTGCCGTCGGCCTCGCGACCCGCGAACACCCAGGCAAAGCCGCCCTGGCCGAGCAGCCGTTCCAACTGGTAGGGGCCGAGCGAGTGGCCGACGAGATCCGTGGGCGCGTGGGTCACGGAATGGGCTTTACAAAGGGTTGGGGTGCCTCTAACTTACGCCGCTACCAACGATTAGGGAACTCTGGGTCATGTACGACAAGACGACGCCGGTTCGGAAGTACGGGCAGCACGACAAGGACACTGGGTCCACGCCGGTGCAGGTCGCGCTGCTCACCGAGCGGATCAACAGTCTCACCGATCACTTCCGGGTGCACGCGAAAGACTACCACGGGCAGCGCGGCTTGCTGAAGATGGTGAGTCAGCGGCGCCGCCTGCTGGAGTATCTGAAGCGGACCGACCTGGCACGGTATCGGCAGCTCCTCGACGAGCTGGGACTCCGCCACTAGATGATCAAGGCGTCGCGCGGGGCGCCCCGGGAAGAGCACCGGGGCGCTCGGCGTGTTTTCCTGTGCTCTAGACAGGCCCAACGGTGAAGCACGTCGAACGTAGTTTCGCCGGCCGGACCCTCAAGCTCGAGGCGGGCCGGCTCGCCAAGCAGGCTGCCGGGGCCTGCCTCCTCCAGTACGCCGACACCGTGGTGCTGGCGACGGTGACGGTGTCCGACACCCTCAGCACCCTGCCGTTCTTCCCCCTGACCGTCGAATACCGCGAGAAGAGCTACGCCGCCGGGAAGATCCCCGGCGGCTTTCTCAAGCGAGAGGGTCGCCCCTCCGACGAAGAGGTCCTCTCGGCGCGGGTGACGGACCGCTCCATCCGCCCGCTCTTCCCCGAGGGGTTCAAGAACGAGGTTCAGGTGTTCGTCTACGTCCTCTCCGCCGACCAGGAGAACGACGCCGATGTGCTCGGCGTGACGGCGGCTTCCGCGGCGCTTTCCATGTCGAAAGTGCCCTGGACCGGGCCGATCGCCGCGGTGCGCGTGGGCCGGGTCGAAGGGGCGTGGATCCTCAACCCCACCTTCCAGCAACTCGAGTTCAGCGACGTGGACATGGTGGTGTCCGGTTCGCGCGACTCGATCGTCATGGTGGAGGGCGGGGCGCTCGAGCTGACCGAGGCGGAGATCGTCCACGGGCTCGAGGTGGCCCAGAAGGGCATCCGCGAGCTGCTCGACGCCGAGGAAGAGCTGGTGGCCGAGATGCGGCAGCCGAAGATGGAGTGGACCAAGGCCGAGGCGCCGGCCGAGCTGGTGGCGCGCGTGAAGGCCCTCGCCGAGCCGCGGGTGGCCGAGGCACTGAACCTGCCGGAAAAGTCGGAGCGGGCCCAGGCGCTGGCGGCCCTCAAGGCGACGATCCAGGAACAGCTCGCGGCCGAGTTCCCGGACAACGTGAAGGCCGTCGCGAGCGCCATCGAGGAAATCGAGTACCGCACGATGCGTGATCAAGTCCTGACGCACGGCGAGCGGGTGGACGGGCGCGACCTCGATACGGTGCGGCCGATCAGCAGCGAAGTCGGCGTGCTGCCGCGCACCCACGGCTCGGCGCTGTTCACGCGCGGCCAGACGCAGGCGCTCGTGTCGGTGACCCTGGGGACGGTAAGCGACGAGCAGCGGATCGACTCGATCGACGTGGCGCAGGAGGTCACCAAGTCCTTCATGCTGCACTACAACTTCCCGCCGTTCTCGACCGGCGAGGTCAAGCCGATCCGCGGCACCTCGCGGCGCGAAGTGGGACACGGGGCGCTGGCCGAGCGGGCGCTGCAGGCCCTGCTCCCTCCCTATGAGCAGTTCCCCTACACCATCCGCATCGTGTCGGACATCCTCGAGTCGAATGGCTCGTCGTCGATGGCGACCGTTTGCGGCGGCTCGCTCGCGCTGTTCGACGCCGGCGTACCGATGACGGCCGCCTGCGCCGGCGTGGCCATGGGCCTGATCAAGGAGGGCGACCGCGTGGCGGTGCTCACCGACATCCTGGGCACCGAGGATCATCTGGGCGACATGGACTTCAAGGTCGCCGGCACGCGGGCCGGGGTGACCTCGATCCAGATGGACATCAAGATCGAGGGGCTCGGCTCTCAGATCATCGGGGAGGCGCTGGAGAAGGCCAAGAAAGCCCGGCTGCACATCCTCGACATCATGGACAAGGCGATCCCGCAGCCGCGGTCGCAGCTGTCCAAATACGCGCCGCGCATCATCACGATCCAGATCCCCGTGGCCAAGATCGGCGATCTCATCGGGCCCAAGGGGAAGACGATCCGCAGTATCCAGGAGCAGACCGGCGCCGAAATCAACGTGGACGACAGCGGCCTCGTGACGATCTCCGCGGTGGGCGAGGGCGGCGAGCGGGCGCGCGATATCATCGCCGGGATGATCCAGACGCCCGAAGTTGGCAAAGTATACGAAGGGCTCGTGAAGAGCACGACGGCGTTCGGCGCCTTCATCGAGATCCTGCCGGGCGTGGAAGGGCTCCTCCACATCTCCGAGCTGCAACACGGCCGCACCGAGCGCACCGAGGACGTGGTCAAGAAGGGAGATCACGTGCAGGTGAAGCTCCTGGAGGTCGACGAGCGCGGCCGGATGCGGCTGTCCCGGAAGGCGCTGCTCGAGAAGCGGTAGCCGGACGATGGACACCGTCCCGCTCGACCAGAACACCGCCCAGACCACTGCCCCGAACGGCGTCACCGTGCTGACCGAGCGCGTCGCTCACGTCCGCTCGGCGGCGTTGGGCATCTGGGTCCGCACGGCGAGCGCGCACGAGCCCCGCCTCAAAATGGGCGTCTCGCACTTGCTCGAGCACATGGTCTTCAAGGGGACCGAGCGACGCACCGCCCAGCAGATCGCGCTCGAGCTGGAAGCGCGCGGCGGCTCGCTCGATGCCTATACCTCCCGCGACACCACCGCCTTCCAGGCGCGGGTCCTGGACGCCGACCTGCCGCGCGCGGTCGACGTGCTCACCGACATCGTGCGCCACCCCGTCCTGCGCGAGGCCGACCTGCGGCTCGAGCGCAACGTGGTGCTCGAGGAGATCAGCACGGTCGAAGACACGCCCGACGACTTGGTGTTCGAGCTCTCCGCGCAGGCGCTGTGGCCCGAGCACCCGTACGGCTTCTCCATCCTCGGCACGCGGGAAACGGTGAGCGCCCTCTCCACCGACGACCTGCGTCGGCTGCATGGGCGGGCCTACTTTCCCGGCAACTGCGTAATCGCGGCGGCCGGAAATCTGGAGCACGAGCTGCTGCTCGAGCTTCTGGCGGCGCAAGGGTGGTTCGACGACGGGGACCGGGGCCGAGGGGGGGGCGGGGGCAGGGGGACGGCAGAGGGGCCCCCCCCCAGCCCGACCGCGACTCCCGCCGAGCGCGGGCGAGAGGCGCGGTTCGGCAAGGATACGGCCCAGACGCACGTCGTCCTCGCCACCGACGCCGTGCCGTTCGCGGACCGCCGCAAGTACCCGCTGATGGTGCTGTCCAACCTGCTGGGCGGCGGCATGTCGAGCCGGTTGTTCCAGCGCATCCGCGAGGAGCTGGGGCTCGCCTACGCGATCTATTCCTTCTCGTCCTTCTTTCGGCAGGTGGGCGTCGTCGGCACGTACGTGGGGACGCAGCCCGCGACGGCCGCACAGGCGGTCGCGGCCATTCACGACGAGTACGCGACGCTCGCTCGGGACGGCCTGCAGGGGGCGGCGCTGGACGACGCGAAGCAGCAAACGGCCGGGCAGCTGATGCTGTCCCTGGAGAGCCCCACCGCCCGGATGTATCGTTTGGCGAGCCTCGCCGTGCACGGCGAGCCCTACCACACCCTGGACGAGATGGTGGCGACGGTCACGTCGCTCACCGCAGACGACATCGCGGCAGTCGCCGCGGAGTTCTTGGCCCCCGAGCGCCAGACGACGGTCTGGCTCGGGCCCACGACGGCGACACGCGAGGCCGGGGAGCGGGCATGATCGTCGGCGTCCCGAAAGAGATCAAGACCAACGAGAACCGGGTGGCGCTGGTGCCGGCCGGTGCGGAGTCGCTCGCGGGCGACGGCCACACCGTGCTGGTGGAGCGGGGGGCGGGCCTCGGCAGCGGCTTCGCCGACGCCGCCTACGAGGCGGCCGGGGCGAGCATTGTGCCGCAAGCCGACGCCGTCTGGGCCAAGGCCGAGATGATCCTGAAGGTGAAGGAGCCGATCGAATCCGAATGGCCGTGCTTGCGCCGGGGCCAGGTGATCTTCACCTACTTCCACTTCGCCGCCTCTGAGCCGCTCACCCGGGCGGTGATCAAGTCGGGCGCGATCGCCATCGCCTACGAGACCGTGCAACTGGCGAGCGGCGAGCTGCCCCTGCTCACGCCGATGAGCGAAGTCGCCGGCCGCATGGCGGTGCAGGAGGGGGCCAAATACTTGGAGAAGGTGTTCGGCGGCAGCGGCATCCTGCTGGGCGGCGTGCCGGGCGTGCTGCCGGCCGAGGTCCTCATCATCGGCGGTGGGGTGGTCGGTACCAATGCCGCCAAGATGGCCGCCGGGCTGGGTGCCCACGTGACCCTGCTCGATATCTCCCTCGACCGCCTGCGCTACCTCTCCGATGTCCTGCCCCCCAATGTGGATCTGCTCTACTCGAATCGCCACAACATTCTCGACCAGCTGCGGAAGGCCGACCTCGTGATCGGTGCGGTCCTCCTACCGGGCGCCAAGGCGCCCAACCTGGTCAAGCGCGCCGACTTGAAGCTCATGAAGCCTGGCTCGGTGATCGTGGATGTGGCGGTGGACCAGGGCGGGTGCATCGAGACCATCAAGCCCACGACCCATGAGAGCCCGACCTACGTCGTGGACGGCATCATCCACTACGCCGTCGCCAACATGCCGGGCGGCCTGCCGCGGACGTCGACCCTGGCGCTCACCAACGCCACCTTTCCCTACGCCAAGCGGTTGGGGAAGCTGGGTTGGAAACGCGCCTGCAAGGACGAAGCCGCGCTGTTCCTCGGCCTGAACGTGATCGAGGGGAAGGTCGTCTACCCCGGCGTCGCCGAGGCCTTTGGCCTGCCGCTGGTCGACCCCAAGACGCTGGTCTAGACCAAATGGGGAATGGGGACTGGGGAATGGGGACTGGGCGCGCAGTCCCACCAATTCTTTGCTACCACCGAGTCGGCGGTTCACTTGAGCTCGGTGTGACCCGCATCGCAAGGTCGGTGTTCGAGCGCCAGATGACCGCGCTTGCTACAGCCGGTTGGAAGACGCTGACTCTGGCGCAGTTCAGCGATTGCCTCCGCACGGGTAATTCCGCATTCCGCATTCCCCATTCCGAATTCCTGCTGACCTTCGACGACGGCTACGCCGAGCTGGCCGCGCACGCCTATCCGGTGCTCGCGGAGCTCGGCTTCACGGCTACGACGTTTCTGGTGACGGATTTCATCGGCCGAGACAACACTTGGGACGTGCGGTACACATGGCGCCGGCTGCGGCACCTGGATTGGGACGCTATCGAGCGATGGCAGGCGCGCGGGTTCGGCTTCGCGTCCCATGGGGCGACCCACGCACGGCTCACGTGGCTCTCGGACGCCGCGGTGGCGGAGGACCTTAGTCGCTCGCGGCAGACGCTGAGGACCCGGCTGGGGAGAGGCGCCGCTCGCGCGGTCGCCTATCCGTTCGGCGCGGCAGATGCCCGGATCATCCGGCTCGCCAAGGAGGCGGGCTACGAGATGGGGTTCGGCGGTGTCTGGGAGGGGGGTGGGCACGGCGACCCGCTCCGCCTAGGGCGGGTACCGGCGTACCTGTGGGACGCGTGGGACGTGCCGTTCGGGCTGCGGGACGACGCCCTCGGCGCCCTGGGGCGCTTCGTCGCCGGGGTCACGAATCGCTGCGCGTTGGCGTCGAGCGTGATGAAGAGACTGGTCAGCGGTGAGCGGTGAGTGGTGCGCGGTATTGCCTTCCCGCTCACCGCGCACCACTCACTCTCCCAGCCCCGCTCCCCCTCCTACCGCCATCCCCATGGTGTGGTAGCCCTTGTCCACGTAGATCGTCGAGCCCGTGATGCCGCTCGCCAGCGGACTGAGTAGAAAGGCCGCCGCCATCGCGACTTCATCGGCGCCGAGCTCCTGGGGCAGCGGCGCGTTCGCGGTGTAGTACTTCACCATCTTGTCGATGCCGCCGATGGCGCTCGCGGCCCGGGAGGCGAGGGGCCCTGCCGAGATCGTATTGACACGTAGACCGTACTTCCGCCCCGCCTCGTAGGCGAGGGTCCGCGTGTCGCTCTCCAGCGCCGCCTTGGCCGACGACATCCCGCCTCCGTAACCCGGGACCACCCGCTCGCTCGCCATGTAGGTGAGCGAGATGAAGGCCCCGCCGGGGCGCATCAGGGGACCGAGCCGGGCCACCATCGACACGAGGGAGTAGGCGCTCACGCTCACGGCGGCGAGGTAGCCGGGGCGGCTCGTCTCGAGCAGCGGTTTCTTCACTTCCGGGCCGTTGGCCAGCGAGTGCACGACGATGTCGAGCGGCTTGTCCCCGAGATCCTGGACCAAGCGCTGGCGCAAGCCCTCGACGGAGAAATCGCCCACGTCCTTGTAACGCTTGTTGGTGCGGATGTCCTCGGGCGCGTCGGCAAGCGTGTCGTAGGCGGCGTCGAGCGGGTAGATCTTCTCGAACTCGAGCAGAGACCCGTCGGACAGCTTGCGGGCAGCGTTGATTTTCCCGCGCTCGAGCAGGTTCAGGAAAATGTTCAGCGCCGGCGGCCAGGTGCCCGTGCATACCGTCGCCTCGGCCTGCGCCAGCGCCTTGGCGATGGCGAACCCGTAGCCGGCGTCGTCCGCCACGCCCGCCACGAGCGCCCTCTTGCCGCGTAGGTCAATACTCAGCATTGCGCTCTACTCCCCGGTCCTGAGCCGTCAGCCATCAGCCGTCAGTGACTGATGGCTGAACGCTGATGGCAAATGGCTCACAGGAAAAACCGCGCCGCCACCGGAATCAGCTGCGGGTGCTTGACCAACGCGTGCGCGAAGATCCGCCCCAGCGTGCGCTTCTCCTGGGGAATCTTGTTCACCGTACGCGCGAGCCCATTGAAGAAGTCGTCGCTCAGGGCCTCCAGGGCCTGCTTGATGCGATAGTACTTGAGGTGATCGTCGCCCAGGAGCTTCATCCACGTGCTGTGGTAGGACGCGAGGCGGCGCTCACTGGTGTCTCGCTCGCGGATGGCGGCGGCGGCGGTGCACCCGGCCAGCCGTCCCGCTTTCATGGCGTTGACGATCCCGCCGCCCGACAGCGGGTTGATCATGTGCGCGGCGTCTCCCGCGAGGAGCACGCCGTCGGCATACGTCTTCCGGATCGTCGTGTGGACGATGACGCCGCCCACCGTATAGCCGGTACGCGCCGCGCGGGGGTAGCGCCGGGCGATCCATTCGTTCAGGTACTGCCGCGCGTTGCGGCCGTCGCTCTTCAGCGCCACCAGGCCGAGCCCGACGTTCGCCACGCCCACGCCCTTGGGGAACACCCACGCGTAGCCGCCGGGGGCCACGCGGTCGCCCCACTGGATGTAGATCGCGTCGGGGTCCACGTCGATGCCCTGGACTAGGTACTGGGCGCAGGACTCCATGTCGCGGGCCGGCACGCGGGTGTCGAGCCCCGCCCACCGGCCCACCATCGCCTCCACCCCATCGGCGCCGATCACGACCCGTGCCCCGACTGTCTCTTCGGCACCGGCCCCGCGCAGCCGCACGTGCCAGCGGCCCCCGGGACCCCGCTGCATGCCGGTCGCCTCGACGCCGACCTGCAGGTCAACGCCTTCGGCCACCGCCAGCGCGGCGAGATAGGCGTCGAACCGGGTGCGGTCGAGGATCCAGCCCACGTCACGCTGGGCAACTCTCACTTCGGTGTCATCGGGGGCGATGAAGATGACCTGCGTGATCTTTCGGGCGACCCAAGGCGCTCCCCCCGGGTCGGCGAACTCCCGCAATCCCGCGTCGCCCACCCCCTCCGCGCAACGCACCGGGGCGCCGACGGCCCGGTCCCGCTCGATCAGCAAGACATCGAGCTCGGGGGACGCGTGCTTGGCCTCCCACGCCGCGACCGACCCGGCGGGGCCGGCACCGACCACGAGGACGTCGAGATCCCTCACGCGGCGGGCACCATGGCGAGGGCGCCGACCGGACAGGGGGCGATGCACTTGCGACAGCCGGTGCAGGTCTCCGCCTCGACCACCAGGTCGCTCAAGTCCAGGTGAATCGCCTCTGGGGGGCAGAGCGGAAGGCAGAGGCCGCAGCGGTCGCAGTTGGTGAGGTCGACGACAGCCACTGCGGTGGCCCGGGTTCGCGGCATGGGCGGAAGCCTAGTGTCCGCCCGGAATGCCGTCAAGCTTCGAGCTTGTTTGCAGTTACGTGGTCCGATAGGTTACGGGCTCCTGCCGTCGTTGGCCCTCCGCCCGCGGAGCTACCGGTATGCGCAGAGCATCGCTCCTCATCCTCAGTCTCTCTCTTGCAGGCGCCTCGACGCGGGGGCAGTCCGCACTGAACCCCGAATCGCTGCGCGTGCGGCTCTTTGCGCTCGCGGCCGATTCGATGGGCGGCCGTCAGACCGGGGAGGTGGGGGACTGGAAGGCGCAGGAGTGGGTCGCCGCCGAGTTCCGAGCCGCCGGGCTCAAGCCCGCCGGGGAGGACGGAACGTACTTCCAGGTCATTCCATTTCAGCGGGTCTTTGCGGACAGCGCGACTCACATCCGCGTGGGGACGGTGGCGTTCCGGCTCGGCCGGGACGTGCTGCCACTCGGCCAACCGGTGTCGTGGTCACTGGAGGGCGTCCGCGCCGTCTTCGCGGGTTGGCTCGATCGCCCCGAGTCTTGGATCGATTCGCTCACCGCGGCCGGCCGCCTGCTCGTATTCGCTACCGGGGATTCGTTGCGGGACTTTCGCAGCCTCGGACCGCTGCTGGCCGGTCTGAGGCGGGCTCCGACCTATCGGGCAGGCGCGGGCGTCGCGATCGTGGCGCTGGACCGGCTCGCGCCCGACCTCATCCCGCAGGTGCTGGCCGGACGGATCATCACCGACACGGTGATTCCCACGCCGCCCGGATTCCGGCCTTTGATCTTCGCGACAGTGGCCGCGGCGCGCGCGATCCTGGGGGTGGATCCTGCCGCCGCTACCGGGGGCGTGCTCGGGAGTCCGCTCGCCGGTGGGGTGCGCTATGCACGCGCAGCGCTCGCGTTTCCCGCCCGCAACGTGATCGCCGTCCTGACCGGGGACGATCCGGCCCTGCGTGGAGAGTACGTCGCGATCAGTGCGCACCACGACCACGTCGGCTTCACCGGTCGGCCGGTCGACCACGATTCGACGTACGCGTACAACCGGGTGGTGCGTCCGATGGGGGCGGACTCGCCGATGCGCCTGGCGGCGCCGGCGGAGGCTGCGCGCATCGCCGCGATCCGCGACAGCCTGCGACGCGCGCGACCGTCGCGACCGGATTCCATTTTCAACGGGGCGGACGACGACGGATCGGGGACGGTCGGACTCATCGCGATCGCTCAGGCGCTATCGGCCGGGGAGGGATGGGGGGGGGCGCGCCCGCGCCGTTCCATTCTTTTCGTCTCTCACGCGGCGGAGGAGCGCGGCCTGCTGGGGTCCGCGTGGTTCACCGACCATCCGACCGTCGCGCGGGACTCGATCGTGGCGGAAGTGGACATGGACATGATCGGGCGGGGGGGTGCGACCGACCTCCCTAAGGGCGGGCCCGGCTACCTCGAGGTGGTCGGCGTGCGGCGACTCTCCCGCGAGCTCGGCGATCTGCTGGAGCGGGTGAACGCGGGGGAGCGGGCCCCCTTCACCTTCAACTACGAGTACGACGCGCCGGGGCACCCGTTGCAGTATTACTGTCGCGCGGACCATTACAGTTATGCTCGCTACGGCATTCCGTCGGTCTCGCTGTCGCGAGGGGAGCACGCCGACTATCACCAGGTGACGGACGAGCCCCAATACATCGATTACCGGGACCTAGGTCGGGTGGCCACGCTGGTGCGGGACTTTGCCCGGGTGGTGGCCGATCTCGACCACCGGCCGGCGCTCGACGGCCCCCGGCCCGCCGATCCCCACGTGCCGTGCCGCCAGTAAGGCCGGCGTCAACCATCCGCTTGTTCGGGGTTCCGCTTTTCATTAGGTTGAGTCGCCCGTGCTGCGCCCGCCCACTCCTTCACCATGACGACACGTGCGATTACGCTGGCCGAATTGGCGAATCGGTTCCTGGAGTCCTGCGAACGAGATCGCCGTGGATCTCGGCACGGCCAACACGCTCATCTACGTTCGTGGCGAGGGCATCGTGCTGAACGAGCCCTCCGTGGTCGCGATCGAGAAGGCCACCGGCAAGATCAAAGGCATCGGGCTCGAGGCCAAGCGCATGCTGGGCCGGACGCCCGACGGCATTCTCGCGGTGCGGCCGCTGAAGGACGGCGTCATCGCCGACTTCGACGTGACCGAAAAGATGCTGCGCTTCTTCCTCAAGACGATCATCGACCGGCACCTGTTCCGAGTGAAGCCGAAGGTCATCGTGTGCGTGCCGAGCGGCATCACCGAAGTGGAGAAGCGGGCGGTACGCGACTCGGCGCAGTCGGCCGGCGCGAAAGAGGTCTACATGGTGGCCGAGCCGATGGCGGCCGCCATCGGCGTGGGGCTGCCCGTCGAGACGCCGACCGGGAACATGGTGATCGACATCGGCGGCGGCACGACGGAGATCGCGGTGATCGCGCTCTCGGGGATCGTGTCCGACACCTCGATCCGCACGGGCGGCGACGAGCTCGACCAGGCGATCGTGCAGTTCATGCGCAAGAACTACAACCTCCTCATCGGCGAGCCGACCGCCGAGCAGATCAAGATCCAGATCGGCTCGGCGGCGCCGGTAGGCGAGGAGCGGGAGATGGAGGTGAAGGGGCGCGACCTCGTCTCGGGGATTCCGAAGATCGTGCGTGTGCACTCGAGCGAGATCCGGGAGGCGGTCCAGGAGCCGATCCAGCAGATCGTGGATGCCGTGCGGCGCGCCCTGGAGATCACCCCGCCCGAGCTCGCGAGCGACATCGTCGACCGCGGCATCGTGATGACCGGCGGCGGCGCCCTGATCCGTGGGCTCGACGTGCTCTTGCAGCAGGAGACCGGCTTGCCGATCCATCTCGATGAGGACCCGATGACCTGCGTGGTCCGGGGCACCGGCCGGATCCTCGATGATCCGGAGAAATACCGCAACGTCCTGACGACCTAGCGGGATGGCGCTCCGAGCGGATCGCTACGCGTCGCGGGCGGGCACCTTGCTCTTTCTGGGGTGCGTCGGCCTATCGCTCGCGGCGATGAGCCTGCCGCCCGCCTGGCGCGACCCGGTCGCTGCCGCGCTGCGCCAGACGATCCTCGCGCCCTTCCTCGAGCTGCAGCAGCAGTCGGAGTTACTGCGGACCTCTCACAGCCGGTTCGAGCGAGTCGTCGCCCAGCGCGACTCCGCCGCCCTCGCGGCCACGTTCCTGCCCGAGCTCCGCAACGAGAACACGCGCCTGCGGGTCCTTTTGGGCCTGGGCCAGCGACTCGGCACCGGTTACACCCCCGCGGAGGTCCTCCATCAAGCCGCCCCCACCGACCCGCTCACGCTCGAGGTGTCCGCCGGCCGCCGGCAAGGCGTGCGCCCGCTGGCCCCTGTTGTGAGTCCTGAGGGCCTGGTCGGGGTCGTCTTTGCGGTGGACGCGCAGACGAGTGTCGTCGTCACCTGGGCCCACCCCGAGTTCCGCGCCAGCGCCATGGCGGCCGACGGCGGGGTCTACGGCATCGCGGCGCCCCATGGCACGGAAGGCCCGGGGGTGTGGCTGCTGGAGCTGCGCGGCGTGCCCTACCTCCAGGCCGTCCCCGTTGGAACGGTGATCCTCACCTCCGGGCTGGGCGGCGTGTTGCCGCGGGGCATCCCGCTCGGCACCGTGCTCGGCGTCGTGGGCGAGACGGAGGGATGGGAGCGCACCTATCTCGTGCGCCCCGCCGTCCAGCCGGCCGGCGTCACGCACGTGATGATCCTGGGGGCCGCCCGCAACGGCGCGGATCTGCACAACGCCTTCCCGCCCGTCCAGGAGACACCGTGAGGCGCAGCGACAAGTACCGAGTCTGGGTGATCCTGGCGGTCTTGGTGGCGCTGCAATTCTCGGTGCGTAACCGTTTGGGGAACGAGCGCACCGCGCCTGACTTCCTGCTGCTGGCCCTGCTCATCTATACGATCCGCTCTCAGCCCGGCCGGAGCGCCGCCGCGGGGTTCGTGGTCGGCCTGCTGCGCGACGCCCTCACACCGGCCAGTTTCGGCGCGGGAGCCCTTGCCCACACCCTCGTCGGCTACCTCTCCGCCTGGGGCAAGGCCGTCTTCTTCGCCGAGAACCTGTTTGTCAACGGGTGCCTGTTCTTCGCCGGGACGTGGTGCCGCAACGTTGTCGTGGCGCTGGCGTCGGGCAAGCTGAAGGGTGGGCAGTTGGGCTGGGAGCTGCTCGTGTGGTCGCCGTTGCAGAGCCTCACGACGGCGGTGGCGGGTGTCGCCGTGCTGTGGCTGTTCGGCCGCTGGCTGGCGATTCGGCTGAGCGAATCATGACCACGTTCCACCCTTTCCGGATGGACCGCCGCCTCCGCGTCGCGCGGGGGATCGTGTGGGGCACGATGGGCGTCATCGTGCTGGGGTTCTTTCGCGCCCAGATTCTTGAGCACGGTCGCTACGAACTGAAGTCGCGCACCAACCGGCTCAAGGCGATCACCCTGCCGGCGCCGCGCGGGGTGATCACTGACCGGCGCGGCGCCGTCCTGGCCGAAAACGTGCCCGGCTACACGGTCTCGTTGCTGCCGGCTGACACCGCGGCGATGCGGGCCACGCTGTGGCGCATCGCCCCGATCGTGAAGCTCGATAGCGCGGCCATCGGGCGCGTCCTGGCCCGCTACCTGCGGGTGCCGTACCAGCCGGCGGTCGTGCTCGCCGACGCGCCGTTTCCCGTCGTGTCCACCCTGGAGGAGCGGCGGCTGCTCATCCCGGGGCTCGTGATTCAGACGGAGCCCAAGCGGCACTACCCGGACAGCGGGGACATTGCGCACCTGATCGGCTACGTCGGCGAGGTCACCGAGCAGGAACTCGCGCAGCGGCGCAATGCGGCGCTGGGGCTCGGCGCGCTCGTCGGGCAGGACGGCCTCGAGCGGGAATACGACGACTCGCTGCGCGGCGCCGACGGCCTCCGCTTCGTGGAGGTGACCGCGCTGGGCCACGTCGTGCGCGACCACGGCGCCTCCCCCACCCTGCGCCCCGTCTCCGGCGCGCCGCTGCGCACGACGATCGACCTGGACCTGCAACGCTTCGTGGCGCGGATCTTCCCCGCCGGGCAACGCGGCGCGGTCGTGGCGATGGACCCGAACACCGGCGAGGTCCTCGCGCTCTACAGCGCGCCCGGCTACGACCCCAACCGCTTCGTGGGCGGCGTGACCCCGGACTACTGGCGCACGCTGAGCGAGAACGAGGCCCACCCGTTCTTCGACCGCGCCATCCAGGCGCGCTATCCGCCAGGGTCGACGTGGAAGCTGGCCCTCGCGGCGATGGCGCTGAAGCGCGGCCTCGTGACGATGCACAGTCACATGCCGATCCCGTGCCGCGGCGGCCTGCAGTACGGCAACCGGTTCTTCCGCTGCTGGCAAGCCAAGGGACACGGCGACCTCACGCTCCAGGAGGCGATCGCCCAGAGCTGCGACGTGTACTTCTATCAGCTCGGCCTCAAACTCGGTCTCTCCTCGGTGCTCGAGGACGCCAACGCCTGGGGCTTCCGGGGCCGGACCGGAGTCGACCTGCCGGGCGAGATTCCGCCGGAGTTCCCGACCGGCACCGACTACTATGATCGCATCTACGGGTCCCGGCATTGGACCTCCGCCGTCACTCTCAACCTCGCCATCGGCCAGGGGGAGAACGCGCAGACGCTGATCAGCATGGTGCGACTCTACCAGATGCTCGCGAGCGATGGGCGAGAGCACACGCCCTACCTCGTGCACCCGAACATCCCCTCCGACGTCAGCCTCGAGCTCTCGGCCGAGCAGCTCGCCGGGCTACGCCAGGCGATGATTGCCGTGGTGGAGCGGGGCACGGCCCGCGGCGCGCGCAGGGAAGCGATCAGCATCGCGGGCAAGACGGGCACCGCACAGAACCCCCACGGCCCGAACCACGGCTGGTTCATCGGGTTCGCGCCGGCCGACAAGCCCCGGATCGTGGTGGGCGCGATCATCGAGTTCGCCCGCGAGGGTCCGTATGTGGCGCCCCTCGTCGCCCGGGTGATCGCGCGTTACCTGGGCGTCGATACTTCAGCCGCCTCCGTCGTGCGGATGGTGCTGCCGTCCGACACCGCCCCAGCCACGGTGCAGGTGCTTCCCAGCGCACTGCCGGACACCGTCCGGCATGACACGGTCCCCCCGGACACCACGCGCAAGGACACGACCCATGTTCTCGCGGCTCCGCGAGATCGATAAGCCGCTCATCAGCGTCGCGCTGGCGCTCGCGGCGTACGGCCTCGCCACGCTGTATTCGGCGGGACAGACCGACGTCCCCACCGCCGTCGCGACGATCTGGGTGCGGCAGCTCGTTTGGCTCGCGCTCGGCGCAGTCGCCGCCGCGCTGGTGTTCCGGACGTCGCCGCGGCTGCTCGAATGGGCGTCCCCCTACGCTTATGGGGCGATCGTACTGCTGCTCATGATCACCCTGGTGATCGGCACGGGGGCGGGAACGGCCGCGGGCAGCAAATCCTGGATCGCCATCGGCGGCCACCGCTTGGGCCAGCCCGCCGAACTGGGCAAGCTGGCCGTGATACTGATGCTGGCGCGCTGGATCGCCGACCGCCGCGAGCCGCCCGCCACGCTGCGGGAGCTCGTCTATCCCGGGGTCATCATGGGAATCCCGTTCGTGCTGGTCATGCTGCAGCCTGATCTGGGGAGCGCCATCGTCTTCGTGACGATCCTGTTCGCGATGCTGTTCTGGGCGGGCACTAAGCCCCAGCTGCTGATCCTCCTCGCCTCTCCCGCCATCGGGCTGATCTTGGCGTTCTCGACGATCGCCTGGGGGGCCTGGATCGTCTTGCTGTTCGGCCTGCTGCTGTGGTGGCGCTCCTACGTGTGGGAAGGCCTGGCGGTCATGATGGCCAATGTGCTGATGGGGGTCGTGGCCTTCCCGTTCTGGCGGCACCTCGCTCCGTATCAGCAGAATCGGCTGCTCGCGTTTCTGAACCCGGAAGTCGACCCTCGGGCCACGGGATGGCACGTGATCCAATCCAAGGTGGCCGTCGGGTCGGGGGGCTTCTTGGGGGAGGGGTTCACCCTCGGCAGCCAGAAACGGCTCGCCTTTCTGCCGGCCCAACACACCGACTTCATCTTTTCGGTGGTGGGGGAGGAGCTGGGATTCGTGGGCGTGGTGGTCGCCCTGACCCTATTCCTGGCGCTGCTGCTCGTCCTGCTGCGCATCGCCCGCCGCGCCACCGATTCTTACTCGAGCCTGTGCGTCTTCGGCATCGCGGGCCTGCTGTTCACCCATATCGTCGAAAACGTCGGGATGACGGTCAATCTCCTCCCGATCACTGGTATCCCGCTGCCGTTCTTCTCCTACGGGGGATCGTTCCTGCTGGCGTGCTCCCTGGCGATGGGGATCGCGCTGCGGGTCGCCTGGGAGTCCCGCCAGTCAGGGTACGCTGAGCTGTGACAAGGAGTTACCAGCTCGGGGCTGGCGTATCCTCCAGGCCGCTCCCAAATTGTGCCCTTCCCAATCCCCTCCATGGCACGCATGGCCTGGTTCAAGAAAGAACGCAAGCCGCGCACGTCCGAACGAGTCAAGCTGGAGATCCCAGCGGATGCCTGGGAGAAGTGCGACGAGTGCGGGCACATCGATATCAAGGAGCGGTTCGTTCGCGCGCTCAATGTCTGCCCCAACTGCGGTCACCACCGGCGCATCTCGGCCCAAGAGTACATCGACTTCTTGGTGGATGAGGGCTCCTGGCATGAGTTGGACGCCGGCCTCAAGTCGGTGGACCCGCTCAAGTTCGAGAGCTACCCCGAGCGCCTCAAGCTCGCGGTAAAGAAAGCCGGCCCGCTGGAGGCCATCCGCACCGGCTACGCCCGGCTCCACGGCATGCCGGTGGACCTGGGGGTCATGGATTTCAATTTCATGGGCGGCTCGATGGGGTCGGTGGTGGGTGAGAAGATCGCCCGGCTGGCGCGCCGCTCGATCGACAAGCGCATCCCCCTGATCATCGTCTCGGCCTCGGGCGGGGCGCGGATGCAGGAAGGGGTCCTCTCCCTGATGCAGATGGCCAAGACCTCCGGCGTCCTGGCCGAGCAGGCATTCTGGGGAATCCCCTTCGTCTCGATCCTGACCAACCCGACCACCGGGGGCGTGTCCGCCTCCTACGCTATGCAGGGAGACGTGATCCTGGCCGAGCCGGGGGCGGTGATCGGCTTCGCGGGGCCGCGGGTGATCAAACAGACCATCGGCCAGGATCTGCCGGCGGGGTTCCAGACCGCCGAGTTCCTGCTCGAGCACGGCATGGTGGACGCGGTCGTGCCCCGCAGTGAGCTCCGGGACACGACGGCCCAGCTGCTGCGTCACATGGCCGGCCGCCGGCCGGCGGAGGCCGCCGACTGAACCGGTTGTCCTTCGCGGACGCCTGCCGTTTTCTCTTCTCCCGACAAGCCGGCCGCATCAAATGGAGCCTCGGACCCACCGCGGCACTGCTCGACGCACTTCACCATCCGGAGCGCCACTTTCCATCCGTCCACGTCGGCGGGACCAACGGCAAGGGATCTACCTGCGCCTTCATCGCCGCGGAGCTCCAGGGCCGGGGGTTGCGTGTCGGGGTCTATACCTCCCCGCATCTGGTGTCGGTGTGTGAACGGATGACGGTGGACGGACGACCGATTTCCCAAGATGCCTTCGCCGAGTGGACCAGCCTGCTCATGCCGCACATCGAACGGACGGAGGCGAGCTTCTTCGAGGCGACCACCGCGATCGCCTTTGCCGACCTGGCGGCGCGCGGGGTGGACATCGCGGTGATCGAGGTGGGGCTGGGTGGGCGGCTGGACAGCACCAACGTCGTCACGCCGCTTGCGAGCGCGGTGACCAAGATCGCCCTGGAGCACACGGACTACCTGGGGCACGACCTCCAGGGCATCGCCCGGGAGAAGGCCGGTATCGCCAAACCAGGGGTGCCGTTCATCACGGGAGAGGGTGACCCAGAGATCCGCGACGTCTTGAGGCACGAAGCGCAGGCGCGGGGAGCGGACCCGATTGTGCTGGTGGATGTCACCCGAGCCCCGGTACCCGGCACCCTATTGGGGCTCCGGGGACCCCACCAGTGGGCCAACGCCTGGGTGGCGCTGGCCGTCCTCAACGCCCTGCCGGCCCCGTTCGGGCCCGTCGGCGACGCCATTCCCCCGAGCTTCGCCGCCGCGGACCTCGCCGGGAGGTTCGACGTCCGTGGTGGCGGCCGGTGGATTTTCGACGTGGCCCACAATCCCGACGGCATCCAGGTTCTGGTCGCGGCGTTGCAGGAGCACCGCCCCCGGCGCCCGCTCCATGCCTTGGTCGGCATCCGCAACGACAAGGAGTGGCGCCCCATGCTGGCGCGCCTGCTCCCCGAGGTGGACCGAGTGGTGCTCACCGTGGCACCGACGGTGCCGGGGCACCAGCGCTGGATCGAGGAGGAGCTCGGCGGCTGGACCAACGACCGCGTGATCGGTCAACCGGTCGTGTTCGAGCCCGATTTTCTCCGGGCGCTCGAGCTGGTGCAGGAGGGCGCGGCGACGACGCTGGTGACCGGCTCGTTTCACACTGTCGGCGACGCGCTCGCCGCCTTGCCCGGGTTCGCGCCGGTCGGCTAAATTGTTGCGATGCAAGGACAAGCCTTACCCGGTTTTCGCGATTCCTATCCTGAAGAACTCGCTCTCCGCAACTACATCTTCACCACCTGGCGCGACGTGGCGCGGCGCTACGGCTTTCAGGAGTACGACGGCCCCCCGCTCGAGCCCCTGGAGCTGTACGTGGAGAAGAGCGGCGAGGAGCTCGTGCAGCAGTTGTACACCTTCGAGGACAGGGGCGGGCGTAAGGTCGCGCTGCGGCCCGAGATGACGCCCACCCTGGCCCGGATGGTAGGGGCGCGGGCCCAGGCGCTCAAGAAGCCTATTCGCTGGTTCTCCATCCCGCAGCTGTTCCGTTACGAGCGGCAACAACGGGGCCGGCTGAAGGAGCATTTCCAGCTCAACATGGACATCATCGGGGAGCCTGGCCCGGCCGCCGACGCTGAAGTCATGGCGGCCGCCCTGGACACCCTGCGGGCCTTCGACTTGGGGCCGAGCGACGTACGGCTGCGGGTGTCGGATCGGAGGATCGTGGCCGCACATCTGGCCGCGAGGTACCAGGTGAGTGGGACCGAGCTGCCGGGCGTGCTGGCAGGACTCGACAAATGGGACCGGAATCCGGCGGAGACCGACGCGATTCTGCGGAAGGTGCTCGGGAACGACACGCGCGTGGGACCGATTCTCGGGTTCATGTCTGGCCTTCGGGAGCAGGCGGACGCTCTCCAGAGACTTCCGGTCGCCGAGCCGTTGAATGAGTGTTGCTCGCGGCTCGAAGCCATGGGTCTGAGGCAGTTCGTGGAAGTTGACTTCCGCATCGTCCGCGGCCTGGCTTATTACACGGGCGTCGTGTTCGAATTGTTTGACGCAGGAAACTCGCTGCGGGCGATCTGCGGGGGGGGACGCTACGACGATCTCCTCAAAGAGATCTCCGGCATCGATCTCCCCTGCGTCGGCTTCGGAATGGGAGACGTCGTCCTCGGCGAGCTCCTTAGGGAGCACGGGAAGCAGCCCGAGGCGCCGACGCAGCTCGACGCCTTTTTAGTAGCCGTCGGCGGAGAGGACGTCGATCCGGTGTTGAAGCTCGCCTCGCAGCTGCGGGGCGGTGGGCTGGCGGTGGAGTATGCGCTGCGGAACCAGCCGATCCGCAAGCAGCTCGAGCTGGCCGCGGCCCGCGGGGCGCCGCGGGCCGTCATCATCGGCCCTGACGAGCGCAAGGCGAAGGTCGCGATCGTCCGCGACCTGAAGACGGGGCGGCAGCGCAAGGTGTCACTGGCGAAGGTGCGGAAGGGAATCTTCAGGTAATGGCGCAAGCACAACGGATCACCCCACGCGCACAGGACTTCAGCGAGTGGTACAACGACGTGATCATGCAGGCCGAGCTGGCCGATTACTCGCCGGTGCGGGGCTGCATGGTCATCCGGCCGCTTGGCTACCGCATCTGGGAGCTGATGCAGCGCGCGCTGGACGACATGTTCGCGGCGACGGGGCACCGGAACGCCTATTTCCCCGTGTTCATCCCCATGAGCTTCCTGGCCAAGGAGGCCGAGCACGTCGAGGGGTTCGCGAAGGAAGTCGCGCTGGTGACCCACACGCGGCTCAAGGCCACGGGCAAGACGGGCGCCGGGGCGGTCGCGGTCGATCCGTCGTCCGCGTTGGACGAGCCGCTCGTGGTGCGGCCCACGTCCGAGACGATCATCTACGCGATGTTCGCCAAGTGGATCCAGAGCTATCGGGACCTGCCGCTGCTCCTCAACCAGTGGTGCAACGTGGTCCGCTGGGAGCTGCGCACCCGGCTATTCCTGCGCACGACCGAGTTCCTCTGGCAGGAAGGCCACACCGCCCATGCCACCGAGGGCGAGGCGGAGGCGGAGGCACGCCTGATCCTCGGCATCTACCGGAATTTCGCCGAAGAGTGGATGGCCATGCCGGTCCTCACCGGCGTGAAGACCGACAGCGAGAAATTCGCGGGCGCGCTCCGGACCTATGCGATGGAAGCCTTGATGCAGGACAACAAGGGGCTCCAGGCCGGGACGACGCACAACCTCGGCCAGAACTTCGCCAAGGCGTTCGAGGTGAAGTACCAGACGGCGGCCGGCGCACTCGAGCATGTGTGGAACACGTCGTGGGGCGTCTCCACTCGCCTCGTCGGCGGCTTGATCATGACGCACTCGGACGACAACGGGCTGATTGCGCCGCCGAAGCTCGCGCCGGTGCAGGCGGTGATCGTGCCGATCTGGAAGACGGATCAAGAAAGGTCCCAGGTGTCAGGTGTCGGGGATCAGGTGAAGGCGGCCCTGAGCAAGGCCGGCATCAGGGTCGAGCTCGATCTGCGCGACAACTTGAAGCCCGGGGCCAAGTACTTCGAGTGGGAGGCCAAGGGTGTCCCCCTGCGGCTCGAGATCGGGCCGCGCGACGTGGCGGCCGGGCAGGTCGTGGCCGCCCGGCGCACCGGCGGCAAGAGCCCGATGCGGCTGGAGGGGATCGTCGCGGCGGCACCGGCAGCACTGCAGGAGATCCAAGCGGGCCTGTTCGCAACGGCCAAGCAGCGCCGTGAGGAGCACTCGCTGCGTGGGGCGACGAAGCAGCAATTCCTCGAATTCATGAAGGGGAGCGGCGGCTTCGCCTACGCGGGCTTCTGCGGCGGGGGCGAGTGCGAGGCGGCCATCAAGGCCGCGACCGGCGCGACGATCCGCGTGCTGCCCGACCCCGAGTTCCGTTCCCCGGAGGCGCCGAAGACGTGCCTGTGGTGCGACGAGCCCAGCGTCGCGGAGGCGGTGTGGGCGCAGGCGTACTAGGGCCGTTCCAACGGTAGGAGGCTACGAGGTGATAGCAACGTGCAACAGGTTGGAACGGCCCTAGGGTTCGACCCGGCGCTGCTGCGGGCGATCGCCGAGCGCGTCGGAACCCCGGCCTACGTCTACAGTGTCAACCTGATCCGGGCCCAGTACCACGCGCTCGACGACGCCCTACAGGGCAGCCGCCATCGCATCTGCTACTCCGTCAAGGCGAACGGGAACCTGGGCGTGCTGCGCGTGCTGCAGGGGCTGGGCGCGGGCGCAGATATCGTGTCGGTAGGCGAGCTGCGCCGCGTGCTCGCCGCCGATTTCGATCCAGATGCGATCGTCTTCTCGGGCGTCGGCAAGACGCCCGCGGAGCTGGAAGAAGCTATCCGCGCCCGGGTCGGGTTTCTCAACATTGAATCGACCAGCGAGCTGGATGTAGTGATCGCGGTGGCGCGCGCGGTGGGAAGGCCCGTGACGGTCGGCATCCGGGTGAACCCCGATGTGGCGACCGAGACGCATCCGTACACCAAGACGGGCGAAAAGACCGCCAAATTCGGCATCCCGTTCGACGAGGTCGTTCCCGTCGCCGCGCGCATCGCCGCGGAGCCGCTGCTGCGGCTGCGCGCGCTGGCCATGCACCTCGGCTCCCAGATCACGGACGTGCAGCCCTACCATCGTGGCACAGTGAAGCTGCTTGAGCTCGTGACCGCGATCCGCGCCTCGGGGATCGACACGCTCGAGGCGCTCGACGTGGGCGGCGGGCTCGGGGTACGCTACCACAACGAGAAGGCCCCGAGTCCCGCGGCCTTCGCCGCCGCGGTGATGCCGGCGGTGAACGCGGCGGGGCTCGGGTTGCTGTGCGAGCCGGGCCGCTACCTCGTCGCCAACGCGGGGGTGCTGCTCACTCGGGTGCTCTACCGCAAGCACGCCGGGGGCAAGGAATTCGTGATCGTGGATGCCGGCATGACGGATTTCGTGCGCCCGAGTCATTACAACGCGCACCACGAGATCATTCCCCTCACCGACGGCGGAAGAGGAGGCGACCGGCCCGAAGAGGTCGTGAGCGTGGTGGGCCCGATCTGCGAATCGGGAGATTTCCTCGCGCTCGATCGGAAACTGCCCGAGGTGCGACCGGGCGAATACCTGGCCGTCATGGGCACGGGGGCCTACGGCTTCGTTATGAGCTCGACCTACAACGCCCGGCCCCGCCCCCCGGAGGTGGTGGTAGAGGGGGACCGCTACTACGTGGCGCGTCAGCGCGAGACCCTGGACGATCTGCTGCGCGGCGAAATCGCCGCGCCCACGACCTGGTACCGGGCATGAACCGGGTCCTGATCCTGGATTACGGCTCCCAATTCACCCAGCTCATCGCGCGGCGGGTGCGTGAGGCGCACGTCTACTGCGAGATCCATCCGCCCAGCCGGGACCTGGCCTGGATCGAGCAATTCGCCGCCAAGGGCATCATCCTCTCGGGGGGGCCGAGCTCGGTGTTCGATCCGGGCGCGCCGACCGCCGACCCGAAACTGCTCGACCTCGGCGTCCCGGTGCTCGGGATCTGCTACGGCATGCAGCTCATCGCCCATCTGTCGGGCGCCACGGTCCGCCCCTCCAGCGAACGGGAGTACGGGCGGGCCGAGATCGCGGTGCGCGAGGGCACCGGGCTGTTCGCCGGCTTCGAGCCGCAGGGGAGCATGACGGTGTGGGCGAGCCACAGCGACAGGCTGGACTCGCCCCCGCCGGGGTTCCGCGTCACCGCGTCGAGCGTCAACGCCCCGATCGCGGCGATGCAGCATGAGGCAAAGCCCATCTTCGGCGTGCTGTTCCACCCCGAAGTGGCCCATACGCCGCGGGGCGGGGAGATCATCCATAACTTCCTGTTCGAGATCTGCGGCTGCACGCCCGATTGGACGCCGGGCCACTACATCGCACAGGAAGTGAAGAAGATCCGCGAGCTCGTCGGCCCGACGCGACGCGCGATCTGCGGCCTGTCGGGCGGCGTGGACAGCACCGTGGCGGCGGTCCTGGTGCACCGTGCCATCGACGAGCGGCTGAGCTGCATCTTCGTGGACCACGGCCTGTTGCGGCGCAATGAACGGGAGCAGGTGGAGCACACGTTCCGCGCCCACCTCGGCATCGACCTGCGTGCCGTGGACGCGGGCGCGCGGTTCCTGCGCGACCTGGAGGGCGTCGCCGACCCGGAAGAGAAGCGGCGCCGCATCGGACACGCGTTCATCGACGTGTTCGAGGAAGCGGCCCGCCACGTGACCGGGGACGTGGGTTTTCTAGTGCAGGGAACGCTGTACCCCGACGTCATCGAGTCGACATCGGTCAAGGGCGGTCCCTCGGTGACGATCAAGACGCACCACAACGTCGGCGGCCTGCCGCCGAACCTGCCGTGGAGGCTGATCGAGCCGCTGCGCGAGCTGTTCAAGGACGAGGTGCGCCAAGTGGGCCGCGAGCTCGGGCTCCCCGAGGAGATCGTGGGCCGGCACCCGTTCCCGGGACCGGGCCTGGCAATCCGGGTCATCGGGGCCGTGAACGAGGAGCGACTGGACGTGCTGCGGCGCGTGGATGCGATCTACCTCGAGGAGATCCGCGCGGCGGGGTTGTACGATCGGATCTGGCAGGCGTTCGCGGTGCTGCTCCCCATCAAGTCCGTCGGCGTGATGGGGGACGGTCGCACCTACGACCACGTGGTGGCATTGCGCGCCGTGACCAGCCGGGACGGGATGACCGCCGACTGGTTCCCCTTCCCGGCCGAGGTGCTGGCTCGGATCAGCAACCGCATCATCAACGAGGTGCGCGGCGTCAACCGGGTGACCTACGACGTCAGCTCGAAGCCGCCGGCCACCATCGAGTGGGAGTAACCGGGTCCGAAGCCGGTGCTGCGTCCGGCGAGCGGATTGCACAATGCGAGACTGGCGGGGCGGCGGAGTGTGCCCATGATGGAGCTAAGTGTCTGCAGCACAAGATATAAGCGAAAGTTACTGAGGCGGCATAGCGCTTGCTGTTGAAGGGCGTGGGAAGGTCTCCGCCACAACGTGTTCCTTTTTATGGAGAGTGACTGATGAACCGCAAGGGCTTTACGCTGATCGAGCTGTTGATCGTGGTGGTGATCATCGGCATTCTCGCCGCCATCGCGATCCCGAAGTTCGCCAACACGAAGGAAAAGGCCTACCTGGCGTCGATGAAGGCCGACCTCCGGAACCTGGTGACGGCCGAAGAGGCCTACTTCGCCGATTCGGTGAAGTACACCACGGCGCTGGGCACGGCGTACAACACGACCCAGGGCGTGGTTGGGCCGACGATCGCCACGACGGCCGACGGCTGGACGGCGTGGGTGGGTCACAACGTGACGACCAAGACCTGCGCGATTTACGTCGGGTCAACCGCCAAGGCTCCCGCGACCAAGGAAGGCGCGCCAGCCTGTCAGTAAACACCGGCCTGTAGGTCAACCGAGGCGGCAGGAGCGATCCTGCCGCTCTCGGTTTGACAGTCTCAGTATGGGAGCTTGATGACCCGTTCGCTGGAGGTTTCATGAACCGCAAGGGCTTTACACTGATCGAGCTCTTGATCGTGGTGGTGATCATCGGCATTCTCGCCGCCATCGCGATCCCGAAGTTCGCCAACACGAAGGAAAAGGCCTACCTGGCGTCGATGAAGGCCGACCTCCGGAACCTGGTGACGGCCGAAGAGGCCTACTTCGCCGACTCGGTGAAGTACACTACCGCGCTGGGCACGATGTACAACACGACCCAGGGCGTGGTTGGGCCGACGATCGCCACGACGGCCGATGGCTGGACGGCGTGGGTGAGTCACAACGTGACGACCAAGACCTGCGCTATCTATGTCGGGTCGACGGCGCTGCTGCCGGCCAGCAAGGAAGGCGCGCCAGCCTGCCAATGATCGGCTAGACGCACGGACGCACAGACACAAAAGCTTTGGTTTTGCAGGAAACGACGAGACGGCGTGTTGTTTCGCATCGAAACGTCGAGGGAGCGGCGAGGGAGACCCCGCCGCTCTATTTTTTGGCGGCAGGCTCCGTGCCCAGGAGGATGCAGGATGACGGTGCAGCGCCGTCGTGCCGGGACTGTGTCGAAAGAGGTGTACGAAACCCAAGCAGCGTTTCGGTACGCGCTGCGACAGTTTCTGCGCTTCAGCGAGACGGCGGCGCGTGGCGTCGGACTCACCCCCCAGCAGTACCAGGGGCTCCTCGCCATCCAGGGCTTCCCGGGGCGCGATCGGGTGCGGGTGGGGGAGCTGGCGGAGCGCCTCCAGATTCACCCCCACAGCGCGGTGGGGCTCGCCGATCGGGGGCTGGCAGTACGGGCGCGGTCCAACGCGGATCGGCGCCACGTTTTCATCCGCCTCACGGCGCGGGGGATCCGCGTCCTCGAACGGGTGAGCGCTGCGAACCGCCGCGAGCTGCGCCGCCTGCGGCCCCAGTTGACGGGGCTGCTCGGTCGGATGATGCGGCTGGAGGGCCGCGGTTCGCCTACAGCGTCTTCAAGAACGCGATGAGGGCTGCGCGCTCCCCGGCTGCGAGCCCGCGGAATCGGTCGCGGGCGGCGGCCCCCTCGCCCGCATGCAGGTCGATCGCCTGCTCCAGCGTCGTCGCCCGGCCGTCGTGCAGGAACTTGGACCGCAGCCGCACGCCCATCAGCGGCTCGGTGCGGAACTCCGAGGGAGTCGCCAGCCCGAGGCAAATGTCCGCAAGCTCCGGGCCCATGTCGTGGAGCAAGAGATCGGTGTAGGCCGCGACCTCCCGGTGCCGCAGCGCCGGGACGGGACTGTCGCCGGTGCGGAGCGCCGGCACGTGGCAACGGGCGCAGCCGGTTCGCTCGAACACTTCACGCCCCTGCCGGGCCTCGCGCGTGAGCTTCTGCTCGGGCGGCGCCAGCAGCCGCACGAACGCGTCCAGCAGGTCGGTGGCCTCGCGGGGCAACTCCGGGTCGGGGGCGGGATCCGTGCCGGCCGGAAGCGGCTGGCCGGCGACGGTCTCCTCGGTGGGGATCGCTGGGCTCGTCACGCCCATCTCGGCGATGAGCGCGCCTTCGTTGAACTCCCGTAGCGTGGGCACGAGCGCCTTCCGCCCGAACCGGCCGAGGCGGCCGTCGAAGAATCGGTTGGGCCGACCGGAGATGCCGTCGTGGTCGCGGTCGTCGGGGTCGGCATAAGAAAGGATCACGGAGTCGGGTACGGCGTCGAGCAACCCGAACCCGAAGATGGCCGGGGTGGTGCGTCTGGCGATCGCGGTTGCCTCGGGCGGCACCGGCTCGCTGTCGATCCCCAGCGCCGCGTGCAGCAGCGGGGTCACGTGCAGCTGGAAGACTGGCCCGCCCTTGGCGGCTAGCTCGTCGCAGGCACGACCGGCCGCCGCCGGGTGGAAGGCGGTCGCGTGCCGCTCGACTTCGTCCCCGGTGCCCCCGGCCTTAGGGTCTTCGTGACACTCTCCACACCCCACGGCGTTGAACAACGGGCCGAGCCCGGTGGCGGGCGTGAACGCGCTGTCGAACACCACGCGCCCGTGCACGAAGCGATCGCGCTCTTGTGCCGTCAGACCCGCCAGCGGATCGCCCGGTTGGGGCGGTTTCCGGCATGCCGCCACGGTGAGGGATAGCGCCAGGGCGCAGAGACCGAGTCGGGTCACGGCGTGCCCCCTCCCCCCCCCCCCTTGGTGGTGGTCATGCGCCCCACGCGCTCGATCGTGTAGGCGACGAAGCCTCCCGGCCGCGTGCCGAACGACGCACGCACGATGTCGCCGCGCTGGAGTTGGGCGAGGGGCAAGGCGGCCCCGGCGGCGGTGAGCCGCGTCTCGGCGGCGATCCGGAGGCGCACGACCCGCAGCGCCATGCCGACCCCGGTCGTGATCTCGAGGGCGCGGGCGCGGAGGTCCACCACGCGCACGGCGCCCTGGAGGGAGTCGTGGGGGGGGGCCGCTTGCTGGGCGGCGGTGGGGACGGGGCGGATTTGAGCACTCAGACAAAGGATCAGGAACGTGAGGCGATTCACAGAAACCTCCTTGAAGAGCTCGGGAAGCTACCCCGCGGACGGCTACGGGTTCGAGGAGACTGACTACCTTGCCTCCTCGGGTGGTCGGATAGCGACGAATCCGTTGTAGAGCAACAGGTCGTAAATGACCTTCAGCGTTCCAGCGATGAAGAAGGGCACGCTGATCAGCGCGGGTCGAGCGAACATGAATCCGGCAAAGAAGGGAGCAATAGCGGCACCGGTCGTCCGTGCCACGCCCGTTATTCCGGCCGCCGCAGATCGTTCTTCCGGACCAACCATGGCCATGGTGTAGGACTGCCTGGTCGGCACATCCATTTGGCTGATGCTGAAGCGCACCAGCAGCACTAGGATGGCCAGGGACAGGTTCGGCATCAGCGGTACCAGGATGAGCAAAATGTTCGACGGCAGGTGCGTGAACACCATGGTCTTGACGAGGCCGAAGCGCGCGGCCAGTCGGGACGCCAGGAGGGCAGAGACTCCCGCGAGCACATTCGCCCCAAAGAAGATCACGCCAAGCGTTCCCGGGTTCACACCAAACCGCAGATAGAACCAATAAGCAGCGAAGCTCTGCACCACGAAGCCGCCGGCAAAGGAGTCGAGCGCAAAGAGGCCCGACAGCTTGAGCACAACATCCCAGGAGCGGCCGATGCCAAAGAACGTCTTCAGGGCTGCCGGACCGGCGGATCCTGCTCCCACGCTCACTTCAGCCGCCGGCGAGAGACGGGTGAAGAAGACGGCTAACAGAACGCCGAGAGCGGCGTAGAGCAAGACGACAACACGGTAGCTCCCGACCGGCGTCAGCGCGGCCCTCTGCAGCACCTGTGAAAGTATCCCTCCAGAGAGTGAGCCGGTTGCGGTCGCGAGCGAGCCGGCGAGCGTGTACCAGGCAAATGCCGTTGTCCTGGAGTGACTGGGAACGACCTGGGACAGCGCCGCCTGCTCGATCGGCAGGAATGGCCCCACTTCGTTGCCACTGGGGCTGATGACGCCGATCGTCCCGGCGACAATCAGGAACACCAGGTTGCGAGTGGTGGCGAAGGCCAGACCGGCGGCGGCCATGAGCACGGCGCCGATGATGAGCATCCGCCGCCGCCCGATGCGATCCGCTCGGGTCGTGAGGTAGAGGGAGACGACCGTATCCCCGGCCAGCGTGAGGGTCAGCAGCATGCCGGTTTGGGATGCGCTCAGGCCGAGGCCGGTCAGATAGAACACCAGGACCACGGACAACGAGCCGTAGGCGAACAGGCGCGTGATCCGCGTCAGGAATAACAGCCGCCCATCACGCGTTAGCACTCGCAGGCCCCCCCCTCGGCGATCCACTCCCTACGGCGTGAGACGATGCACCACCTTGATGACGAAGGCCCCGTTGAGCGGGCGGGACAGGGCCTTGGTGTCCGGGAAACGAAACCGAGCGAGCGGATCGGTCGTGTACCCCGAGTTCCAGACCAGGAAGACGTCGTCGCCGATCACCGGGATCCAGTGGAACCGCACGTTGAAGTCGAGGCGCTCGTTCTCGTTGTCGTACTGGACGAACGCGAGCGCGCTCGTGCGGGTGTTGAAGTCGTACTCCAACCGGCTCGCCGACAGCACGGCCGTGAACGCCCCCCCCCCGGGCAACTGGGCTGTCGTCCGAATCAGATCGGTGCTCACGATGAAGTGGCCACCTCCGCGCCACACCGCCGTGATCTCGAGGTCCGTGCTGTGACCGCCGTAGAACCGACCCCAGTTCACGAACGCCCCGAGGCTCAGAGGACGGCCCGGGTTCATGAAGTATTGGAGCTCGGAGCGGGACCACCAGTAGCGGCCGGGCGGGATCACGACGGCGCGGAAGATGTCGAAGGTGTCGGTGGGCGCGTCCAGCAGGCGCTGGACGTTGACTTCGAAGTGATCGCCGTTCTGCCGGTCGCCCCCGAAGACGCGCCACTCGAACCACGCCGTCTGCCAATCCGCGCTCCGCACGAGCGATCCCGTCTCGTTCGCGATGATGTCCCAGCTCGGGATGGGGAACGTGAAATCGAGCTGCCGGATCCCCAGCACTCCCGGCCGCGGCATGAAGTCCACGTGCCCCGTCGTCTCCCAGATCCCCGTGCGGCGGACGAACCCGAGCGGTGGGGCGAAACCGCTGTCGATGCGGTAGAGCGAGACGAAGTTGTCGAAGAGGTCGTTGGGGTTGTCGGTGGAGAGGCGCCAGGCGAGCGGGGTCCCAGGCACCCCCGGCGTCTGGCTGCCCGCGATCCAGACCTTGGGCTCGAGGTTGGCCCCATGTACGACGAGCGGCAGGTCGAGGTCCACGCCGCCCGCCCGGGCGACGCCTTGGCCGCCGGGTCCGGCGTGGAGCGTCCCGATCGCGCCCACGTAAGACCGGTCGAAGAGGTCGTGGTGGACGCGCACGACGGCGTCGTTGGCCTGGTCTCCACCGCCGGTGCGCGCGCCGAGGAGGCCGACCCTCCACGGCCCGAGCCGCCCGTAGACCCGGCCGCCTGCAACGATCGGCACCGGTGCACCGCTGGTGTCGAGCCCGATGCGGCGCGAGTAAAACACCTGCACCTTGCCTGGCGTCCCGAGGTCGAGCAGCCGGCTCGACTCGAGAAAGAACTCGCGTTTCTCCGGGAAGAAGAAGGGGAATCGGGTGAGGTTGATGACCTGCTGGTCCGCCTCCACCTGCGCGAAGTCGGTGTTGACGGTCAGGTCCGCGGTCAGCGTCGGGGTCAGGCCGAGCTTGGCATCGACCCCTGTCTTCCCGCTGAAGTAGCCGCCTCGCGTCTCCCCGCCGACGCTGTCGTGCTCGGTCTCCACCGCCCGGCCGAGCGCATAGGGGTACACCTCGAGATCATGGGAACGGTGCAGATCGCCGAGATCGGTGATCGCTCCTTCATTATTCAGGTGGTAGAGCCCCTGGGCCCGGCCGTAGGAGCGCCACAGGTCTTCCTCGTTCTTCCGTCGGATGAAGCGTCGGATATTGAACCCGAACTCCGTGTTCGTCCCGGCCTGAAACCGCAGGGCCAGAAACGGGATGCGGAACTCGGCCGTCCATCCGGTACGATCACCCAATACGGCGACTTGCCAGATGCCGTTCCAGTTCTCGTTCAGGTCGTCGACGCCCGAAAACTGCGCGTCCCACATGGCGCCGTTCGGGTTCGTCCCGAACACGAAGGCGCCGCGTCAGTCGTCGAAGCTGTCGATGAGCAGCCGGACGTTGTCGTCACTGGAGAGATCGGCATCGCGGCGCAGTTGGCTGGCGCGCACGC